>CAZKBG010000010.1:0-2712 GCA_964551375.1 uncultured archaeon | reverse complement strand
CGACATAATACCACTGATCCTGCCGGATTTCCTGGAAGGTCTGGATGCCGATGGGAAGTTTTTTTCTGGTCATGGTTCGTCCTGAAATGGTTACGGAAACAATCTGCGGGGGGCGATTCGCGAATCGCCCCTACGGACGACCCATCTCGAATCTGGTCACGGTCCGGGTTTGGCGGGAGAATTCGATGCCGATGAGATGAATGGGCTGGCCCAGGGCGCGGTATTTCTCGGCGTAGTTTCTGGCCTTGATCTGCTCCAAGGCCCGGCCTTCGGGGTTGTCTTCCACAACCTTGAATTCAAAGATGAACACGGCCCCGTCAAAGAGCACGGTCATGTCGATGCGCCCCAGGCTGGTGGCGTCCTCCAGGCGGATGTCCAGACCCAGGGCCGCGAAATGGCTGTAAAAGACGCTGGCGTAATAGCCTTCGTAGCGGGCAATTTCGTTCTTGCGATGCCAGTCGTGGGGGATGGCGGCGAAGAGGCTGGTGAAATGTCGTTGCCAGATTTCCGCATCCCGCGATTTGAGCACATGCCACAGGGCGCGGCGCAGGTTCGATTCCTTGCTGATGTCGCCCAGAAGCGCCCGGGCCAGAGTCTTGTGCAGGCTGAGGTACACTTCATGATTGGGATAACTCAGGCGGAAAAATATTTCGCCACCCAAGTTTTCCCCGCCGGCAAAGGTTAAATATCCGGTCTGCCACAAGAGGGCCTCGGTGGAGATGTGTTCCACGTCAAAGGCCGAAAGCACGCTGGCGTCTACCTGAAGGCCGCCCAGGTCCGGAACAAAACTTCGTCGTTCCATGAGCAGCTTGACCAGAAAGGTCGGCGTCCCGGTTTCAAACCAGTAGGGCGCGAACTGGCGCTTGGAAAAGAGCAGCAGCACGTCGAAGGGATTGTACACGGCTTCGCCCAACCAGTTGTAGCCGTTGTACCAGCGGCGGATTTCCTCCCGATCCAGGCCGGGCAGTTCCGGGGCGAAGACCGTGTCCAGATCGGCCTCGGCATAGCCGCAAATGGCCGAGTAGACCGGATCGACCGTGATATCGTTGAGGTTATTCAGGCCCGAGAAGATCCCGGCCTTGGAGAACTTGGAAACCCCGGTCAGGAACGCGAAGCGAACATGGGCGTCATTATCCTTGATGACCGAATAGAAATCCTTGAGCACCTCGCGAATGGCCAGGGCCTGCTCCCGGTCCTCGATGCGGTCCAGGATGGGCTTGTCGTATTCGTCCACCAGGATGACCGCGCGTTGGCCGGTGGAAACATGGGCATGCTCCATCAATGCCTGGAATCTATCCGCAATACCGAAGAGTTCCTGGCCCGAGTTCAGACTATGTGCATCTTCCAGGCGCTTCAGTTGGACATGCAATCTCGTCCGCAAGTCCTCGTTCGATTCCACCACCCCGCCCGCGAAGCTGAAACGCAGCACTGGATGGCGCACGCTCCAATCCCAGCGATTTTCCGCCTCCAGGCCGGTGAACAGTTCCCGATTGCCCTCGAACAGTTCCTTGAGCGTGTCCAGGAACAGGCTCTTGCCGAACCGGCGGGGGCGGGACAGGAAATAATATTTTCCTTCCTGGGCCAACTGTACGGCGAATCCTGTTTTATCGACATAATACCACTGATCCTGCCGGATTTCCTGGAAGGTCTGGATGCCGATGGGGAGTTTTTTTCTGGTCATGGATCATCCTGAAATGGTTGCGGAAACAATCTGTGGGAGGCGATTCGTGAATCGCCCCTACGAACGGTCTACCTCGAATCCGGTCACGGTTCGGGTCTGGCGAGAAAATTCGATACCGATGAGGTGGATGGGTTGGCCCAAGGCGCGGTATTTATCGGCATACCGTTTGGTTTTGATCTGTTCCAGGGCGCGCCCTTCCGGACAGTCCTCGACGATCTTGAATTCAAAGATGAACACCGCTCCATCAAAGAGCACGGTCATGTCGATGCGCCCTTCACTGGTGGCGTCTTCCAGACGAATGTCCAGGCCCAACGCGGCAAAATGGCTGTAAAAGACACTGGCGTAATAGCCTTCGTAGCGGGCAATCTCGTTCTTGCGGTGCCAGTCATGGGGAATGGCGGCGAAGAGGCTGGTGAAATGCCGTTGCCAGATTTCCGCGTCCCGCGATTTGAGCACATGCCACAGGGACCGACGCAGGTTTGCTTCCTTGCTGATGTCGCCCAGAAGCGCCCGGGCCAGGCTTTTATGCAAGCTGAGGTACACTTCGTGATTGGGATAACTCAGGCGATAAAATATTTCGCCGCCCAAGTTTTCCCCGCCGGCAAAGGTCAGATATCCGGTCTGCCACAAGAGGGCCTCGGTGGAGATGTGTTCCACGTCAAAGGCCGAAAGCACGCTGGCGTCGACCTGAAGGCCGCCCAGGGTCGGAACAAAACTCTGCCGTTCCATGAGCAGCTTGATCAGAAACGTCGGCGTGCCGCTTTCAAACCAATAGGACTGAAAGACGCGTTCCTGGAACAGAAGCAGCACATCGAACGGGTTGTATACAGGCTCGCCCAACCAGTTGTATCCATTGTACCAATGGCGAATCTCGTCGCGATCCAGGCCGGGTAGTTCCGGGGCGAAGACCGTGTCCAGATCGGATTCCGAGTACCCGCACAGGCTGGAGTAGGCGGTCGAAACAGTGATGTCGCGAAGGTTATTCAGGCCCGAGAAGATCCCGGCCTTGGAGAACTTGGAAACCCCGGTCA
>CAZKBG010000009.1:0-2794 GCA_964551375.1 uncultured archaeon | reverse complement strand
ACTGACTGTTCGATCTCTCGCGGAAATGCTTCAATTGCCAGCATACGAGCAATTACGAATCCTTCATGAACAAAAATACCCGAAAGATGGCGATTCCCCTTTTAAAATCCCGTATTATTCTCCGGCATTAACCACAATCCGCAGATTCTATCGTGGTTCTAATGATCCGTTGATTATCACAGATGGTCGGATAAAAATAGACCAATCAGTAGGTCTTGATGTCAGGCGAAGACATAATAAACGGGTCATTGATTCCTTTCAAAATGGTCGGCAGGCAACACGAGCCCTTCGGTTACTTCCCAACAGAAAGTTTCTAACGTCATACGGTCAAGTTCAGGTTAGACTTCATTTTGACTTGAGTGTAAATGAAGCAGGCATTGAAAAGTTTATCTTTTACAACTTCAGAAATTCCCCAATTACCCCCCAAATGGCAAAGGAGACTATTGAAGTTGCAGCAATGGTTCTCCGCGATGTGAATGTCACTTTTCCAACCAAAAACATTGAATTCATTGATCTTTTCTCTGGCCAGGTTTTTACTGCCAAACAAATTACGAAACGCACGGAAACGAACGTCCAAAGAAACATTCAACTGATTGAAACAATGTGGCGCTCGATTTAATCCATTTATGGTCCCAATTTCACAGCCGAGCAATTATACTGATTTCCATGCAAAGTACTACGCTTATGAGCTAACAAAGCGTTGCCCTTCAGACAGCGTTGAAAAACTGGCCGGGGCCCTTTCCGATGCCCAGGTAGACTTGAACCCTCACCAGGTCGAAGCGGCTCTTTTTGCCTTCCGTTCCCCACTTTCAAAAGGGGCTATCCTCGCTGATGAAGTCGGCCTTGGCAAGACCATTGAGGCCGGAATCCTATTGGCTCAAAAATGGGCCGAGCGGTCCCGCCGCCTTTTGGTCATCGTTCCCGCCAATCTCCGCAAGCAATGGAGCCAGGAACTAGCCGATAAATTCTTCCTCCCCTCAACCCTTCTCGAAAACCGAACCTTCAACGAAGAGATTAAAAAAGGGAACCTGAACCCATTCAAGCAAGATGTGGTCATAGTTTGCTCTTACCAATTCGCCCGCGCCAAAGAGCCTTACATCCGGCAAATCCCTTGGAACCTGATTGTGGTCGATGAGGCGCACCGATTGCGCAATGTTTACAAGCCCTCAAACAAAATCGCCCAAGCCGTCAAATCCGCTATCAATCCATTCCAGAAGGTCCTTCTCACCGCGACCCCACTTCAGAACTCTCTTTTGGAGCTGTACGGGCTGATCAGCGTCATTGATGAGTTTACCTTTGGTGACCTGAAAAGCTTCAAGGTTCAGTTTGCCCGCCTGACCGGTGATGAAGACTATTCAAGGCTGAAGGAACGACTACGGCCAATCTGCAAGCGGACCCTCCGCAAGCAGGTTTTGGAGTATGTAAAATATACGAACCGTCACGCGCTTGTTCAGGAGTTTACCCCAACCCCTGAGGAACAACAGCTTTACGAGCTGGTTTCCGATTACCTCCAACGTCCGAACCTGTATGCCCTTCCGGCGAGTCAACGCCGTTTGATGACCCTCATTTTACGAAAGCTCCTTGCCTCTTCGACCTATGCCATCTCCGGCACCCTTGAAGGTTTGGCCAAACGCCTTGAGATCGCGGCAAGCGCCGCCGAGGTATCCCAGAATCCACCAGAGGCGACGGTTGAAGACCTGGAAACCCTCCCGGAACTTGAAGACGAATGGGCCGAAGATGATGATGACACGGAGGAACCCGAAAAGCGTGATCTAAAGAAGCTTTCCCCGGAGCAGCTTCAAGAACTCAAAGAGGAAATGGAAACCCTGAGGGCTTTTCACCGTTTGGCCGGCTCGATCGTGAAGAACTCAAAAGGGGAAGTCTTGTTGACTGCCTTGCGCCGTGGTTTTGCCGCAGCTGCTGAAGCTCAGAAGAACCAGGGTGCAGCCGTTCTTCAACCAAAAGCACTGATCTTTACCGAGTCCCGACGCACTCAAGACTATCTTTACCGCGTCCTCGAGCAAACCGAGTTTGCCGGGAAAGTCGTTCTGTTCAACGGGTCCAACACTGACCCCAAATCCCGGGAGATTTACCAGAAGTGGTTAGACCGCCATTCTGGCACCGACCGGGTAAGCGGTTCTCCGACCGCCGACAAACGCGCCGCCCTCGTCGAATGCTTTCGGGACGAAGCCTCGATCATGATAGCCACCGAAGCCGCCGCCGAAGGGGTCAACCTTCAATTCTGCAACCTGGTCGTCAACTATGATCTTCCTTGGAACCCCCAACGTATCGAACAGCGGATAGGCCGCTGTCACCGATACGGCCAGAAGTTTGACGTGGTCGTGGTCAACTTCCTCAACAAGGCGAACGCCGCCGACCAACGTGTTTACGAGCTTCTCGACGAAAAATTCCGTTTGTTCAACGGTGTATTCGGTGCTAGTGATGAGGTTCTCGGGGCTATTGAGTCGGGGGTCGATTTCGAGAAACGCATTATCGGAATTTACCAGCGGTGCCGAACTCCTGAACAAATTGCCTATGAATTTGATCAACTTCAAAATGACCTTGATTCCCAGATCGACAACAAGCGCCGGGAAGCCCGGGAAATGCTTTTGAACAATTTCGACCAAGAGGTGGTTGAAAAGGTCCGGATTGCCAGTGAAGATTATCTTGGCCGGTTCGATGATTGGTTGTGGCGCCTCACGCGCTTCTTTTTGGCTTCTAATGCCTCTTTCGACGAATCGGCCCATTCCTTCGTTTTGCATAAGAACCCGTTCGAGGGTAACACGATCCACCC
>CAZKBG010000008.1:0-3664 GCA_964551375.1 uncultured archaeon | reverse complement strand
CCTTGTTGGCGCCGACGCGGTCGAGGGTGTCCTTGATGTAATACCAGAAGGAGCGGAGGTTTCCAATGTCGAACGGGGTTTCCCCGGCCTGCAATCTCTCGAAGGTCTGCCAGATCACGTTTTTGATGAACAGGGACTTGTTCAAGCGCTTGGGGCCCAATCCAAATTCTTTCAACAATTCGGGTTTGGACATTTTCAAGATGTCCTTGGCGTAGTGCTTGATACCAAGCTTCTTGAGGATTTCGGCCTGGTCGAGGCGGGAGAGTTCGAGCGCGTATTCACGCAAGGAGCGGGGCATTCTTCCAGCCTTCATTTTCCGGGGCGGGGATTATCGGTCGAAGGCGACCCCGTTGAAAGATCGGCGATCGCTTTTTTGACCAGATCGAGGATTTGTTGGTCGGTGAGGGTGGCGGGGTCGATGCCCTTGGATTCAAGCCATTTCTTGAAATGGTAGCGGGATTGGAGCTTAGCGAACTCGTCGAAAAGGGCATCGGGGGGATTGACCGTGTTTTCGCTCACCCATTGGTCGATGGCCCATTTGGGGAACCGGAGCAGGTTTCCGAGTTTGGTATAGGGGATTTCGTGGTTTGAGACCTTCTTGTAGATGGTTCCCTCGGTGAGGTCGAGATATAGAGCCAGTTCCTTGATGGTCATGATTTCCACGGACATAGCGGGAGACTCCTTGAACGAAGAATACAGGAACAAAGGGAGGATAGCAAAATTCCCATCTTCCTGTCGGTTTCGAAGGACCAAGTAACCCAGGTTGTTGCAGGGATCTCTTCACGCCATCATTAAGGGGTTTCGCCTATTGCCGCTTGTTCGATTCTTCCAGCTTACTGAGAATACTTCTTCACGACCTCTTTAAGGCGTTGCCGCCAATCAATTGATTGCCGGCTAGGATGGGAGCATTCAACAATAAACTGGTTTTGGGCTTTCAACACAAGGAATTCACGCGTCTTTTCAATTTCCACGGAATTTTCAGAGAAGAGCTTCTTTGCCAGATTGAGCGACTTAGTGAACAAAAGGTTTACCGGTGCCTGAACAATTTCGATCTCCTTTCGACAATAGCCAATTTCAAAGCATTGTTGGTGTAGAAACCACTTGTAAGAATTGTTGTTAGACAAGCACTTGCATGAATTTGAAAACGCGGAATTCTTAAGAATGAAGTCCCAGGAACCAAGGTCAACCGAAAATACGTGACAAAGCAGATCCTTTACAGTTGCCCAATATGCGCCCATGGAAGGGACTGTAAAGAAGGCAAACTCGATCGGGGAAAAGCAAATGAACTCTTTGTTTGATTTCCATTCAGTCGACCCATACCAACCAAAATGCTCCCGGCCCAAAATGAATATCTTTGGAGTTTCACCAACCCAATAAATCCCTTGGGGCCCATCAAAAAAAGTCTTTTCGGAGAACTGCTTCTTTTTCTCTTGGCATTTTGAAATGCAATTTGGCATGTTCTTCTCGTAGAATGCCCAGATAGCCTCGTATTTGGTTTTCGCAGTCTCATAATGGCCCATAATTTCATGAGTGCGAGACTCAAGGAAGTTTTGGAAATTCGAATTTCTCACAATGCCTCCTGAAGGATGGGAATCGATTTCGTTTAAATTGAGAGAAGAGCCAGGCTAATGCCAACCACAAATTGGCCAAAGTGGAACCTTGGATCTGCTCTTGTTTAAGTAACTTCCATTTCCAATACATATGTAAATACGTGGGTTGGCAGGTCTGCCCTTGTGGAATATCAGGCCTTTAGGGAGTAAAGGAACGCAAAACTCCATTGAGTACAAGTGGGTTTTTCTACAAAACTTCGCATCAGTGGCATTCATGTTAGGGCTTAATCCACCAATCCATAGCTTCTGAAAGTCTTCAGGGTTCACCGGGACGCCTCATTCTAATCGTCAATCCAATTATACCAGTGCTACATACTTATGTAAATACCTATGTTTGACATCGGTTTACCCTAATGGTATAATCCGGGCACATTGCCGCCGAAAGGACCTTCACGAAATGACTTACATTAAGCCCGAGCTTGTATTAGCCCCAAGAGGGAGAATAAAGAACATAAAAGTGCTGTATGATGGGGGCAAGGATAGTTGGGCTTTGGCAGAAGTCGATTGGGATGGGGCCTCTGCTACAGCAATTCGATGGAATGGTAATCCCGAAAACCCAAGCGGGACCCCTCAATCAAGGGGCTTGCCGATTTGGTTCATTCTGCCAGAGGGTGTCGACGAGGCCGCAAAAAAGGTAGCAAGAGAGAAAATGAAGAAGTGACGTTGGATCAAGGATAGGAATCGGTGGACATGGGAATTCCAGTTCGGCTTGAAGACTACGAAGTTGAGGTAGACTTTCGAGACCCAGCAATGTTGAAGGTGGCTGGGGTAAAGGTTCTACCTTGGATTGCGGGGTTGAAGAAGTGGCCGGCGGTTACTTTGCCTTTAGAAATCGATCTAATGCCAGTATTGGGGAATACAAGAGAAGAGGCGGTTGAGAATTTAAAGTGTGGATTCTTGAAATATCGGAGAGACCACAAAACCTTGCCTGAGCCAAAACTTTACAAGGATGCTCTTCATTGTCGGAATACCGTCGGAATCACGGATATCGGAAAAATTCTGGTAAAGGCATTGCGGGGAAATTTCTAAATGCCTGGTGACGGAGAAACTTATGAAGGATTTGCGGAAGCTCAATTTTGGGAAAGTAATCCAACTTGCCCAAGAAGATGTTTCTGACTATACCTTTGCGAAATACCGAGAGAATGGCTTTTCCCATCCGAAAATAATCGGATATTGTTTGGCGTGTGAAGAGAAGAATATTGAGACATGTCCGAAACAGCCTGAGTATAAATTGACGAACATTTCTCATGGTGCACTTTCTTCCGATTTCTTTCTTTCGACCAATATCGCCCAAGATATGTCCAAATGGCATTCAGAACCAATAATGTTTGTATACGAGACTCCAAGTCTTGATTATGGGATCTATCATGAAGTCGCATTCAAAGGGCATAACAAACGACCGCCCAAAGAGTGGTATTGGATCCATGGTAATCACCTAATAGAAGAATACCCAGAAAGATTCCGTGGTGGTGTGTATGGTGATTTCGTACTTAGCGCGATTCAGACGTTTAAATTGAAAACCGTTTACATGACAAACCTTGTAAAGTGCGGAATGAACAACTCCGAAGGGAAATTTTTGGGATTGGGATCCTTCAACGAAAAGACGATTGAAAATTGCTTTTTTGAAGTTCTGAGCAAAGAAATCGAATTGCTTAAGCCAAAAGTAATTTTTGCAGTAGGTTCGGCCGTGGAAGGTTGGCTAAATCATTTCCTTAAGGGCAACCAAGTTGTTCAACAACTCCCACATCCTGCTGGAAGGCGTAGAGGCTTTAGAGATGACCATTATAAAGCCCTGTATTTCTGGGGAGTTGCTCGCGCTCTACATAAGGCGAAAATCATTGACACAAACGAAGGTTCCAATTTAGCTCGGATTTACCTGGAAAAATACGAGAAATGAATTTACTTTTTTCTTGAAAGAGGACAAGAAATTCGCTTGGGAGCTTATGAATCCAAGAGAATTTAAAGCCTATGGACTGCCGAGCCAGACAATGAAATGAAAGAGAAATACTCAATGACAGAGATTAGTGAGGCTCTTATAACCATGCCAATCAAGA
>CAZKBG010000007.1:2197-3870 GCA_964551375.1 uncultured archaeon | reverse complement strand
GACTACTCCAATCGCCGCAACATCCATGAGTGGTTGTCGTTCCTGTATCCTTACTCGTACTGGTACACCTTCACCTACAAGAATTGGGCCGAGCGCCTGATCCAGCACCCTGAATACCTGTCAAACTACGCGCGCTATCGGGCCATGCTGCACAAGATGAACGAGCAACGCTACCGCGATGAGGTGGGGGATCAGACTGCCACGATGCCGAAGGATTGGGAGGGCATGATTTATATTCCGCTTGGCGACGGTATCCGCATCCCACTGGAACGCACGCTGATGCCGTTGAACGCGCTGCTGGATTCGTTCAGGAGCGATGTCAAGAGTGACGTACCGGCTGGCAAGTACGGCGCGCTAGGCGTCCCGCTGCCAAGCGGTGAGACGGTGCAGAAGCTCAATGATTGGGGTCCGACGATTTGGAGTCCGATCATTTGGGCGTATGCCGCCGCGATAGCCAAGACGCACCCCGAAGCGGCTGAGGAATGGGTGTCAAATATCTTGCCGCAAACGCAGTTCATCAAGTCGTTAACCGCGCTGCTGCGCGAGGCCGTGCCGTCATTGGAGGGCGTGATCCCTGCCGGTGGGCTGGACATCGAAGGCTGGCGACGGCCCGGTGGCACGGTGTACGAGCGGCGGCGCATCCCGAAGTACCTGAGTGACTTGATCGGTCAGGAGATCGACGGCAAGCTCATCACGCAGGCTGACATCGAGGATGCCGCCTACAAGCAAGCCGGCCCGATCTGGGACATCGCCAAGCAAGCCGAAGCCGCCGAGCGTGGCCTGGGCAACATGACGAGCTTCGCGTTGGGCCAGGGCTTCAAGCCGCAATCGCAGATCGAAGTGCAGTACAACATCGCCAAGACCGAGAAGGCCGCGCTCAATCGGGAAGCGGACGCCCTGGGCGATGAGGAATTTTGGAAGCGGCTGGATGCCTTCTACGACAAGTATCCCTGGTACAAATCCTACTCCCTGGGCCGCGAGTACGATGACAATGCGCGGCTCGCCCGCTACGCGACAATGGTCTTTGAGCGCCTGCCCGCGGGCAAGGAATACTACGCCGCGCTAGAGAAGGCCGGGCTGACCGAGGAAATGTACCAACGCTTCAAGGCCGACGAAGCCGCGCATGACTACGATCCTGAGACCGGCTTTGAAGATGCCGAGAACACTTTTGCGGATTGGAAGCCCTACGAGATCAAAGCGTTCCAAGCCGCCATCGAGAAGATGGGCGACACGCTAAAGGTCTTGACGCCGCAAGAGAAGGCCGACATCGACGCCTACTACAAGGCCAAGAAGCTGCAAGACGCTGCTTCCGCCAAGGCCGCAGGCGTCACCGCCGACGAGTGGAAGCGCCTCCAATCCGAGCGGTTTGCGATCAAGGAATCCGGCGATGAGGACGCGCTGAAAGCCTGGGACGCCGCCCATCCGAACATGAAAGCGGGTTGGAGCGCGGCCGATGCTGTCCGCAAGCAGTATCCCATCATCGACAAGTTCAATCCCAAGACCGAGACGGCTTACGACAAGAATCGGACCGCGGCGGCAAAGAAGTACGGCGAGACCGCGGTCGGGTGGGCCGAAGAATACAACGCCATCAAGGACAAGGCCAAGCGGTCGGCCTGGATCAAGGCCAACCCAGACAAGTACGAAGCCGTCAGGATGGTCAATGACGTTCTGTT
>CAZKBG010000007.1:0-2097 GCA_964551375.1 uncultured archaeon | reverse complement strand
TGGGCGCTTTTTGTTTATCTGGTGATCGCGGCCAACAGGCCGTTCACATATCTTGCCCCAAGTGGGCCATTAACAATTGGAGATTTTGAGATGGCGAAGAACGCAACCCCGGACGTTGATTTGGACAACCCGGAGATGGAGGGGAAAACGCGCTTTGCCGATGTGTCCGTGGATGATGATCCTGAAATCATGGAGATCACACCGGACGCAGAGGAAGCCGCAACTCCGTCAGCCGCAGATGAGTCCGAATCGACAAGCCGCAGGAGCAGAGGCAGGGCTAAATTCGGCCAACCTGCGCCAGCGGCTAGGAACCTTGAAAGCGACCCTGACTTTGTGGCGTACAAGGCTAAGAAGGATCAGGAAATCGCAGAATCCGCAAGGCGCGCCGCACGCGCTGAGTCGGAGTTACAGGCCCAACGCGATCAGTTGGCCGCAATCCAGGCCGAACGCACCCAAGCCCAACTGCAAGCACAGTTGGAGGACGAGGACGATCCCGGCAAGCGCCAACAGATCATCGACCAAATCGCCTCTCAACGCGCAATGACGATGGCTCAGGGCTGGCGTCAGTGGGAGAGCTACGTCAAGAGCCAAGCCGCGGCCGCGGGTCTTAGCCCTGACGAGTTCGACCCCTACCAGTACCAGGGCGAGCAGGGCCGCGTGGCCTTTGAGCGTGACATGCACGCCAAGGCCCGCGCCAAACTGGAACAGGAGCGCGAGGAGCTACGCAAAGCGACCGCGCCCGAAGCCATTGACGAGATCGTGAAGCGCAAGGTCGCGGAAGCGATGCAGCGGCAGGGTCTCAACACGGTTGACCTCGGTGAAGGCGCGCCGGTCGCGCCGGATACCTGGGCGCGTGACGTCGCATTACTACGCCAGGGCAAGCTCCCACGCGGGGCGCTGGCTAAGAAGTACGGTAAGGAATACGGAGAGTAACACATGGCTATCACCCAAGTTTCTGATCTGGGGGATTCGGTCAAGGCACGCTATGAGAAAGCGTACCTCATGCACGGCGATGAGACGCCCGGCGTGTGGGGTCAGTTCGTGTCTTGGCAGAAGCCCGTTGCTGAAAGCGGAGACGGTGGCTCGACCTTCGAGTACCCTGTCTATGACGTTGGCACGCCGATTGACGACGCGCTCAGCGAAACGTCCGACATCACGCCGCAGACGATGGACGATGGCAACATTTCCATCACGCCTGCGGAATACGGTGGCTCCTTCGCCACGACCAAGAAGCTGCGCTATCAGGCGCACACCAATCTGCCGGAAATCTGTGGTCGCAAATCGTCTGCACAGCGCATCTTGTCCATTGACCGCATCCTGCGGCGCGCCGCCTGCGGCTATGGCAGCACGATGCCGACCAACACCATCCACATCGACAATAGCGCGACAATGGCCGACCTGACTGCGGCCTCGTCCACTGACACTGTGACCTATGACTTCCTGATGCGCCTCGTCACCGAGGCCGCGAGCATGGGCGTGGAGCCGTTCAAGAATTGGGGCTTCGTTGCGCCGATTCACCCGACCCTGGCCCTCGACATCATGTCGCTGACCGAGTTCAAGACGGTCGGCTACTACCAGGACAGCGGCAACCTGTATAGCCCCTGGGGAAAGCCCTTCACCCTGGCGAACATCACGTTCATCCCGACCCCCAAGGGCAAGCTCTATCTGGGGGCCGGCAGCAATGCGACCTCCGGCGCGGACAACACCCTGAACGGCGCGCTCGCCAAGGGCGCGACCTCCGTGGTTGTTTCCAGCAACGCGACCTTGGGCGCGGCCGTGGGCGACTACGTGACCATCGAAACGCCTGAGACCGAGAGCGTTGCCCCAAGCTCGAAGTGCGAGCAGGGCCTTGTGACCGCCGTCAACTCCGACACGCTGACCGTCCGCTTCAACGGCGCAAACGAGGATTGGGGTTGCCGCTTCGCGCATGACACCGGCGCGCACATCACCGTCGCCTACAACGTGGCCGCGATTCCGCTGCTCGGCAAGGACTCCATCATGGGCGTGTACGGCGCGGACTGCGGTCCGTATGGCAAGACCATCGTGAAGATCGGTGATCTCGACATCCTGAGCCGCTTCTCGTACTACTCCTGGTAC
>CAZKBG010000006.1:0-4545 GCA_964551375.1 uncultured archaeon | reverse complement strand
CGCCGACCTCCTGATTATGAGTCAGGCGATCTAACTGCTGATCTACAGTGGCAGAGCCGTCACGCCGGCTCGCGGGAGGTGCTGCTCTGCAGCGTGCTTCGCATTTAAATTGCCGACAATCAGACCTTGATAAATAAAATTCCCTTAGATAAGTTTTAATACTTGCTTTTTAGGCTTCTTCGTCATCTACGCTCGTTAATCGGCTTTTTACGGTTAAATCATTGCCGTATAAAACTACCCTGTCTGCGCACCCGATAAACAGGCTTGTTTCTAAAACGCCTGGAATTCTTTTGGCTTCGTAATCCAAATCTTCAAGAGAATAGATTTCGTCAAACTTTAGTTCAATAAAGTAGTGTCCTGTTTCGCTCATTACTGGTTTTCCTTTGGCTAATTTAAGCGTGGGTTCGCCCAAGTTCATTAATTGAGCCATTGTTTTATTCACAGCGAATGTGCTTGCTTCTATTGACATTTTGCAGTTTAATCTTGGAACAAAATTTTCTTCTTTTGCTATTACTATCATTTCAGCAGCGCCCTGCGCAATCATTTGGTCTCTAATAAGAGAAGTTGTTTCGTTTGAAATATAATTAAAATCATTATCCACTTGGTCAATATAGTCAAATGCCAAGTCAACTTCAACATCATTTAAAGATACTGTGGGTATTTTGAGTTCGGAGCAGATTAATCCCATTGCGTGGGAAGTTGGAACTACTTTTATTCTAAGTCCTGAGCTTTCAGCATAAATTGCAAGTTTTTTTAAGAAGGCTTCGTTAGTGGGTCCTGTTCCAAGCGATACTACATTGTTTTGCTTAACGTATCTTTCAAGCAGCGCTTCTACCCTGTCTCCTGAAATCATTAAATCACTATTCTGTTATACGCTTTTGTTGAATAAAAAGCATTAGTCTGGCTTTTTTTTGTTTATTTTTTGAGAAATTTGTTAAGTTCTTCAAAAGTATTCTTTGGAAGGGATAGTTTCTTGAGTTCTTCATGGCTTGCCCATTTGAATTCTGTGTGCTCTGCGTCTATTTTGACTTCGCCTGATATGTATTCACAAAGGACTGGAATCAGCACCCATTTTGTGTTGATTCTTTTTTCGTAATCAATGTAAGGCTCGCCTATATTGACCGCTTTTACTTTGCAGGTTGTTTCTTCCATTGCTTCGCGTTCAGCTGTTTGGGAAGGGGTTTCTCCTTCTTCCACATGCCCTGCGACAAACTGCCACTTATTTGGCATTGATTTGCGTGTCGGAGAGCGTTTTAGCACTAAGAATTTATCTTTTTTCTGCACTATTGCAATTACTGCTTTTACTTCATTCACGCCAGTTCACCTTAACATCATCAGTTCTTTGCTTTGGAAGGACTGGCACTGTGGAAGGATTGCTTTTGTGTCCTTTTGAATTCATTAATATTCCAAGCCAGGCAATCATGGCAGCATTATCCACCATTACTGAGTTTGGGGGAACAAATAATTTAGCTCCTCGTTCTTCGCACATACGAGCAACCATTTCTTGAAGCGCTTTTGAGCAACCAACCCCTCCGCCAAGCACTACTTCTTTTTTTTCAGTGTGAGCAAGCGCTCTTTCAGTTACTTCAGTGAGCATGCTAAATGCATTGTGAAGCGCGGAATATACTAAATCTTCTTTTTTTATTCGTCCGCTTTCAATTTCAGGTAATTTGTTCACGGTTGAAGTAAGTAATCCTGAAAATGCCAAGTCCATTCCTTTTACAGTGTATGGTAAATCAATTAGTTCTTTTCCGGAAAAATACATTTCATCAAGTTTTGGTCCTGCGGGAAAACCTAATCCCATTTCGCGTCCGAATGCGTCAAGAAAGTTTCCAATTCCTGTGTCAAGCGTTTCCCCAAATACTCTATAATACGAATTTTCATAGCAAATTATTTGGGTATTTGCGCCTGATGCATAAAGCATTACTGGGTCAGTTGCGCCGCATAATTTTCTTCCAATTTCTATATGCGCAACGCAGTGGTTTACTCCAATTAAGGAAATATTATTTTTAAGCGCAAGTTGTCTTGCAGTTATTGCTCCGCATCTTAAGGCATTTCCAATTCCTGGACCTTGCGAGAATGAAATCAAATCCACTTCGTTTAGTTTAACGCCTGCTTTTAGAAGAGCATTTTTTAGAACAACTGGGGCAACTCTATAATGATGCTCTGCAAGGTCGCGGGGTATCATTCCGCCTTTTTCAGTAGTGTATGAATCTTTTTCGTTTGATTTGATTAAGCATTTTGATTTTAAGTACCCAGCTTTTTGTAAGTCGCTTTCAACTATTGAAACGCCGAATGTGTGCGCTGTTGATTCAATTCCAAGACAAATCATTTTCCCACTATGTATTATTTGAACAGTAGTTCTATAAAATGTTTACAAAAGCGCGTAAAGCAGGATTGCTACGGTATTATAGAATAAGTGCCCAAGGTAGTTTTGCATTAGGGAATTGTTCTTTTTGAACCAATATGCAAGTATTAGCCCCAAAGCAAATACTCCAATAAGTTCTGCAATTGACCAGTATGAAAAATGAGCCAAGGTGAAAACTAAAGTGGCAGGTATTGGCCCAATAACGTTTTGCAAAAACGCCCTGAAGAAGAATTCTTCAATCAAAACCACAACTGCGATTGTTAGTATGTACCAAACAGCATTATTTGATAGATTTTCAGCAACAACGGTATCAACTTTATTCAAATCATTAAACCCAGTCAGCTGTAATATTACTGCGAGCAAAATAAACGCCGCAAAAAGCAGCGCAAATAGTTTAACTGAGCCAACAAGTTCTTTTTTCCAGTGTTTTGGCTTTGGAAGTAGTGTTTTTAGCGTTATTTCCCAAGATGTGTTTTTCACTGCCCTAAAGTAGAACAAGGGAAAAAATATCATGAATGCTAATATTACATAGTAAAGCATAGAAGTAGTTTGTTTTTTGTTTATTTTAATCTTGTGTTAAGCAAAAGATTGCAAAAAAATTGTTTGGTTAGTAAAATTAGTTAAATATTTTAGTAAAATTAGTTATTTATTAAAAAAATTAGTTAGAAAAGAAGGTTTACTTCTTTTCCATGTATCCGCATGTTCCGCAGGAGTTTCTGTCTTTGTGTGTTGCCATGAATACTCCGGGACCGCACTTTGGGCAGAATTTTCCTTTTCTCTTTAACACGCCTGTTGAAACGTCATATTTTGCAGATTTTGATATTTTCTTTTCTTTAACTTCTTTTCCAGCCATTTAATCACCAAGTTTTATTTCTTAAAGTTTGCAGGTGGAGCTTCTGGTCCGCTTGCAGTTTCTGCTTTCTTTTCTTTTCCGAAGTTTCTTACTTTTATGTATTCAACTTCTCTTTTCTTCAGTTCTTCGGCAGAATCATATACTCTTGCCATTATTTTTGTCTTTGATGAGCCGAATTTTGAGTCCATTTTTGTAATTGCAATTGATTCAACAGGAGCATTTAGTATTGCAGCCATTTTTTCGCGCACTAATTTTTTTGAAGGGATTGTTTTCTCGTGCACTTCAAGAACTACTTCGTTTCTCTTCAATAATTCATTCCTTTTCTTTTCAATTACTTTCAAATCCATTTGCTCACCCGTTAAATTTACCTGCTTAATCTTAATGCGAATTTTCCTCTTCTTGTTATTCCCATTTTCTTTGCTATGTCTGATTGTTCCGGATTGATTATTACTACGTATCCTCTCCAGAATGTTGTGAATGTTTTTTCATTGCAGTTTGGGCATGTGTCCCCTTCTTCTACAATGAATCTGCAGTTTCTGCATGCTTTTTCTTTTAACATTTCATTCACCTTCAGTCAAAATTATTACTTCTTATCTTCCTTTGGCTTAGCTTCTTTCTTTGGCTTTTCGCTTGGAGCGTCAGCTTTGTCTTTTTTCTTTCCTTTTCCTTCTTTTGCTCCTTTTTCATCAGTTTTGCCCCAGTCAGCTTTTCCTAAGAATGGCTGTCTCATGGTCAATCCGATTTTTGAGCTTGAAGTATCTCCCTTTAGGGATACTGTTACAATTCTTGCTAAAACATTATCTTCTGTTACTAATTTCTTGTCGGTTTTCTTTCCTAAAAATCCAGGAAGTTTTGCATCGTAATTAATATAGTCATCCATTATCTGGCTTACGTGAATTAGTCCTTCAATTGGCCCGATTCTTACAAATGCACCAAATTCAGTAACTTCTGTTACTGTTCCTCTGACAACTTCTTGTATCATTGGCTTATATGTCAGCATTTCTATTTCTGCTTCGTAGTATGCTGCGCCGTCTCCAGGTATTACGTGTCCTACGCCTACGTCTCCGATTCCAGTTATTGCAATTATTACGCCGTATTCTTCGTTAATTCTGCCTTCATAGTCTTCTCTGCAGATATCAAGCAGTGAATCTTTGATTTTTGTCCCAAGTTTCTTTGGTGGTACTCTTACTTTGTCAACGATTTTTGTTCTGTAGAACATTTGCTCACCTTCAGCCAAATAAATATAATAAAATCGCTTTTAGCCTTAAAGCTAAGGAGCGGATTATTAAATTATCTAAACGCCATGTTTAAAAACCATGCCTTT
>CAZKBG010000005.1:0-6053 GCA_964551375.1 uncultured archaeon | reverse complement strand
CCGCTACGAAATCCTTAGCGTGCGTAAATTTCCGTTTGGTGGGGTGACCCCTTATCGGCGGGATTTCCGACCGGCGCTTCTACAAACTGCAGAAGCGGCTTATCTGGGACTTGGACGCGGCCGGGTTCAAAACCATCGACCTCGGTTTATTTATGCGGCTCGGCGGTTGGTCGCATACCGGCGGATCTTACGTCAACGCAATGATCGAGGTCAACGCGCTCTGCAGGGCAATGTTCGGGTATGAGCTACCGGAAAAGATAGGAAAGATTTACATGAAGGACTTTCGGTACCGGACCCCGGCGGGGCTAACGAAAATTCACCCGACTATCGCGGCCTACCATGAGGGGAAGCTTCGACAATAGCCAACCGCGCCGGGGCTAATCACCTTCCCCTCGGTCAATGCTATTCTTAATTGCAACGTCCAAGTCAGATCGGAACCCAGCAAGGGCATTATCCCGGAGCTTTTGAAAAAATACATTGTAGCTTTTGGGCGTGATCATATTGAACTGATACTGGGCTGTAGCCTTCTCCTTGGCCAACCATGCATTAAGGCGGTCGAAATGGACCATTGAGTATTCATGCTTCTTGATGTTGTCTGGAGAAGGATCGGAAATCTCCTCATCCCCCTTTACCTCAACCACAAAAACCGTGTTTCCTTGCTTAATAAAGAAATCCGGGCTGAATTCCCCCCGCTTGTGCTTGTTTCCCTTCTTCCAAGCATACTCAATGGAATAGAAACCAACTGGGGTATTCTTCAGCCAAGCGTCTATCTTCTGTGAGTTTTCCCGCTTTGTGAGCTCACGAACGAATTTCCGTTCGGGCTGGGCATCAGCTATAACCAAGTTTGCCGGAGTTTTAAAATCAGCACCGTTAGGGACAACGACCCGACCACTATTAAATTCCCCGTCTTCGTCGGCAACCTCGCGGAAAAACTCTTTCTGTTCATCGCTCAAGGAAGCCTCGCAACCAGATAGGAAAAACACAGTCTTGGAGCCACGCCGAATCTCTGCCGCGCTGCAACTTTCATCTTGACGGTCGGCGGTGGTCATCGGCCGGAGAGCTTTTGGAGCCAGTTTATAAACAACCCGCTTGGCCGATTTCCGGCGTAACGTCCCAAGAGCCTGAAGAAACCGCTGCCGGTTGTCGTCGGTTATTTTCCCATTCTTTATCTTTGCCTCTTTCAGGGATGCCTGGACAATAGCCTCGCATTTATCTAGCGGAAACTTCGTTGCGTAATTGGTCCGGTCCTTTGGATCCTCGGCATCCTTCGATTCTTCGTCTATGGATTTAAGTCGTTGAAACATTTGCTCGGCAACCTCCGCCACCGTAAAGGTTTTATGGAGAATTGTCGTCTTGAACTTAACATGGTCCCCGGTTACAGCCCGCTCGAAATCAACCGTGACATCCTCTGCTTCAACCTGTGTTGGAAGCTCAATAAACCCCCCCTCGAATATTTTGTATTCCCCTTTCTTAGCAAACTCCGTTGTATCCTCTGTCCGGGTGTAATCGAGGTGATGAATTTCAAAATTGTTTGGGGAAGAACGATCAATGGAAGAGGTAAGGCGGCGCTCAATTTCAAGAATCTCATTTACCAAGTGCTTTATGCGGCCGGACCAAGCGTCATGGTTAAAAACCGTAACAACCGGTTCTTCTCCCTGCCAATTCTCTGGCCTGCGAAGACCACGGCCGAGAACCTGTGCAATTAAAAGTTTGCTGTTAAAGGCCCTCTCCTCGTGTGGAACGATCTGAAAAACGTTTTTAACATCCCACCCCTCGCTCAACATGGAAACAGAAACGATCCACTCGACCTTGCTCGATGGGCTGTCAACCGTTTTCAGCTTTAAAACGTTAGGCTGGTGCTTTGATGATGATGTAACACACAGGACCTTTTCGGCTGCTTGATCGCCGGTGATTTTTTCCCATTCTTTAAGGAAGTCTTGCAGTTCCTCCGCAACGCGCTCTGCATCAGAGATCGCTTTTGTAACTATTATTGTTAACGGACGTATGCCTCTTGGTTTAAGTTTTTTCTTCCAATCTTTGTGCCGGTTGTAGATGAGTTGCCATTTTTCATCCGGATTCTCTGCAGACGGTGGAAGTTCATCTACATACTCAACCTTTTTAATAAACTTCTCTTCGATTCCTTGCCGAAGGGAATAGCGATGAACAACATCCGCAAAATAATCATCGCCGACATAGCAGGTTCCAGAAACTCCAACAATCATTCGGAACCCATACTCGGCCGACTGAAGAAACTCCTTCCATTTCTTTACTGCCGCGCCGTTTTCATTAGCGACATGATGTGCTTCATCGTTGAATACAGCAACCCTAGCACCTTTTCCAGTAAGACTTTCTCGAATAGATGATTTTACGGTCTCAAGTATTGCGTGGTAATTTTCAACGCAAATTGAACCATCAACAATGCTCTCAGAGGCATTGATAATAACCGGAGTCTTCACGCGAGCCGATGCGGGCATTGAGTCTCGAAGATCGCTGTTCCCGGCTAGCTCTTTGAACTTCCGTATTAGACCATCTTCAATGGTGTTTGATGGACAAAGAACCAAAACACGGTCAATCGAACCTTCAGCAAGAAGAATGGCGCCAAGGCCGTACAAAACATAACTCTTTCCGGTGCCGGTAGCCTGATCAATGGAGCATGACAGTTGCGAAGGCAACTGAAGATGTCTTTCCATTCCGGCCCACGAACCATACCGCTCTTTTAACTCGGTGCTACCCTCATACTCCTCTTTTGCCAAGGCTTTAAGATCAGAATACTTCCCACCAAGAAGGAATCGTAGGGTTGTTCTGATTGCCTCTTTCTGATACTCCCGATAACCGCACAATTCGTCCAAAAAGGCTTCATACTTAGTTTCATCCCAAACTTTTGGATCAATATCCTTGGAAACCCTCAAAATCAAATCTTCGTTTCGAAATGTCCGCCGATCGCCTTTGGTGCTCATTTTGCTTTTCTTCCTTGCACTCTTCCTGATTTCTTCTGAACCGGTTTCGGCGGGACTCTCTTTTTGCCGACCCCAAATGCAGTCCCAGGAATTACTTCCCTTGCCTCATTTCCATAGATATCCACAAATACCGCCATGATCTGGCCCCCTATGGATTCCACCGGGAACCGGATTTCCCAATCTGCCTTTTCAATCGCATCGGCATAGAAGACCGCGTCAAAATCAAAGACATCGGAATCGCTCTTGTAATCATAGTCGAGCATAAGCATTGAAAGCGTTTCTCTATTCGCTTTCTTCCGAAACGGCTCTCTAACAACCGCTTCACTTTTGAACGTTTTGATTTTTATGAAGGCCTCATCAATAAGGACACCCTTCCTTCTATTGACACCGGCTTCATAATCTAATTCCGGTTGCCTAATGAAGTCAAAACCAACCGCTTCGACAGTATCGTTAACGGCCATTTCGTCAGAGGGCTGTTTAAGGGCAGCAAATTCCCGCTGGTGCAATTCATGAATGATCGAGTATGGAATTCTTAGCGCATAGTATCGAACCCCGTCAAGAATCAGGTAATCCTGTTGAAAGTCAAATACCAGTGCTGGGGCAATAACAAACATCCTTGAGCCAATCTTTGACCCTAAGGCTTCATGAAGGCTTTGTACGGTGGTTTCATCAATTCTGACGCCAGGTTGCTTTTGATGATTGAAGACCAAAACACTTGAACCTTTCAAAATACCGTCCAGGCTGATGCCACCGATCTTGTGTGGACTATCTCTACACTGGAAAAGCTGTAAGGCAAAAAACCGCCAAGCATCCCAAGGTAGGTCTTTCAACTTGCTGAAATCGTATAGACCGGCGTTGTAAAGCCCAAATGGCTTGGGTGTAACTTGTGGACCCTTGTTCCCGATCTCCGCTCGGAGATTCAGCATTCGCTTCTGTATCGTATAAATTGCCAATTTGCCACAATCGATTCCCACCCAACGTCTATCCAATTTTTCCGCCACCGCCATGCACGTACCAGAACCTGCAAACGCATCTAGGACCAAGTCCCCTTGGTTCGTCATTGCCTTGATGACACGCTCTGCCAACGCCTCCGGCTTTTGTGTCGGATAGCCGAGACGCTCGCTTGCCACAGGATTGATTATTGGAATCCGCCAAACATCACCAACCGGGCGAGTTTCTGCGCTCTGTGCATACTTTCTTTTTCCGTCTTCGTCCCGTAGCCAAACTCTCTTTCCATTAATCTTTTGCGTTACAGGTTGAAGTTTTTTTTCCTTTACAGGCTCATGAATAGGATTGAAGGAATGGGTGGAGCTACGGCCATACCAGTACAAACTATCATGGCGACCATCAAAAAGACCCCCACCCGTGCCCAACTTGTTTTCGTAATACCAAATGATTTCATTGAGGAGTTTACTTTCCCCAAAAATTTCATCAAGCAAAAGTTTGATGTGATGACACTTTCTCAAATCCAAATGAACAACGATCGACCCATTATCGCTAAGCAGCTCGCGCATAAACACGAGTCGTTTTCGCAGGAATTCAAGAAAACTCGCGCCGGCTATTTTGTCTTGATATGCCTTCTGATCTTGTGTCCCTCTAAATTCCTGCTTGGTCGAAAATGGCGGATCGATGAATATCAACCTTGCCCCAGGGGTGCCATCCGCATTGCATATAGTTCCCGCTCGCTTCTCATCTAATAGGCTCTTCATAACCTGTAGGTTGTCACCAAAAATTAACTTATTATGCCACCCTTCGCCATTTTTTCCGAAGGTTCTCACCCTTTGAAGAGGGACGGCGAGAGTGTTGGCTATAATATCTGCCTCTCGTTCCTTTCCATGATAGACCAATTCATATTCCCGTTTTTCCGGCGGGAACAATACCCGCGCCCACTCGGGGGAAAGCTCCTCCCTCTGCTGAAGACGGCGGATTATTTCAAGGCGTTGTTCTTCGGTCATAGCGCGGTTTTCCTTTGGTGAGATTTCGGCGTGCCCTTCGAAAAAGCGGGGGCCAAGCAATGTAGAGATATTTCATCCAGCAAACCACTGTCCGCAAAACTGAAGGTTTGGTTGTCGGCTACAATCACATGATCCAGAACTTTCAAACCAAGAGGACGACAAGCCGCAATCAGATCATGCGTAAGAAGGCGGTCAGATTCGCTTGGATCTGTTGAACCCGATGGGTGGTTGTGAGCCGCAATAATGGCAGATGCGTTTACCTGAAGGGCCCGGGCAACTATTGCCCGCAAATGCGGCTGAACCGCCGTCAGGGAACCCTGGGCAATTAAAGCATCTTCTTGAAGAGCATGGCGCCGATTTAGGTAGAGAACACGGAAATTTTCCGTCGGCAACCCTCGAAGTCGCTCCAAAAGGTATTCTGCCGCTGAGGACGTAGTCTTTATGACCAAATCGCCTCTTTTTATTGGAACCGAAAATCGCCTGGCTATTTCGATGGCGGCCAACAATTGAGCCGCCTTCGCTCCTTTTAACCCTTTTACTTCCAACAGCGAAAGAACCGGAGCTTCTACCATAGCCCGGAGTGAACCGTAACGGGTCAATAGTTGGCGGCCCAGCTCTACCGCATTTGTCCCTTTAAAACCAACCCGGAGAAGTATTCCAATGAGTTCGGCATCAGTGAGAGCTTGAGGGCCTCGTGATAGAAGGCGTTCCCGTGGTCGCTCTTCCTGGGGCCAAGAAGCAATACCCTTCGAAGGATTGCCCATCAAGCGGTGACTGAGAGTTTCAAACCCATTGTTTTTAATAGGGCCCAAAGGCTTGAAAGCTCTGGGTTCCCTTGGTCGGAAAGCATCCGGTAAAGACTTTCCCGGTTGAGTTTGGCCTTGGATGCCACTTTCCGCATTCCCTTTGCCACAGCCACATCGCGGAGGGCAAGAAGAAAAAGACGGAAATCGCCTTGCTCAAAGGCATCTTCAAGGGCCACGTTTAGATATGCCTGGATTTCCTCAGGGTCTTGAAGAGATTCCACCAGGAAATCATCATGCTTTTTTGTCAGCATCTTTACCCTCCTTCTTGCGTTTTTTGTATTCAGCCAGGTAGGCGATTGCCTGGGGAATGTCCTTGGTCTGTGTTTTCTTGGGAC
>CAZKBG010000004.1:0-6368 GCA_964551375.1 uncultured archaeon | reverse complement strand
GCTAAGGAGCGGATTATTAAATTATCTAAACGCCATGTTTAAAAACCATGCCTTTTGGTCTAAAATTTAGTTGCCCTAAACTTGCTTAAACTGCTAAAAATCCCAGATTCTGCCAATTTTATTCAACAAGGTCTTCCACGTCAACGTAAGTTAGGCTTCTGATAAATATTGTCTTTCCGCCGGCGATTTTTACCCTTCTTCGCAGCTCTTTATCGTTGGTTGCCACAATGTATTCGCCTGCGAGTCCTACTAGTTCAGTGTCCACGCTTTCAAGTTTGCTTTCTATTACTTTAACATTGTTGTTCTTCAAAAGCTGTTCAACTATTGCGACTTCTTTTTTCACTTTTTTATCGCTTTTTCCTAAGCCCGCAAGTTCAAACAGTACTCTGCTTAGAATATAAAATTCACAAGGGAGTTTTTGCTTTATTTCGTCAAATCCGTGGATTTTGTGCCTCACCATCGTGAGCAGAAAATTAGTATCAAGCATTACTTTGACTTTTTCAGCCATTTTATCGCGCCTAATTTTATAACTTTGCTAAAAATTAACCTTACTGCACTTCTCCAAATGCAATTAATCTCCACTGCCCTGCAATGTTTTTGCTGATAGCCACTTTTTCATTCTTTTCGGCGATTACTTCATTTTTCAAATTTAAAAGGCATGATTTTGAATCTGCTTTTATCACAAATCCAACTGCTGTGTTTGTCCCTATTGTTATTACAAGCGGATCAGTTGCTTTTATTACTGTTTTTTCTTTGCTGTTTTGTTCAAGCATTCTTTCAAACATATTTACTTTTAGGTTTAGTTCTTTTACTGGCTTAGGAAGTGTCCCGACTTTTCCAACAATCTGTCCTCTTAGTCTGTCATTTTGTCCCATGCTTGGGTCGAGGTCTGTTCCTACAGCAATTAATCCGCCGGGATGAGCTTGGCTCATTAATCCGTGGTCGGTTGAAATGCTTATTACTTTTGTTCTTGTCGGCCCTTCAAGTCCTGGGGCAAGTTCAAGTTCATCGCCTACATTTATTGTTCCTTGGGAAATGCTTCCGCCCATTATTGCGCCTTTTAAGTCTTTTATTTTTGTTCCGGGTTTGTTTATGTCAAAGCTTCTTGCAATAAACATTTTTAGCGGCTTTGAAGTGTCAAAGTTTGGAGTGGGAATGTGCGTTTCAATTGCTTCAATTAAAGAATCAATATTTGCCCCGAAGTTTGCTGCTGTTGGAATTATTGGAGCGTCTTTATAGCCGTAGCTGTCTAGGAAGTTGCGTATTGCTTTATGGTTTATTATTGCCTGCTCTTTTGTAATCAAATCAACTTTGTTTTGCGCAACAACAACTTTTTCCACTCCTGCAAATTTTAGCGCCATTAAGTGTTCAACAGTTCTTGGCTGAGGGCATGGTTCGTTTGCCGCAATTACAAGCACTGCTCCGTTCATTAAAGCAGCCCCTGAAAGCATTGTTGTCATTAGTGTTTCGTGACCTGGAGCATCAACAAAGCTCACATTTCTTTTTGAAACAACTTCAGCAGGTTTGCCGTTATATTCAGGCTTGTTTGAGTAAACAGTTCCGTTGTCGGTTTTTAATTTGTAGAATACTACATCAGCGTACCCGAGACGAATTGAGATTCCTCTTTTCATTTCTTCGCTGTGTGTATCGCACCATTTGCCTGTTAGCGCTTTTGTTAATGATGTTTTGCCATGATCAACGTGTCCAATCATTCCGATATTTATTTCGGATTGAAGAACTTCTTTTGCTTCTTTCTCATGAGCGCCTTTTTTTGCTTTTGGAGCATGAGCGTGGGAATGAGTTTCTTCTTTAGGAGTTTTTTCTTTTTTCTCTTCTTGAGGGGGCGAAACTGCGACACTGTGTTCCGCCGTTTTTTTTGCTCTTGGTTTTTTTTCCTTAACTTCTCCTTCAGAGTGGACTTTTTTAGCAGTCTTTGCTTCAACTATTTCTCTTGCTTCTTTTATTTTCTTCATCAAATCCGCTCGTCTCATTCCTTCACTAAATCAAATGCGTTTCACTGCATTTTAGTTAGTGTTTTGGTTTCTTTACTCCGCTTCCAAGCTCTGCTGAGCCTGCTGTTTCAAGACTTTTCTTAATCATTCTTTCTTTTGCGCTCATTGTTTCTTCAGGAGTTACTTCTTTCTTTCCCAATACTTCAGCCAAATTTGCCGAGCCTGCTTTTGTTACAATAACATTTAATTGAGCAGTGTCATTAGATACTGTTCCGCCTCTCATTGAGATTCTTTTTCTTTCTCCTTTTCTTGAAGCGTTGAATCCTGGAGCGTCAGAAGTAAAGATTTTTTTTCTTGCTGATCCTGGCATTGATGAACTCATTGGGAATCCTTGTTTATCGCTTCCCCCGGTTATCTTTGCTTCAAATCCAGCTAAACCTACTTCGTCAAGCTTTATTTGTTCTCCTATTTTTTTGCCTACAAATAGCTCCTTGTCAGAGTTAGCCATGTATGCTTTTCCTGTTTTTTGGTCGCTTATTACTACTTTCATCATTAATCCCCTCATTTGAGAAATTTATACATATAACGTAATTATTTCCTAATTCGCAACGCTTTTAAGCCTCTTACTCGTCGCTTATTTCCTCATTTTGCTTTGACTTAATCTCGGTTAAGAGTTCCTTTTCGCCTGTAGTAAATTCACATGCGTATTTTTCAAGCCCTGCGTAGTGTTTTAGCGGAATGCATGCGTAAAGCAAGTCCCCTTCAAATAGGTTTCTGCCCACATTTGCGCCGTCAATTGAAACTGCCACTTCTTCGCCTTTTTTGGCTTCAGTTAATGCTTTTCCTTCGTTTTGCATTCCTTCCACTTTGCCTATTAATTTGCCTTCTTTATTCATCAGTCTCCACCCATTGCGGAGCCTTCCTTCGTTTACTCTTACTCCGACAATTGCGGGTTTTGTATTTCTAAAAACTTTTCCCCGAATTACTTCAATTTCAACAGGGCATACAAGCGACATAAGCTCGTTTGCTTTCTGGGCTTTTTTTGCTTCTTCCATCCAGTTCTTGTATCCTTCAATCAAGTGATAAATTACTTTTTCGCTGAATATTTTTACCCCTTTTTTAGCAGCTTCATCAGCCGCATCAGCGTCTATTGCAACATTAAATCCTAAAATTACTCCAAGATAGGGGTCTTCGCAAAAGAGGGAATATGCTTCAATTACATCCTTTCTTGTAATATTCCCAATCTCTGCTTTTCTAAGAACATAACCTTCTTTTTTCAAAAGGTTTATCATTGCTTCAAGCGAGCCGATTGCGTCAGCTTTTACAATGAGTCCTTTATTTTCTGAAGCATAATTAAAATCTTTCATATCCATTTTTAGTTCGTCTATTTCTTTTCCAGTTTTTACTTGTGTTAAAACCGAGCCTGCTAAAACATCATCAAGTCCAGGAGCCGAGATTTTTACTCCGCATGCCGCTGAAACGCTTTTTACTGAGCTGAATTTTTCTTTTGTCATTCTCATTTCTTGAAGCGGTTTTGGCTGAAGTAACGCCCTTATTTTTGTTGTTATTACTCCTTTTTTTCCAAGCATTGCAATTTCATCATTTACTTTTAGTGTCCCCTGATAAAGTATTACATCAATTGTTTTTCCCAACCCTTTTTCTTCTTTTGACTCAAGCACTGCCGCTTTTGCGCTTTCTTCAGCGCTGATTTCAAGTTTCTTTTCCAAAAACTTTTGTGAAAGTCCTGCAAGTAAAGTTAATAATTCAGGAAGCCCTTCTTTTGTTTTCGCTGATACTGGAACGATTGGTATTTGTTTTCCAAATGCGCATCTGTCAAATCTTTCCCCTTCAAATCCGTGTTCGTATAGCTTTCCGACTAACGTGTAAAGCTTTTCGTCAAATAATTGTTTTGTTCTTTCATTTTGATTATTGTGATTTTCTAAAAAGCTTCCTTCGTTTGAAGAGTAAAAATTAAGCATGTCAATTTTTGTCATTGCTATTACAAAAGGAACTTTATATGCTCGCAAAATTTCAATTGCTTCAACGGTTTGTGGTTGTATTCCCTGCATGGCGTCAATTACGAGTATTGCAAGATCCGCAATGCTTCCTCCTCTTTTTCTAAGGTTTGTAAATGCCTCATGTCCCGGTGTATCAATAAAAAGCAGTCCCGGAATTGAGAGAGTAAATCCAAATTTCTTAATTAGCGGGCCTGCAACTGTTTGTATTACATCAATTGGAACTTCGGTTGCTCCTATGTGCTGTGTTATTGCACCTGGTTCTTTTGCCGCAACTCTTGAGTTTCTAATGGCATCAAGAAGCGATGTCTTGCCGTGATCAACGTGCCCTAAAACCGTAATTATTGGCTGTCTTATCATAACATTCACTTCATCAATTTTTACTTCAACTCATAATCTTTAAATGCCAGCATTCAATTTTTAACTTTCAAATCTTTTTTTCTTTCCTCTGCAACTTCATTAACGCTCATATTCACAATTTTTTTCCACTGTCTGCTCTCTTTTCCCCAGAATACCTCGTTTTCAACTACATCAAAACTAAAAATCTCTTCTGCTGTAAAAAATCTTTGTATTTCATATTTTGCAATTTCTGAATTTAAGGAAATATGCACTAGTCCGGAATATTTGTCCTGGATTTCTTTTGCAATGTCTTCTGCTTTTTCCCCTTCAACTGCAATTAATACGCACGGGACTTTTTCGCCTTCGGCGAATTTATCAGCCCTTGCCGCATATTTTTCTTCCTTGGCTCTGCTTGATAGAAAGTGAATGTCAAGCCGCGCTTCTTTTAGCCCTATAATCTTGAGTTTATTATCCTCTATTTCGCGGATAATTTTCCAGAGCTGTCCAAGATTTAGCGCAGCTGGTCTTGCTATTATGAGCGACCTCAATTATTCACCTCTAAAAAATAAACTCACTTTTTTCTTTTCGGCTCGACTTTTCTATGAAGTATGTGCAAATCGTGAACTGAATCATAATCATGTATCTCGTTTTCAGCGAACCACATGCCAACTTCAACTTTTGCCTCTTCTTTTGAGCCTGACGCGTGTATTACATTTCTAACCGCTTCGCCCACAATGTCTGAATATGCGTAGCTTACATGCGCATAATCGCCCCTGATTGTCCCAGGCTGGGCGGATTTTGGCTCTGTCGGCCCGCACATCTTTCTTACAACTTCTACAGCGTCAATTCCTTCAAGCACCATTGCAACAACCGGCCCCATTGTGATTAATTTTAACAGCGCCTTAAACACTGTTTCTCCTTTTCTGTTCCTTACATCAGCATAATGTTTTGAAGCAAATTCTTCGTCAATCCAAACCATTCTCATTCCGACTATTTTCATTCCGACGTTTTCAAATCTTTTGATTATTTTGCCAGTTAGTCCCCTTTGAACTCCGTCAGGCTTTATCAAAACTAATGTCCTTTCAATCATTTTTTTGTTCACCTTTTTTCCCACCAGGAATTTATAAAAATAAAAAAATAAAGAGAAAGCAAAGTTTTTACTTTGCTTTTTCCTTCTCGTTTCCTTCTTTCTTTGCCGAAAGCAAAGTTTTCTTCAATTTATTGTACTGTTCAGTCCATTTTGTTTTAACTGGTTTTCTTCCAAGTTCAATCTGGTTCTTTTCGCATTTGTTTGAGCAAAAGTAAAATACTGTACCTTCTTTTTTAACGTACATCTTACCTCCGCCAACTGGAAGGTCTGAACCGCAAAAACTACATTTAACCATTTTTACCGCCCCCCTTACCTTGACTTAATCTCTTTTGCTTCTCTTTCTGTGTCCAGCAAAATGATTATGTCTCCTTTTTGTATGCTTCCGCGCGCGTTTCTTCTTTTTACGCGTCCTTTTTCAGGCCCGTCCATGATTCGGCACAAAATTTGTGTAACTTCTCCGTGAACGCCTGTTGTTTTTACTATTTCAACTACTTCTGCGGGTGTTCCTCTTTCATCAGCCATATCAAGTCAACCCCTTCACTTTCTCAAGTCTGCGATTTTTTTGCCCAAATCTTTTAAATCAGCTTCAGCGTCTGTTTCAACAATTGCTATTGATGCTGTTGCTGTTCTAAGCCCTGCTTTTTCGCCAAGATCTTTTCTTGTAGCAATAAAGCTGAATGGCACTTGTTTTTCATCGCACAAAACCGGCAAGTGCATTACTACTTCTTTAGGGCTAACATCTTCTGCAATTATAACCATTTTTGCAGTTCCTCTTTCAATTGCTTTTGTTACTTCGTTAATCCCTGCTTTTATTTTTCCTTTTTTAGCAGTTTTTTCTATTAAATCAACTGTCTGATCTTTTAGTTCTGCTGTTAGCTGTACTTTTATATAATCCGCCATAATACACACCTCCGCGTCAACCGCCCATATCTATAGCGTCAGCTTCATAGGCAAAATAAGCCTAAAAACTAA
>CAZKBG010000003.1:10256-14714 GCA_964551375.1 uncultured archaeon | reverse complement strand
GGCCACTTGCACATGATCTCCCGCGCGTACCACGTAGAGCAGGTGAGTTCATAAACGCGGCCCAGCGGCGAAATAAAGGTGTAGTCAGATTTAGTCAGATGGTCGTCGGTCATTCGCAGTGAGCAGGGCTCGTAGCCGTTATCGGTGTCTGGCTCGTAGTCTTGCATCCCTTTGCCGTTAGAGTAGTAACCCATGATGCCCTCCGTCTGAGTGATCCGTGATTCTGCCCGTAGTATGACCGCCCATTATGAATGTCAGATTAACAAACGCCCTCCGCAACATTACAGTTTGTTCATAATAGGCCCCTTTTCACCCTCATTCTTACAGTTTGTTCATAATCGGCGCGGGACGGCCAATAGACGCCAGTGGGGACGAGGACAGATGCTATAATGGGCGTTATCGCTGAGACGATATGACGCGCAGCCATCTAATCGTTTAGATTGGCGTCAAAACGGATGCCATCATGGAATTGTCAATTAGCTGCTGTAGAGTGGCCCGTTGGGGCTATAAATGGCCGTAGAGGGGATTGTAGGACATGGGCGACAATGGGGAAGAAAAGGGACAGTCTCCGCATGGTCGCGAGAAATCCACGATCTTGCCTGCTGGCAAGTCCCCAGGCCTGCCAAAAGAGGTCACTAAGCGCCCTCCCGCCACCCCCCAGGAGGTGCGAGACCTTTTATTTCTCGTACTCGACAAGGACACGGCCAACAAGATGATCTATTCCCTCCGCAAGAAGATTGCGAAGGGTAATATCTCGGCGCTCGAATTTCTATTCGATCGGGTCATAGGCCGGCCAGCTGTGCAAGTCCAAGTTGGCGCCGATGCCGCCCTAACTCAATTCATGGATAGCTGGCACGCACTGCTAGAGACGGCACAATATGGCGACGTTCCGCGGGCGATTAGTGCGCCCGCTACGATTGATGCCGAGTATCGTGACATTACGCAATGGGAAAGTGAGAACAATAGCAGCAATGGCCCGATTGCATCGACATAAGGTTTATAGTGCGAACATGACGCCCATGACTGGCGCAGGTGTTCGGTTTAGCTGCTGGCCTGGGGTGAGGTCGTCGGCGCGGGTGAGATCGTGAGCCAGCATCCGGCAGACGGCAGGCAGGCAGGCGGCCAGAGTGGGAGCGTTGGGAGTGAGTGCGAGTGTTGAGGGTGGGCGCGCATGAGTGAGCGTGTATGTAGCTCTCTGAACAGTAGATAGTGGTGGTGGTGCCTGTGTGGATACCCATCGCTATAATCAGAAAATTCCCAACCCGACTTATTGTCAACTTGGAGGCTAACAGGTGATCTACCTTCGCTATCTGTGGTACGTGCTGCGTCACAAGTGGTATGTGTTATTGGCCTGCATTGAGCTTGGTGTCCCGCTGCGTGGTCTGGTGCATGATCTCAGTAAGCTGCGCCCCTCCGAGCTAGTGCCGTATGCCAGATACTTCTACGGCGGCAACAGCGACATCAAGAGGGGTCGCGATGAAACCGGCTACTACAAGGCCGGTGCGTCAGACGATGATGCTTTTGATCGCGCGTGGCTCTATCACCAGCATCGCAATCCGCATCATTGGCAGTTCTGGTGTTTGGTGCAGGACGATGATGCGTCGAAGTGCCTGCTGATTCCAGAGTCGTATGTGCGCGAGATGGTTGCGGATTGGCGTGGTGCAGGTCGCGCGCAAGGCACGCCGGATACGCTTGCGTGGTACGTTGCCCACCGCGACAACATCGTAATGCACCCAAGTAGTCGCGCGTTGGTCGAGCGGTTGCTTGGCTACGGAGGCTGTCAAAATGAGGAATAGAGCGGCGGTCGTCATTCGCGGCAGGCTCTTTGAGATGCTGCTGACGACTGGAAACACGATACTGGCTCGCTGTGTCTCTGGCATCCCGGCTGGTGCCACGTTCATCGCGTCGCAGTATGACGCGCTGATGGATAGCTGGATCGCGGTATTTGAGCATGAGGACTTTCCGCCGACGCCTGATAATGAGATGCTGCCGCGCTTGGAAATCGAGTACACGGACATCATTCCGCCAGAATAACGCGCATCGCCCGCGCGGGCATCCTAAAAATTTCCTGAAAAATTCCGAAGGTAGCAGTCCGAACAATCACAACAGGAGGCTAACGATGGACTTCACTAAGTTCAACAAGCACAGGGACGATCTGCTGCATCTGCTACAGGATGTGCAACGTCTGTCCTACGGCGATTTCTTCTATCTCATGGGCAAGTATGCCAGCGCGTACGAACTGCTGGCGGAGCGTTATGCGCCCTTCAGGGTGGGTGATCGCGTCAGACTCAAGGCGACACCGGCCATTGACGAGGGACACGCGCCGGGCTGGATCGGCTACAAGCACATCCTGGTGGCAGGGGCGCTCGGCGTCGTGAAGGAAGTCGATGTCGCGATGCACGAAGCGTCGGGGCCGAACATGATCTACGCTGTCACGTTCGATGGTTACGAGCCGGCTGAGTTCTACTTCCAAGAGGACGACTTGGAGCAGGAGGTAAAGGAATCGCAGCTTGCCAAGAACAGTGCGCCTGAATGGTTTATGGACTGCGATCTTGCCGACCTGATCGGTGTCCGGTTCGATGAGGAAACTCCGGCTGATTCGATTCGTCGTTACGTGGAAGAAACCAGGAATGCCTACGGCTCATTGAAAAGTCGCGCCGATGCAGCGGAGCAAGAGTTGAAGCGCGTACGCAAGTTGCTCAAAAGGGCGCTCGTTGCGAAGCGGGAGGCACCACGATGAACAACCGCTTCGACAACCTGACGGATGGCGGCGACGTAGGTGCGTCAATGCGCGTACCGCGCGATATGTCGGACGTGGTGCACGAGAACGTCTGGTCATCGCTGCGGCGGCAAGCGGGTAACTCGCTGCTGGAAGCGATCATGTCGTCGCGCAACCCTGTCGTGGTCGAAGTGCGCGAGGACGTGCGGCCCGACTACGCGTCTCCGAGCTATCCGGTTGAGTCTGACATCTTCTCGATTCGCGTCCGCCTGACGCCGGTCGCAACGAGCCAGGTCACGATGTTCGACCCGACGCCGCCCGACGTGCGCGCGTTCAAGGCGATGACTCCGCGCGCGAAGCTCCGCACGATTGGCAAGTTGCTGCGCGGGGCGTATTTGGAGAAGTGAGTTCCCGGTATTCGCGTGAATACTCGGAGTGCGACTCCGAAAATTTTGGTCGAAAATTCCGAATGTCACGCAGCAGAAACAAGCAGCCGTATCGCCGCAGTCGGCGCTTTGACCCAACATGCCGGTGTCATGGTGGTTGTCCGTGGTGTCGAGATGACCGGCTATATCGGTCACGCAAGCAGTTACAAGCAACAACATGGGAGATGCGAAACATGGAAGTCGCAATGGCTGATACACAGACTAGTCGGAGCCTGCCAGAGCAGGTGCGGGCGTTGACCGAGATCGTCGCGGAACAGGCGCGCGCGATCGGGTTGCTGAACACGCGGTTGACGGTGTTGGAACACGCGCGCGAGACAGACATCACCGCTGCTGACATGGGCTACATGGCGGGAATGAGCGTGATCCCCGTTGAGGGCTTGTCCGAGCCGTATCTTGTCCAAATCCCCAAGGCCAAGCGCGGTCGGGCGCGGAAGGAAGTGGCCGATGGCAAGTAATCACGATCATCACGTCGCCTGCGCGCATCTGCACATGGACTATTGCTGCGTCTGTGACGTGGCGTACTGCCGTGACTGTGGGCGCGAGTGGGTCGCGCAGTGGAAGCAGGGTACGTGGGGTTATATGTACGTTGGCGATCCCCTACCCGCGTACCCGAACTATATGATCACCTGCGATGGTGCGTCGGCATCTGTCGGCCCTATAAGCAGCACCGGCACGCACGCTCACGCGTGCAGCACGAACACAACCATTCACGTCACGGAGCCTGAGAAATGAAGCTACAAGAGGAACAGCAAGAACCTACGCACGGCAAGCCGTTGCCGGGAACGAAGCGCCGCAAGCGGCGTGTCGCGTTTATCAAGCGCAAGTTGGGCAAGATAGCCCGCTAAGGAGGATTCCGATGGACCCTGATGAAAGACTGCATGTTCAGGATAAGCTCTACGAGGCGCTGGAAATGCTGCGTGCGGCGAAGGGTGACAAGCGTTCCGAATACGCGCGACGACTGGCGATCACGATTACCGAGCTAGAGAAGGTCTACGCGTACTACTTCATGTACGTGGTGACTGCACCGGAGGGAGAATGAGCACCGTCAACTACACCGGCGAGAATGAGACGATTGGCTTCTACGTGAAAGACGCGACCGTGACCGTGGGTGAGGATAAGAAGCTGTCCCTTGAAGTCATCGGCGTGGATGACGCTGGCAAGCTGATTGTACGCACCTACGATATGGCAAAGCGAGAGGAACCCACCGTGAAAGAGAAGATCACCAAGAAGCAACTGTTGAAAAGCGTTGATGCCCTGTCTGCCGAAGCAAGCTGGCATCAGGTCGAAATGGAA
>CAZKBG010000003.1:6296-10156 GCA_964551375.1 uncultured archaeon | reverse complement strand
CGCGCGGCCAAGAAGTACATCAAGCTAATGAACACGCTCTGGGAGATCGTGCATAAGGATGACGCGTTCGTGGTCGCGTCCTCCCTGGAACATGACGAGATCGTGAACTACCTGACCGGCAAGCTGCAAGTGTGGCTCAACGGGCGGGACGCGGCGACGTGGCCGGAGATCATCGGCCTGCTGCTGGACGAAATGCTGATGCTGCCGTGAGCGTCCCCGCATCCGGCGTGCTGCAAATCATGGCGGTGCTTGGCGTCACGCAAGACACCGCGCGGGTGTTGTGGCAGGGCTTCCTCGCCGCGCGGGCGCTCTTTGATGTGACGACCATCGAAGGCGTGCCGGTGCCGTGGCGCGGGCGCGTCGTCAAGACCGCGACGCTCAACGTGCGGAAGGGGCCAGGCACGACCACGGATGTTGTCGGCAAGCTGGCCCTCGGTGCGCTGGTGCAGGTGTACGGCGTCTATGGTGACTGGTACGTAATTGACGAGCCATGTGGCTACGTGAGCAAGTCATATGTGGAGGCAGAGAAATGAGTGACCCGCGTGCGGAGAACTGCAAGGCGTTCGCACTGAACGCTGCGAACAAGGTGGTCGGCGTTGAGCTTGCCGTCGATGTGTACCCTGAGCGCAAGTATCGGCTTAGGCGCGTCGAACTGGTCGATGAGGCCGCCGCGATGGGCAACACCGTCGCGACGTGCATTGTCTACGACAAGGACGGCTACCAGGTGGCCTCGCCGGTGCGCTTGGCGTGGCCCTACCCGAACCTGACTGACAGTGCGTTGGCCGGCAATCCGAACGGCCAGCACATGATTACGAACGGCTATGCCCCGCCCAACCTGGGGCCGCTGGCGCTGTACGTGGCGAACGATGCGGGCGAACCGCTCTCCGACATCGTGGGGGGCCTGGGCCTGCCGTACAACCGGCATGTGTCCTACGTGGCCCAATGGCAGGAGCGGGATGCTAGCGCGCCCGACCCCGACCCCGATCCTGAGCCGGGTGGTGGTGGCGACATTGACGACGAGTTGATCGCGGCCTTCCTGCTGCGCCTCGACCTCATCAACGAAAACCTGATGCGGAGCGCGGTCGCGCTGGAACGGCTGACGGCTCATCTTGGTGGCTGACAGGTGACTCCCTGGGTGGCGGTTGCAGCGCGGGTGGCGTCCCTCCCGTTGTCCGCGAAGTGGATAGCTGCCGTAGGGCCGCGTCGGAAACGGTCTGACGTAAGGGTGGGTGCGCCCGCCCTGCCGCCACTAGGGGGTTATCGGAGAGTGAGGAAGCATGGAAGAAGTGAATAACGCTGGCAGGGTTGTTATGACCTTGTTCTGGGAAGAAAACGCACCGATGCGGTTGGGGTTCTTCTGCGAGCCAATGGACTCGATTGAGCAACCCGTTCTGCCCATCGGCTCGTCTGTGGATGACGTGATTCGTGTTCTGCAAGCCTACGGACTGGTGAGACAGGCGTAATGCAGATGGGATTATGCAGGCTGGCGTACCCAAAGATTCGCAACTCTATGCCAGCCTGTCCATTTCGCGTATTGCGGAACAGACCACTCGTGAACGCCGGTTGCCCTTGCGATTTTCGCAATGCCATCGGCGGGGTGCTCTAATATGTACGCGTCTACAATCGCTGCTTTTTCGTTTGAGCCGCACCTGGCACGCTGCGCGGCACTGATTTTCTCGTCTTGCTCTTTGGTATGAGGATGTGGAACGCCAATATGATTAGCACTGAGCTTGGCGCAGGTTTCTGGCGTGTGTCCAACCCCTATGTGGCACTCGCTAAGTTTTTGCCTCGATTCTGCCGTGTGAGGATACCCGCCGCGTACCATGTTAGCTGCGGATATTTTGGCTCTAGTCTCCGCTGGCATATTCCTGCTTCTCTCAGCAATAGCAGCAATCTGCTCCGGCGTGCGCTTCTTGCCGCGATTAGCAGCGCCAATCTTGGCCTTCACTTCGCTGGACTGCGTGAAGCCCCTGGTTGTTTTCCCGCCAGGCTTGATATTGTAGCCAAGATTCGTATCCTGCGATCCAGTAGCGGAAATCCAAAACTGCTCGCGTTCATCAAGGGCGGAGATGTCGTCAACGCGTTCCAGAAGGTCTACCGAAAAAGCGTTGAGTCCATACTTCTGCAACGCGTTCCAGAGATGCCGACAGCCGGCAACGCGGGCGTGCGTCACAATGCGCTTGGCGATGTTTTGAGATTGACCGACATACACCTTGCCACTGGCAACGTGTGTGATCTTGTAGATGCCGGGAAAGTTCAGCGATTTCCATTCACCCATCATGGCCTCGGTCATTCGATCTTCTCCCGCTTGGCAAGTTGGCGCACGGCCATTTCGATGACGCTGGCCTGGCTGATGCCAAGCAGCGCAGAAAGGAGCGTCAATAGGCGCTTGCACTCGATGGATAATGTGAAGCTGGTTCGTTGCTTTTTCATGGGAGCAAGTATACCACATGATGCGGTATGCGTCAAAGGCAGGGTCGCTATATGATAGTCCCAAGTGAAGCGCAGAAGCGTTTTGTTTGGCACGCCAATGGCTATGAGCCTAGCGTGGAACAACTCGCTATGCACCTATGCCCCGCGCGCATACGCCTCGTGACAGGAGGCGAGCGATCTGGTAAAAGTAAATCCTCTGCGATGGAGCTTCTGACGTGGGTCATCGGAAACAACGAACTGTTTTGGATCGTCGGCCCTGACTACGAACAGAGTAGGCAAGAATTTATCTACCTGCTCGAAGCCCTCAACAAGATCGGCGCGGTCAAGTCTGCGTCAATGCCGAAGGTTGGCAAGTGCAGCATTGACACGGTGTTTGGATCGTCCATCGAAACAAAAACGGCTGATGACACTCGCAAACTGGCAAGCGCCGCGCCGGGTGGCATCCTGCTTGTGGAAGCCGCCCAAACTTCATGGGAGACTTTTCTTAAGCTGCGTGGGCGCATCGCTGAGAAGCGCGGCCTGCTTCTAGCATCTGGTACATTGGAAAATGGTTCACAGTGGTATAGCGACTTGTGGAAACGCTGGCAAGCCGACAACCCCGAAGGTGGCGCGTCCTTCTCGATCCCTACCTGGTCCAACCTCGCCATCTTTCCAGGTGGGCGCAACGATCCCGAAATCCTGGCCCTCGAAGCCACGTTGCCGGAGGACTTGTTCAACGAGCGTTACGGCGCAATCCCGACCAAGCGCACCGGCCTCGTGTTCAAGGAGTTCGACTTTGAGCGCCACGTCCGCGAGATCGTGTGGCGCTTCAACATCGAAGAAGGCGGCAAGAACTACTACCAGCACAACAAGACCGCGCTGATGGCCGGCATGGATTGGCCCATCGAGATCGCGGTCGATCCTGGTTACGCCCATGCCTACGCGCTGCTGGCGCTGACGTGGTTTGGCGATGACGTGTACGTGTTCGATGAAATCCACGAACGCGGCATGGTGGCCGAGGACGTGATCGCCCGCGCGAAAGAGAAGTGGTGGTGGAAGCGCGTCAAGGGCGGCGTGATTGACGTGGCCGCGAAACAACATCCTGGGGCTAAAAGCCAGCAAGAAATCTGGGCGCACGAGGCCGGCCTACATCTGCGCGCCAATCGCGTCGGCATCGAGGAAGGCACGCTGCGGCTGCGGACGTTCCTGGTCAATCCGGCGACGAAGGAGCCGCGGCTGTGGTTCGCGCCCAAATGTACTGGCATCCTCGATGAGTTCACCAAGTATCGCTATCGCACCGAAGCCGAGGGTCGTCCGGTCAGTGAGTTGCCCATCGACATCGACAATGACGGCATCAAAGCGTTGTCCTACTGGCTGTATGACCGCTTCGGGCCGGTTGAGCGCCGCGAGCGCAAGCCTACGCCGGGGCATGATCCCTTCTACGGCGA
>CAZKBG010000003.1:3867-6196 GCA_964551375.1 uncultured archaeon | reverse complement strand
ATGAAACCTACACCTGAAAGCCTATTCAACATTGCGACTGCCGCGGTGGAGCGCAAGCGGACGCTCGATTCGCTGTATGACCGCATGGACAGCCTGTACTTCATGGACAATGCGCGCGCCAGCGATGACCCCTCCGTGCAGTACGTCACCATGCCGTTTGCGACTTCGGTGGTCGATCTGATCGTAGACCTGGCAACCCAGATGCAGTTTGCGATCAGCGTACCCGCGGCGAGCGAAGCCAAAAACGCCGAACTGGATGCCGAGCAGATGGAAGCCTGGCTACGCTCGTGGTTCCTCAAAAACGCCCGCCTGAGCGGACGGAACCTGATGGGCGAGTCGGCGTTCCTGGCCGCGCAGCGCGGCCTCGTCTGCGCCCGCACCCTGTTCGTGGACAAGTCGATCCGCCTACCCGACAACGAGGATGGCGAAGCCACGATTGCCGGCGTGCCGGTGGTGCTGCAACTACGCGATCCCCGCTACGTCTACGTGGCCGATTCACCGCTTGGCCCCCGCTATGTGGTCGAGCAATGGGAACGCACCGCGGGCGACGTGCGGGCGCTGTACCCGAACGCGCTGGACGACGATGTGGACGACGACCAACAGGTGACGTGGACGGAGTATTGGGATAACGTCTACACCTGTTACTGGTGCAACGGCGAGCCGATCAAGCGCAAGGGTGGCACGGTGGTCGCGCACGGCTACGGCTGTCTGCCCTACGCCTTCGGCAATGCCCGCACGACGCCGAGCCGCGAGCCGGAGAAGCGGTATCGCCCGGTGCTGTCCGGCGTCGAGAACCTGGCCGACACGATCAACGTCTGGTTCTCGATCATCACGACCGCGGGATGGGCGTCAGCGACAAACGCCTGGGCCGTGTTCTCGGACAGCTTCACCGGCGAGCAGGGCAAGGAGTTGGACACGTCGCCGGGGGCGATCAACTACTTCGGTTCCAGCGATAAGGTGACGTCGATTCAGCGGGCCACGATGCCGGGCGACTTCTTCCAGCTTGGCAACTTGCTGTTTCAAGCCTGGCAAACCCAAACCTTCCCCTTCTCGCTCTACGGTCAATCGTCGGGCGACATTGCCGGTTACGCCTTGTCATTGCTGTCCCAGGCCGGGCGGCGCATCATCCTGCCGATCTGGAAGGCCATCGAGGACATGCTGGCGCAGGCCATGATAAACACGCTCGTCATCTGCCAGAACAAGGTTGCGCCCCTTGTCGGCAAGCAAATCCCCCTGGTCATCACCACGCAAGCCTCACCGACCGCGCGCCGCGTGATGCGGAAGCTCAAACTGGACGTGACCAAGTTCGGGGATGACCTCGACCTGATCGTGACCCTGAGCGATCCGATGCCGCAGGACACGGCGGGCAACCTCCGCATGGCGATTGAGTCCGTGAAGGCCAGCCTGTTGAGCCGCGAGACGGCGTTGGAGAAGTTCAAGCTCTCGACCGAGCCGCAGACGGAGGCCGAGCGCATCGCGGTGGAAGCCATTTGGCAGCAAGTAGTACCATTTGAAGGCATCAAACTCGCGCAGGACCGCGGGTACATACCCCGCAATATCACCATCCCCGAAGGCTTCGCAGCCGGGCCGGATGGCAACCTGATCCCGCAGGCGCTACTAGACGCGATCAACGGCGCGCGTGAGGCTGAGCAACCGCCGCAGCCGCAGCCTACGCCACAAATCGGGCCATCATCTGATACAATGACTGAGCAACAAGCTCTGCCGCCTGAGTTGCAAGGGCTTGATCCGCAGACGCTACAGCGGCTTGCCGCCATGATTCGCGGGGGTATGTCGCCCGCCGAAGTTGGCATGGGCAACCCGACTGGCTACGAGAACGTCGCGGATATGCAGGGGTTGGCCGGTGGGCAAATCGAGCCGCGCCTGGAAGATTTGGCGGGCGCGAACAATCAGATTCAAGTACCTCTGGGATAAGGAGATCACACGATGGAAATGAAAGCCAAGAACCTGCCCCCCTGGTTGAAGCAGGAAGAAAAAGAGGAACTGCCGCCTGCTAAGGGCAAGAAGTCGCCCGCCAAGAAGCTGCCCACGAAGGGCAAGAAAGGAAAGTGCTAACATGCCGCCGCGCTCAAAGACACCTACGCCAACTCCCAAGCCAACGCCCGCACCCAAGTCTACGCCGACGCCCAAGCCAGCCAAGGCCGAGCAGCCCAAGGCGAAGCTAGGCCCGACCCTGAATCCAATCACTAAGGCCGCGCTGCAACCGCTAAAGGCGCTCTACGACGCAGCCGTGGACAGATCGAAGGAGCAACCCGTAAAGCCCCTGCCCCTGCGTCCTTTTGCCAGGACCACGGTTACGCTGAACAAGCCA
>CAZKBG010000003.1:0-3767 GCA_964551375.1 uncultured archaeon | reverse complement strand
GGCACTCCGGCTGTGGCCTACGCGCCCCCCGCGCCGACTGGCAACGCCGCGTATGGCGATCCCGATGCCTTCCCTGGCGTGGGTGACAATGCGCTCGATAATGACGCGGCGTGGGCCGAGAAGTTCTACCGCACCTATAACCGCGCCCCATCCGACTACGACTGGAACAATCGCTGGTACGCGGCGCGCGGCACGCCTGGTTATGGTGATAACCGCGGCGGTGGGGGTGCCGCGGCTGCGCCTGCGATTGGCAGTGCGCTCCCCAGCGAGTACAAGGCCGGTTTCCAAATGACCTTTGGCAAAGACCCTGGCACATGGTACACGGACGCGAACGCCGCGCAGACCGACTACGAAACCATGAAGGGCACCTGGGAGAACGCGACTGGTATGCCCATCAGTGGCAGCGAATGGTCGCGGGCGTGGTCGCTCATCAATGCGCGGCGCGCCGGTCAACCGTTCTATACCTTCAACGAGGCGTTGGGCGCGTTGCAATCCTTCCTGAAAGGCCCATTGACGCCACCTGGCGTGACCTACTTGAATACCAGCGAGGTCTAGCGCATGGCCGAAGCGACTGAGGACTACGGCGGCGTAGCGTTCCCGAAGCTGCGCGAGTATGAAGATTGGGCTGAACGCGCGCGCCAACTGGCGGCGAAGCAAAAGACCACAACGGCGCGCCGCCCCACTTCTGCGCGCAAGGTGGCTGCACCCAAGCCGCCACCCGCAGGCCGACCAGAGAGCTTCGACCAGTGGCGCGACCGCATCAATCGGTTGCGCCGGCCGCAAGCCCCGGTTGTTGCGCCGCCTGTCGCTGCGCCGGTCATGCAGCCGCGCGACCTCGGTGTTGCCGGTACAGCAACACCCGCACCCTACGCGCCCGCCCCGCCGCCCGTAACCTATGGCCCGCCCGCACCCGCGCCCGTAACGACGAACACGCGGGTTGTGCAACGCCCGTATCTGCCGCTCATCACACAGTCCGGTACGCAGCCGACGCAGATGCCGCCGCTGGTGCCGCAGGCTCCTGACGTGCCATTGGCCGCGGTGCCGACTCTGGGGCAGAACGCGGCGCGCGTCGCAAACGCCGTTGGACAGGTGGTTCCAGCAGTGGCCCGAAGCCTGACCGTGCGGCCCCCGCAAGTTACCGCGGCCCTGGCAATGGCCCCTCTGTTCTACAAGGGCGTGCAGGCTCTTGGCGACAAGCTGCCGCTGCTGACTGGCACGACTGGCTTACAGGCCCAAGTCGGCATGAAGGAAGCGCCGGCTGGCACACTGACTGAGGATGTGTGGCAACCCTACTTCAATCCTGGCGATAAGGAACAGGTCAAGAAGTTCTGGGAGGAACGCGGCGCGCTCGGTGGGCTGCTGCAACTGGCGCAACGTCCGCAGGCTGTGGTGGGTGAGCCACTGCTGGCAAAGGCATGGTCGGCCTCGACCGCGCCGGAGTGGTATCAGCACACGCAGCCGATGCGCGACCAGAAGGCCGCGCTGAAAAAGGAACTGCAAGAGTACCAGGCCCAGGCGCAACTTGGCTCCAAGATGGCGACTGAGCGCGACCCCAAGGTGCAAGAGTATTGGCAGCGCATCCGAGACATGGACGCCGCACTATGGCGCTCGTTCTGGAATCGGCAACCGGAAGGCTACACGACCGCGCAGGGTTTCAAGGAGACGTTCTCCGACATTGGCCCCTACCTATCCGGCGAGGGCGTAGCCAAGCGCGCGGAAACGGTGGCGCGCTATCACCAGGAATCCCCGGTATGGCTGCAATTTGCCGGTCAAGCCGTGACCGATCCGCTCAACGCCATAGACGTTTTCTCAGGCCCCATCTCGCGTAGCGTCAAGGGCGTCATCACGGCGCGCAAGTACGCGCCCGCCATGACCAAAGTCGCGGGCGGCGTTGAACGTGTGCTGTCTGCTGAGGAAATCGCTCAGGAAACATTGCGGAACGTCGCCAAGACGCGTACTGTTGCCGGGCGCGTCACGCCCTTCATGCCCACCCCGCAATCCCTGGCCTCATCCGTTGCCAAAGAAACCGACGATATGCTGACCCGCATCATTGCCGGATCAAAGGCTGTTGCCGATAAGTACGATGGCGACGAGTTTGGGCTATTCAAGGCCGCGATGCTGAATCCCGACGCTGAGGATGTGGTCAAGTATACCGCGGGCCTAAGCCAGTCCCGCCCCTTCAAGCGCGCTACGATGGTTATTCGGCGCGCCGTGGGCCAATGGGATGAAGCCGGCGTTGAGAACTACGTAAGCAATCTCGCGCAGGCCGAGCAACGTGCCACGGTGTTGGAACGCCAAGCCGCCGCGCAAGCGCAGACACAGGCGCGTGTGCTGGCATCCGATGGCGCATCTGTGAAGGCCAAGACCAAGTACACGCAGGGCAAGCTCGCGGAGATTGACGACGCCGTGACTGCCGCGCGCCAACGCGCCGACGCCGCCGCTGCTGAGGTTGCCCGCCGCGAGGCCGCGGGTGAAGCCGCCGAGTCAATTGCCGAGGCCCGCAGGATGGCCGACGAGGAAGCCGAGGTCGCTGCCAATGTTGCGAAGGAAGCCGACGCCGCCCGCGCCCGCTACGCGACGCCGATTTCAAGCAAGGCCGATGCAGTCATGCGTAAGACCGAGCAGATGGCCGCGACCGCCAAGAGCGCCCGCGAAAAGGTCGAGGCGCTGCGCCGCGCAACGCCCACCCCCGGCGACGTGGATGTGTCCCTGATCGAGAAGATCATCGAGCGCGCGACTGATCCCAAAACGAAACAGGTGGATGATCTCGCTGCCGTGGCTGATCTTGCCCGCCAGTTTGAAGCCGCCACCAACTCGCTCTTTCAGGTCAAGCACGTTGGCAAGGATGGCAAAGAGGTCTGGGATTGGGGCGAGACTGGCGCGACCAAGCTGCTGCGTGGTTTCAAGGATAACGTCAACAACATCATCAGCATCGCCTACTTGGGCTACAACCCTGGCTATGCCTGGCGCAACGCCTCCAACAACCTCATCACGGCGCTGGCCGATGGCGTGACGCCCTTCCAGTCATCTGACAACATCCGGCAACTGTGGGTGCGGTGGGGGATGCCGCCGATTGCGACCAAGCAAGGCATCGGCGCTTCCGGTGACGTGTGGAAGTCCCGCGCCGCGGCGGTCGAATACACCCGCGCCCTGACAGAACCGGCCCGTTTGCGTGACATCCTGAGCGGCACCAAGACCATCAAAGGCCCCACCCTGGCGATGGCGCAGAACCTTGAACGCTACGCCTCCGAGCGCATCATGGCGCATCACATCAAGCGTTTCTGGCATGACGCCTGGCCGCATCGAGTAGACCAGATCGCCAATACCGAGCCGGTGCGCGCCGCTTGGCGCGCCAGTGGCTTGACGCAGGCACAGATCAACTTGCGCCAGCGACTCGCACGGCAAGCCATGAGCGAGTCGGAACTGGTGGATGCCCTGGTGTACGGGACTGTGCCAGGCACGAAGCGCGCCACGCCACCCCGCCCCGCGGCCCCGGCTCCCCGCACCGTACCAGCCGCCACGCCGCCCGGTCGTGGGCCGGTGGGCGCGGTTGTCACGGATGCACGCCGCGTGCTGGATGACGAAGTTGCCGACGCCCTGCGCGAAGAAGGCGGGGAAGAACTGGTCGAGACGGTGCAGAACGTGATTGCCCACGCCCAGACCGATGAAGCCGCCGAAGCTGCGATTGACGCGGTGGAGCAGATTCACGGCACGGCCGCGATCATCGAACACGAGATCATGCCGCAGATTGACGAACTGGCGCGGCG
>CAZKBG010000002.1:15557-96961 GCA_964551375.1 uncultured archaeon | reverse complement strand
GAAAGGTCAGGACCGGGAATTGCACCCGGGTCAAGAGATCCACAGTCTCCTATCCTAACTACTGGACGATCCCAACCATCTGAAATATATGCTTCGCAAGAAGGATTAAAATTGTTCTTATTCTGTCTTGCAGAGCTAACGCTATAAGTTTTGGATTTAAAGTAGATGAATACACTCACTTATTGCGTTCATAAAATAATTACTCACTTCTTTGTTTATAAAGGTTGTTATTGTCCAAGAAAAAGAGTGTGATTTGAAAAAAGCTGAAATTTATAAAAAAAATCCCTCCAACTACTTGAATTGACTTTTATAAGAGTTTCTGGGAATTAATTTGATACCGCCCTCGTAGTATAGTGGATTAGTATGCAAGCTTGCGGAGCTTGAGACCAGGGTTCGATTCCCTGCGGGGGCATGCAAATAGAAGGGTTCGAACGAGCATTGCACAGCAATGCGAGTTGCCTCAACAACAGTCGAGCGCATTCCCTGCGGGGGCATAACTTATTTTAAATTAAAAATTAGTTAAATTAACAATTTTGAATAATAATGCCCTTCTTTTTCCTTAAATCCAAGTTCTCTTGCAGTTGCTTTGTATAATCTTTCCATTGCGGCTCTTTTTTCCAGCTGCCATTTTACCACCACTTCAGATGGCATCATTGAATGGAACGGAACATTTGGCTTTCGGTAAAACCTGCTTGTAGTTATATCCCTAAGTAAAACTTTTGTAAATCCAGCTTCTTTTGCAGCCTCAACTGCCATTGTCACAAGTAGTATGTTCCACGGTTTTTTATTTGCTGATTTTATCAAATCAAGCTCTTTCTTTCTTCCAAATACCCCTTGTATCTGGTCAATTGCCGCAATTAATTGAAGTCCGTGAACATGAACGCTTATGTCCGCCTTTGCAAGCATATTCTGCCCGTCATTAAGCGAGAGAAACATTTTTTTTCCGCTATGAGAAATTATTATCCCCCCGCCCTTAATCTTTCGAACTTTTTTGGATGCAGATTCCCTAAGCCGAAGCGCAAGATTTTCCGTAGTCAACTTTCGTGCATTAGAAAGAGATTCTTTTCTTTTGCGCGCAAGCTCTTTTTTGGCAAATTTTCTTTTTGCTCTTAACACCATGTCTCGGCTTACACTGCTTTGCATAAGTATAACCTAGTTCGCGCTTAATTTAAGCCTTTAGTTGAAAAGTTATTCGCCAAGCACTATTGTTTTGTCTTCAAGTATTAGAACAGATTTTTCAACTTGAGTAATCATCGCGCCTTTTGCTTCTTTCAGCCCGGGAAATGCAGTAACACAGCCGTACTTCATCAGCTCTTTTAGCCCTATTGTTACTTGAAACCCGCTAAGTTTAGTGTCAAGTTCTTTTCGTATCCATCTTTCAGCAAATGGTCTTCCTTCATATCTTGCCGCAATTCTAATTATTTCTCTTGCATAATTATTTCTAACTGTTTTTTTATCGGTTAGCGCAAATATTTCAACATTTTGCACTTCAGCAACATGCCCTACTCCGGTTGAAGCAAAAGGCTCTATTGCAATTGCGCCTTCTTTTAGTCCTTCGCTGCTCCCGCCTGCATGATTTGGTATGCTTGGCGATGAATGAATATCATTTCTTCCAAGTCCGTGCCCGCCAAGATTATACACCGGATTAAACCCTTTTGATTTTAGTGTTTTTTCAATTTCAGCCCCGATTAATTCAACTGGTTTTCCAAATTTTGCTACGCTGATTGCATTTTCAAGCGCAAGCGTGTTTGCTTCAATTTGCTTTGCGTGCGTATTGTCTAAATTCACGCTTACTGCCCCATCGCAGATGTATCCGTCAAAACTTACCCCAATATCAACTTTTAATAAATCGCTTGCTTTTAGTTCAAGGGAGTCATTCCATTTTGGAGTAAAGTGCGCTGCTTCTTCATTAATGCTTAAATTTATTGGAAATGCGCTTTCTGCCCCTTCGGCTCTTACAAATGCTTCCACTTCTTCAGCCAAATCAAAAAGAAGAACTCCTTCCTGCGCTTTTTTCTCCGCTACTCCAATTGCGCTTCGCCAAATACCAGCCGCTTTTTTATAAGCATTCAAAACATTCGTTTCCATAAAATAACCTTATTTAGCAAGTGTTTTAAACTCACTTTAGCGGAGCAAGTTTAACCTCTGGTCTTTGTCTTTGCGGTAGTATATACACTTTACTTATAAAAAAACTTCAACCCCATGCGCTTAATCCAGTCTGCTTTCCGCCTGTGAGTAAATCTTCTTTTGAATATCCGAGTTCTGCAAGTATCTTTATAACGGCAGGAATTACTTGGTTTTCAAGATAGTAATCAACATCATAATCGCCTTCGCTCACATATTCTTCAAGCTCTGCTTTTTCTGAAATGCTTTCTTTTCCTTTGGTTGGTTTTTTTATAACAAAACTCAGCATTGAGCCCACTCCAAGTTCTTTTCCTCGCGCAATTGCTTTTTCCGCAGCCGCAACATGAGGGCCGATTGAATCATAATCTTTTGGCTCTCTTTGAAGAATTGTCATTATTACTAATTCTTTCTTCTCCACTTTGCCTTCTTTTAAATTTTTAATTACATTTCTTACATATTCAACCGCTTTTTCCGGTTTTCCTTCGCTTAGCACTAGTTCTATTACTTTTTTTTGGGTTTCTCTTGCAAGCATGCACCAGTCTCTTCTTACATATTCAAATCCGACAATTTTTAACGCGCCCTTGTCATCCATTAATGCGTATCTTTTCTTCGCCGCGCCTCCTTCTTTTTTTGTCACAAATATTCCTCTTTTATAAAACCCGTCCACTTCAAGCTCCATATCTTCTGGAAGCTCTTTATTCACTCCTTCAACAAAATCCTTTACTTCATCACGTGTTTTTTTATTCATTAAAATAAATGCAGAGTCAGTGTCGCCGTATAATACTTTGAATCCCTCTTTTTCAGCTTTTGTAATAGTTTTGTGAATATAATCTCTTTCCCAGGCGGTTGTTGCGCTTGCGCATTCTCTTGAGTACCATCTTGCCCTTGGATACCCCAAGTATCCATAAACCGAGTTTAGAATAATTTTGAGCGCCCATTGTTTTGCAAATAAAACTTTATCATCAATTCCATCTTCTTTTTTCTTGCGTTTGTATTCGCGTTTTAATACAAGTCTTTGCTTTAGCATGCTTTCAAGTATTTGCGGGAATAACCCTCTTTCATATGTACAAAACCATGTGCCGTCTGGAGAAACATTTTTTTTGCATTCTTCGTGAGCGCAGTTCAAGGTATCAGGAGAAATATTATGGCTTATTATTATGCTTGGATAAAGCGAGGCAAAGTCAAGCACTGCTAAGTTTTCATGAAGCCCTGCTAAGGGCTCTTTTACAAATGCCCCTTTAATTGGATTCATTGTTCTTTGAGTTACTTCATTTTCTTTCGGCTTGTTTGGCGCAACTATTCCGCGATAATGAGCTTCCTTGAGGAGCAAATCTTCAACCATTTGGGAAGTGGTGTTTCTTGTTGTTTCGTAAAGCGTTTGGGAAGTTAGTTTAGATATTTCCACAAACAATGGAAGAAATTCTTTTGCAATTTTTAATGCAACTCTTGAATCTTTCAAGTTGTAATCCACAAGCCTTTCAAGTTTTTTCTTATCCTTACTTTCCCATGCTTCGGTAATTTCTTTAGGAAGGACTTTTTCTTTCCATTCCCCAAATACTTTCTCTGAAACGCTTTCAATATCAAGTTTGGATACATTCACTGCGCCTGTTCTTTGAAGAAATCGCATTATCTGAAATGAATCTATATGCTGGACTCCGCTTAACTTTACTGCATTATCAATTCCTTTTCGCATAGTCCTTGGGGATATTCCATTTACCAAATAATCCAGCTTGAATTTCTTTGCGCGCTCTTTTGTATAAGCAAAATCAAAATTATCCCCATTATAAGTTACAATAAAACTATTATCGTGATTTAGTTCAGTTATTGTTTTTTCAACAAGCTCTTTTTCATCTTTAAGCATTTCAAGATTTGGAACTTTTGCGGTGCCGTAGGACATTACTCGTTCATAATTTGGCTTTGACGAAGCTAACCCCACATCATTTGCCACTACTGAAACCATTAATATTGGCTCAATTCCAATAGTAAACTTTTTGCCCATCTTTGTTTCAAGATCAAACGCAGTTGCTCTGCCGATAAATTCCCCGTCAATTGCATGCGCATCTTTGATTACCTTAATTTTTCCTTCAACTGGGAGCTTCAAAACCCCTTCTTCGTCTTCGCTTTCAAAATCAGCAGTTTTATTTTCTAAATCTTTGGCAGATGCGCTCTTTTCAGCAGTTTTTTCTTCAGAAACAACAGTGTATTCAACCCAGTTTCCCGGCTCAAGTCTTTTGTCAAGCAAATATCTTTTTGAATATTGAATGTCATATTCATGCTTTTCATATCCTGCTTCGGAGAATGTTTTTCTTGCTAAAACAAGCTGGGAGACTTTGTTAAATTCAACTTTTATAACTGATTTGCCTTTGCAGATAAGCTCCGTTTGTGAGGCAGTTTTTGCCTTGAACTTTTCTTCAGAGCCGAATGTCAAATTCAGCACTTCGCTTGCGGTTCTCTTAACATCAGCTTTTGAAGATAAGATGTACAAGTAGGGCAGAAAGTTTGTGTCTTTTACCCAGTAATGGCTTTTGCCGTCAAAGCAGTACAATGCAATTTCAGATTTTTCGCTTGAATCAAAATAAGTTGCGTCAAGAAGCATTGCTTTCTCTTTTCTTTCTTTCTGCATACAATACATTTTTAAGTATCAAAACCTATTTAATAATAGCCAGGTTAATTTTACTAATGTGTGTTATTTATGCCAAGGCCTGATAGATCAAATACCTCCGGTGGGCAGGGCGCCCCGATGCAGATGCAGTCAGTTAGTTCTTCGATGCCAATAGTTAGCGGCGGCGGAGGAATTAGAGAGGATATTAGGGCATTAAATTCAAGCATTCTTCTTGTAACCCAAAAAATCAAGTATCTTGTCAGAAATGAGAAGATTTTAGGAAGAAACTTAGTTGTTTTGAACAAGAAAATCAAAAATCTTGAAGATAAGGTTGTTAATGCCCCCGCGCTTTCTTCTCAGGGCGGGGCAAACAGCGAGGAAGTTAATTCACTAAAGCAGCAGGTTGCTCTTCTTGGCGCGCAGGTTGAGGATATGCGTGGAAGAACCGCAAGCAAGGAAGAACTAAAAGAACTAAAATATGTAATTGATTCTATTAATCCGCTTGATTTTGCAACGCTGACTCAAGTTCGGGATCTTATTGATAAAAAGCTTCGCGAAAAAGACGCTTCAAAGAAAATATAATTTTTCAGTTAGAACAAGTCTGATTTTTAGGTTTAGTCTGATTCGCAGTTATTTTCAGTTTGCTCTTGGAGAGCCGCTTAGAGTAGGTCTTAGTGTGATTCTGTAATTTCTTTTCCCTTTTATTGAAACCGCAACATCTTTTCCGCTCACAACGCTTACTTTTGCGCTGAATGCCTGTGTTAAATTTTCAGGCAGTTCTTTTCCTGTGCAAACTACAAGTCCGATTCCTCTTCTCTGAAGCCTCAAGAGCGCAGTTGTGGCTCTTTCTTCATTTGCGGCAAGCAAATCATCAAGGTTAGGAACAACAAGAACGCAGTTTAACTGCTTGTTCTCCGATGCTGATTTTGTTATCTGCCTAAAAAGTGTGTGCATGAATACAAGTCTTTCTTCCATGTCAAGTTTTTTTATTTCAACAACCACCGCTCTTCCAAGTTTTCCCGCGACTGTTTTTGTTAATTCATCAATCGGAAGCGATGAGCCGAAGATGTTTGGAAGTTTTTTCTCAATTATTTTAAGTATTCTTTCAGCTCTTAATTTATCATACTCCCCCATTTCATTTGTAAAAAGCACTTTGTCAACAAGTTCTTTTATTGTATTCACCTGTGCTGCAAAGCTGAACAGCGCAAGGTTTTTGTTAAATTCAGTGTCAAAGAGCCCGTTTAGTTCCAGCATGAACATCAAATCAGCGTCTTTTAGTGAAACATTTATTGATTCTTTTGCAACAAGCGGGCGCATTGGAAAAGCCATCGGCTCAAAGTCGACTATTTCTTCTTTTAACTCGGTTGAGTTTGTTGAAACTACTCCCAGCTGGGAAAAATATCCGATGTCGTCTATTATAAGCACAGGATAATCGTCAAGAAGCATCTGCTCGCAGACAACATATGCTGAATAATATAATCCGAGCCCGTCTCCCGTGATTTGTGTTTTATAAAGATTTTTTGCCGGCTCTTTCATTATTTCTCTTGTTTTGCTTAATCCAAGCTGTATCATCGGAGCCATGTCTTCAGGATATTCTTTCTTCTGCACAAGGTCCATTCTCGTAAGTTTATTTTCCTTGCTTCCTAAAACAAACTGCATTATTGTGAAAGGGTCTCCAAGCACTCCCACATAGTCCGCCTTTGAAACAGTATCAAGCTCTTTTAGCTCTATTGCGCTTGCTCTCGCAAGGTCAACTATTGTTGCCGCGCCTTCGTCGGTTTTTCGAATAATATTATCGATTTTTCTTGAATAATCTTCCTGCTTAAAATCCACATAGAAAGGGTCAAATGATAAAAAGAATATTTTTGAAGTTTTGTCCCCAAGATTTTTTTCAACGGCAAAGCAGTTCTTTGGAAGGGTTTGCACAAATGCTTCAAGCGAGCCTCTTGCATAAAATGCTTTGTATCCTTCAACTACCGCGCCGTTTCTTTTTCCTTCTTTTTTATCATAAATCAGCGCAATGTAAAAATGTTCAGGATTCATCGCTACTTCCACTTCGTGTCCGTAGGCTTGTCCGTTAAAAATTACTTCCCATGGACCATAGTCCAGCCGCATATCCATAACTTGCTCGAGATAAATTAACACTTTTTGGTATTTATGCCTTTTGGGTGAATAAGTTTGAAACAAGTTTGAATTTAGCAGTACTTTATTTGAACTTAAAAATCAAAAAGCGATGATTTAAATACAATAAAAGCATTATTTGATAAAACCGTTAAATTTGGTTTTTGGGTTTAAATTAGGTAAAGTGATTTGAATGCTTAATGAGCAAGTGATGATGGATACTGTTAACCGGCTCATTGAAGCCGGAATTGATGATCCTACAATTATTTCCACTCTTGTTGATGCGGGTTTGACTGCAGAAGAAGCAAATGCAGTTCTTGCCAAGTCCAAGCAGCCAAAACAGGAAGAAGCTCCGCCTATTCAGCCGGCTGTTCAGCCAAGGGAAGTTCAAATGCTAAAAGCACAGGTGGAGACTACTGCCGAGACGCAGGACTTGCATCACACAATGGTTAATAACACGCTTGACGAGCATTCTGAAAAACTTGATACTATTGCAAAGAGCGTTGAGGAAGTTAAAACAAGCATAGAAGCCCCAAAAGCGCCTATTGATTCTTCTCTTGCTTTTAGGCTTTCTGAAATGGAGACAAAAATGGAAGATATTAATGCGGCAACAAAAGCCAGCATTGATTTGCTCCAGAAGATTCTTGAAAATAATAGAAAAATACTTACTGAACTTGAAGCAAAGAAGTAGTTAATCTAAAACAAATAATTAACTAAAAACAAGCAACTAATTTAAAAAAAATAATTTGCTAAATAAGCAGCTTATTCTCAAAATTGCCTTTTTTTTAATTAAAAAGAGCCATGCTAATTAGTGTCCAATAAAATGTGATTTATTTCTAAGATTAAGCTAAACTTTTTTTCACTTAAAGAGCGATTCGAGTTCGCTGAAAAAATTTTTTGCCATGTTTGAAGTTTTATGAAGCCATGCTTTTGCGTTCACTTCAGTAGAGTCCACAGGCTTCTTTATCAGGTGCTCGCTTGCATGCTTTGAAATGCCTTTCACATAGCCGTCAAATTTAGCTTCAGGATTGAAAGCATCTGCTTTTTTCATGTCTTCCCATGATTTTTTAGCTTCTTTCTTTGCCCGCGGATAAACGAGCACAAGCACCATTATCACAAAAAAAACAAAAGCAAGCCATTCAAGCTGAGCCCATAAGAAGATTACAGCAATTAGAAGCGCCACAACCGCCCCGCCCCAGTTCATAATACCTTACTCCATCCCAGGCATTCCCCCGCCGCCCATTCCGCCAAGTAATCCGGCATATGGATCCGCAGGAGCTTCTTCTTTTCCTAACCCAAGCATGTAAGCCACGCCTAAAAGCAAAAATACTGCAACAATCCAGTATTCTTTCATTCCAATTCCATTAACCACATATAAAACAAATACTGAAAAAACCAAAAGCAGGCTTGTCTTAAAATCTCTTGAAGCAAGGATTAGAATTGTTGCCGCGCCAAGAACTATCCATAGTTCGCCAAGCTGGACAGCAAATCCCAGTAGCGCAACTGAAACTAAAAACATCAACAAATCCATCTAAATCATCCAAAATTTTTTTTCCAACCAAAATTTTCCTTTATGCTTCTAAATATCACTGCTTTAGCACTGGCAAATTCATTTACTTTATTCATCTTGACTTCATTTACTTACTTTGTTTTGGGAACGCGCTCCAAAAGGTCCTTTCCGAAAACTGACCAGATGAATAAAATAAACGGTATCCAAATAAGGTCAGGGAAATTGTAAAACAAAAGGAAAGTTATAATTATTGCAAGCAAAAGCCCCAAGTTAGGGCCGATTTGTTTTTTTGCCCATGCATAAATCCAAAGAAAGTATACTATAAGAAGAATAAGCGTCAGCGTTGTGAATATGTCTTCTCCGCTCAATGCTCCAAATATGTCAATAGCCATTTTTGCACTTCCTTACCTGCCTATCTCCAATCTATTCTCCTTACAAATAACTACCATTTCTTCCTAATTAAACCTTTCTTCCTGTCTCAAACTCGCCCTTAGTTCAAACCAAGCGAGGGTTATCTTTTTGTGAACATCATTAATGTCTGTGAGCCCCACATTATTATGCTGAATATTCCAAGCGATGCTAAGGTTATTGCCATCCATCCGCCTGCTCCAATCCACCACCATTTGATTACTAAAAAGTAAATTAAAATTCCTGAAACAATGAGTGTTAGCACTCCGTTTCCTAAAAATCCTCTCACCATCATAAAGATTGAAAAAACAAGAATTATTTTTACAATAATATCAATCGGAGGAAATACATACATCAACACAGGGAGCAAAACTACCGAACCCACCATTAATCCTATTATTATAAATAAGAAGTTTCCTTTTGAGTTCATTAGAATCCAGCCCTCTTTCTCATTTCCATCATCCTGTGCTGTTTTTCTTTGAATTCCAACCCTGTAATGTGCTCGCCTTCGCTTTCTCCGTGGCCTCCGCCGCCGTGTCCGCCGGCAAACATCTGAGGACCAACAATAAAGAAATCCATTGCAAGCTGTACTCCGCCGAACAGAGCTAACATGTATAAAATATAAATTCCGCCAAAGTACATGAAGTAGTCAAATATAATGAACCAGGACATTACTGCAATTACAAGAAGCGCTAAAACTCCTTTCCCAAGGTGTTGGACAACATAAGATACTATTGTCATTAGAACAAATATTTTTAGAACAAAAGTCATGTCCCCAATCAGCTCGTCAAAGAAGAGAATCGGGGGGGTAATGCTTGAAAGCCCCAAAGTGAGCAAAGATAGAATCATTATTTCACGCTACAATTAGGAATTTGTAATATAAAAGCATTTCTTGAAGGTTTTGATTTTTCCAAAATAATTGCGAGATAATTAGTTTAGTAATGCAAGCTAAGATTATTTTTAGTTCACTCCAACTAATGCAACTTCTTCGTGGTATAAGCTTCTTCCAAGCGAGCCCACAGTTCCTTCAATAGCAACTGGGTTCCACCAGAATGTGGTGCTTGAGCCGTCATTTGACAGGCACACTTCATTATTTTCAACTGCTGTGAATAAATCCTGCAATGAGTTAATGTAATCGCCTGGCGCATTGTAAGCCATTCCGCTTATTCCTTTTAAGTCAACTGTTTCAGTGAATGTTGTTTCAGGAGTCCAGAATTTTGTAGTGCTGTTCTTTGAAGTAAGCATGTATGATGCCTGATCCACTGGAGTGAATAAAGTGGTTTTTAGGTACATTGTGCCTTTCTTTGAAATGTTTCTGTATTCAAATCCGAATACGTTCTCTCCGAGTTTTGATAGTCTAAAGTCAGGCGAATTATAATATGATTCAACTGCGTTTGCTCCAAAGTAATCTTTGCTTTTTGCAGCGCCTGTCCAGTATGCTATATTTCCTCTTGTAACAACTGCTCTGTTTGGATTTTCAACGCTGAATGCAATGTTTCCTTCTGTGCCGTCAATTGTGTTCTTTAAAATTACAGGAGTCGCATAATTTGGAGTGAGTATCATTTCTGCTGTTGAGCCTGACACGCTTACCGCTCCAAGCTGTCCTCTTGTTGATACTGATGAGTTTACACCTTCAAAGCTTGTTTTTGTTTTTGTTGTAACTTTTATTACACCATTGCTTGCCGCATTGTAGAAAGTATAAACTCCATTCTGGCTGTAATTGCTTATTTCAATGTCGCTTTCGCCTTCCCCTCTTGTGTAAACTGCTCCGTATCCTTGTCTTCCGCCTCTTTCTCCAAGTCTTCCATCAAATGGTATCATGTAAAACGGACTGTCCACGCTTGGTCTTCTAATCATTAAAAGTTCTATTGTCATATTTGTATTGTTTCCGTCAATTACAAGGAATTTGTCTTTTGCGTTTAATCTTACCCAAACATCATAAAGTCCAGGCTCAATTGTGTTGTCTCCCGAGAATTTTTTCTTTATCTTAAAATTTCCTGATGTTAAGTAATTTACAATATCCTGCTCGTCAGGATCTGATATTTGGAGTATGCCCCCTCCGTAATAATCCTTGAAGTCTCTTAGGAAGTCTTCACTAAATGTTTCTTTTGTTAGGTACATTCCAAAGTTTATGTGATTGTACAATTCTGACGGATCGCTTACCCCTTCAGTGTAAGTAGGGTTGTCCATTGCTGCTACGTAGAATGCAAGTCCTGGAAGTCCTGCAATTGAATCTGTTGTCTGCGGCATCCAGCAGGTTCCGTTTGTGTCTCTATATAGGAATGCTCTTGATAATGATCTTGAGTCTCCCATCGGTCCGTTCATTACTGCTGTGAAGTAATATACTCCTTCATATTTTGAAACTACTACTGAGTCAAGTACTCTTGTGCTTTCTCCGATTGGAACATCCCATTCAATTACATTGCTTGGGTATTCTGGAGTTGCTTCGCCCTGTCCTTTCCATGCAAAGCTTAAGTATGATGTTTCAACTTTTCCCGACCTGTTGTTTATTTTTATTGTAGGAACTGCTTCCCCTGTAACAACATCAAGAGTCAAGGATATATCAGATATTCCGATAAATCCGTCAGGAACTTCATTCACTTTTGAATTAACTTCTTCAATTGCATTCTGCACTTCATTTTCTATTTCGTCAGGAGGACATTCAAATTTGCCCCCGTTTGTTCTCATGAATTTCTGAAGCTGAGATAGTTTCTTTGTAAGTGAAATCATGAATTGAGTTCCGTCACAATAAACGTGGTCAGGATTTGTGTAATCGCATGTATCTGCTTTAATTGAGTCCCATGTCCAGTCAAGTTTTACTTTTGGCAATGCTTCTTTTCCTGTTGCTCCAGTTAGAGCTCCCATATAGCATGTTGTTGCTTTCTTAATGTAAGATTCTTCATCCTTTGGCTCTCCGCTGATTACTCTTAAATGATACTTCTGAGAATAATTGCTTACTGAAATTCTCCCGCCTGTTCCGCAGTCTCCCTGATTGCTTTCAGAGCCTATCCAAAAGCTTCCAAATGATTCGTTATTGCAGAATACATCATAATCGCTTTCTCCAGTGCTTGTGTGAGTGCTTCCGTCAACTTTGTGAACTACGCTTCCATGGTTGTGTACATTTGCATTCACAGTGAATGTGCCGTATCTTGGAACAGGCTCGTTGAGTCCGTTATTTTCGAAGTCAATTGCAACAGTTTCTTCAGATCCGTACTGCGCGTCTTCAAAGTTCCATGCTGGAGCAATATTGTCCAGAGTAAATGTTAATGCTCCTGCATCTGATGGTATTACTCTTTCTCCGCTTGTTTCGCCTGTCGGTCCTGTGTAGTCAACTGTTGTTCCCTGAAGTAGTATTACAAAGTCTTCCATTGGAACAACATCGTAATTATCAGCGCATTTGTATCCTGAGTCGCCCATTAGCCATCCGCCAACTACTGCTCCGATTATTGTTAGTGATATTTGAACCCAGTTTGTGCTACTTCCGCCCGAGCCAGCTAATAATAATTTATTTGAATCTGCTTTCAATGCATTTTCCTGCGCATGTATTATTGCAGGAAGGTTAACAAAATATCTTGTTGGTATTCGTCCAACTTCCCCATATGTCGCAGCTGACCACCCTGTTGTTGAAGGATTTAATGTTGTTGTGCTTGGAGTGGTTCTAAAAGGCATTGTAAGTGAATTTGAGAAATTTCTAAGTCCTGAAGTATTTGAATAAGCATTTGCGAATTGATTTCCAACTGTTCCAAGCTGCACATCCCCCGTGTATGTTCTTCCTGAAGGAATGCTGTTTGAGCGTACAAAGTATTCATTGTTTCCCATATTTGTTACTCTTACTGTTCCCATTTCAGTATCCATTGTTGTTGATTCTCCTACTCCAAGGCTTGCTGCTGAGCCTGAGCCAAATACTGAAGATAGTGAAGAGCTTGAACTTACATCCACTCCCGTATTAAGCGCAGTTGCGCCGTTGATAAAAGAATCATATCCTGTTGTAAATCTATTTTGCGCGCTGATTAAGTCATTTCTATATGCTACTTGGTCCCTGCTTAACCCTCCCTTTGCTTCAAGGTCATTTAATCTGCTGATTTCCTCACCTCTTGTTTTTGCGTCCATCCCTTCAACATCGCTTCCGCCACTTTTGTCTTTCCCGCTTTTGCTGTCTTTTGTTCCAGGGTGGTATGCAGAGCCAATTAGGTTTCCAAGCATTGCGCCCATCATTGCGCCTGTTAATGCGCTTGACCAGTTAAATTCTGCGTCTTCTTTTCCCCAGGTGCATTCATCCGCTTTTACATTTATAGTTTCTGAAATCATTTTGTTTGTAAGTATGATTGAGTCCTTTGCGCCTGTTCCAACTAAAGTTAATTCAAATTTGTTTAAGTTGAAGTATTTAGTTTCAGATTCAAGGAAAGATACAGGCACTTCGCCTATGTATGAGAATCCTGCTGTTCCTCTGGTTCTTGCGTGCACTGTTACGCCGTAAGTTCCAGGGTATGTTGGATTATATGCTTCAATTTCTTCTGCTTTGTTTTGAAGTGTGAATGTTTTTTTGCTTAAAACAATTTTACCGTCCGCTCCACCCGAGCATCCTGAATCTTCTTTGCAAAGTATTATGTCAATCATTTGCCCAAGGCATGCTGTTGTGTCAATTTTGATTTTTGATTTGCCCTTAAATTCAACAGGAGCTGATTCGGAGCTTATTGTCATGCATTCTTTTAGGTTTACTACATTTGCTGTATAAGTCACTGTTGAAGGACTGCTTGTTACTGTAGTTCCCTTAAACTTTGCTTCGTACGAAACTGCAATCTGTACTGATTTGCCAACCGCTTCTTGGCCTGGAGCAAATGTTATTTCGCCGAATAATTTTTCGTTTGCGCGGACATTATCCACTAATTTTCTTTTTCCGCCGTCAAGAGCTGTAATTCCAATTGAGGAGCCTGTTGAGTTTCTTAGGCTTATTTCAGCAATTCCTGGTATTTCAGCAGGAGCTTGCACCATTAGCGATTGAAGAGGTATTCCTACTCCGTCTGAAGTGCATGCGTTGATTAATTCAAAATTAAATCTAACCTGCGCGTTTTCTGTTGTCATGCTTGTTTTGCTTGTTGGTTTTATTATCAGGCATTCAGCGTCTGGATTTGCGCTTGAGGATACATTTACTCTTAGTGGAAGTTCTATATTGAATGTAAGCCCTGATTCAGGTTCTACAAATACTAATTTTACAATTCCTTCTACAGTAATAGGTTCAATGAAATTATCTTCGTTAATTGAATTCGCAAGCCTTATTTTCATAAATTCTATTTCAAGCGTGTCCTCTCCCTTCACTGTCTTTTGTTCAAGTGTCAGTTCTTCAAAATATGCGTTTAATGCTTCTTCATTTATCAAGTCTTTGAACTTTGAGTCAAGAACTATATTTTTTAGCACCATTTTGCTTCTTGAAAGGTTTGCGAATTCAACTTTTTTAACTTCTTCTCTTTTTGAAAATGTGTTTAATTCAACAAACAGCTCTTCTGGAGACGCAATGATTAAATCGTCCGAAACAGTTGTTGAGAACATTTGTCTTGAGTATCCTTCTTTTATTATTTCAATTATAACTTTTGTTTTTGTAAAATGCGCTCCTGATTTTACTTCAGCTCTTCCAAGCCTGTCGGTTTCTTTTGAATCAATCGGGTACTGCGCGTATCCTGGCTCTTTTGCATAAACATTTACTGTTGCGCCTGGAAGCGGTTCGCCTTTTTCATCCACTATTGTAACTTCTATCATTGTGTTAATCAAAGCAGGGATGAATTGAGGAGATATTCCAACATTAAAGTCTTTTTCTCTCACAACTTTTATGTCAGTTTCTTTTGAGTAAATTATTTTTCCTTCTGATTTTAACTCAAACTTAAGCGCTTCTGCGCCCTGTTTTATTCCTTCAAGGCTGAAAAGCATGTCAATTGTGGAGCTTTTCTCAAATGAAGTAATGGATAAGTTCTCAGCGCTGTATATTGCGGAGTTATTTGTAAGCCTTCCAATGGAGTCCTTTATTTCATAGCTTTTGATTTTGATTTTCTTGTCGTCAGAATCATCGCCCATCACGTAAATTGACAAAGTCACTGGTTTTTTTGAAGTTCCGTAGTCAATTCCGGAATTGTTAAGTAAAGTTATGTGATAATTGTAATTTGTTGTCTGTTTTATTGAGTAAGGTTCGTCAACGTAAAGCTCGCTTTTTGTGGAGTACAGCCATTCAGAGTTTGCACAGAAGCCCTCTTTGCAGATTGTTTCTGCTCCAACGTAGAATTTTTCTGAGAAATAAGTGTCTGCGTAAAAGTCAAGCGCTGCAGTGCTTTCAGGTTTTCTTAAGTTATCAAACTTTCCACGGTAGAAGAATTGAAGTTCTTGGTTTGGAGCAGCGGTGTTTTTTATTCTAAACCATACTTTTACTTCTCTTAGTCCTTTTCCAAATGAAGTCCATTCCATTTCAACCCATTTTGAGAGTCCGTCTGTTCGGTTTAGAATATTTCCGTCAAAATCATATCCTTTTTGAGGATCATAGCTTACTCCTCTTGCCTGTGAAGTTAGTCCGCTTGCTTCTACTTCATCAACTTCCATTATGTCATTTTCAAGGAGTGATTCTTTTCCCGCTCTGAAATTAAATTTTACATTTGCATATGCGCTGTTTGATAAGATGTAAAATTTAGCATAATATCTCTTTCCTGCAGCCATTGTTTGAACTAAAGCGCCGTCTGCATTATACACTCCTTTTGGAAGTATTTTTGCTTCAGCTATATTTTTCAGCATCACAATTTCAAGGTCATATGGTCTGTCAGGCCATAAATCAATTGGGGCTGTGTAATAGTCTTCGAATGTTTCAGCCATTACTTTTACAAATACTTTTTGTCCTGCTTTTACGCTTCTTGCTGCATATCCGCTTTCAACAGGTATTAGTCCAGCTATTCCGTGTTCATCAGCGCTCACTCCGCTTACTAAGTGTATTTCTGCTGTTGCGTCAAGTTTGTTTCCTGATTCGTCAAGCACGTTTATTTTTACTGTTGCGCTTCCTATTTCCATTTCGATATTAAATTTGTTTATTGCTTCAACTGCAAGCCTTTTGTCCATTGATGCTCCGTTAAACGGTCCTTTTATTGCGTAAGCGTACACTGAACCGGAAGGCTGTCCAGCAATTAGTGATACTTCTCCGTTTGCGTCAGTTAGTCCGTAATTTTTCTCCTGCATTAGTTCAACAAGCCCGTCATTTTCTTTGTACTTCAGCATTACTTTTGCATTTGCTACTGGAACTTTGTCCTGATCGTACACAGTAACAATTGTTCTCCCTGCATTTTCTTCTGTAATTGCCTCAAGCGCCATTGTAAAATTTGTATCAGTTGAAATTGTCTGTTTCGATTCCTTTGGAAGGTATCCTCCGTTAAGGTCCCCTGCTCTTTTAGCAATGAATGAATAATCGCCTAAATCAGTAAAGCTGTATGTTGTATATCCAAGGCTATCAGTTAATTGAGTTGCAAGTTCTCTTCCAAATGAATCTCTTAAATTTACAATTGCGTTTGAAATTGCAACGCCTGTTTCGCTGTCAATTACTTTTATAGTAGCCCGTGCTTTTACAGTTTTTGATACTTCCACCAAAACTTCTGTTGTTGAAGTGACAGTAACATTTTTGGATACTAAACCATAATTTCCTTTTGGGTCAGTAACAGTGATTAAGTAATTTCCGGGGTTAACATTTGCGCTTGCCTGTGATTCGCCTGTTGTTGCAAGTTCGTAACTAGCGTCTCCTGTTATTTTTATTTTAAAATTTGTTCCGCTTACAGGAAATCCTGCAGAGCGGATTATTACTTTTAATTGTGTTCCAACCGGCTCTATTGGCTCAAGGAATAAATCATAATTTGTCGACTGAATTAAATAAGTCTTCTGCTTGTACTTTGGATTATTTACTGTCGCAGTTAAACGGCATCCAACTGGTTCAGTTACTTCAACTGCAAATGTTCCTGAAAAAGTTGCTTTTGATGGGTTTGGAAGAACAATTGATGATTCGCATCCAAAAACTAATGAAATAGGTTCTCTTGCTAAAAATCCGCTTGATTCTTTTACAAGTATTTTTTTCACAACTGGGGAAAGATTTAGCGGCACTCTTCTTTCTTCAAGCGTTATTACTTCATCCATTGCGCCTTCGCCCATAACAAATGAGCCGCTGAATGTTCCTTTGCTTATGTTAATATCAAAAATCAGTTCCTGCCCCATCTTTATTGCATTAAATGTAACAACTCCAACTGAATCAGTTCTTTGCTCAAATGTTTTTACAAGCTCCCCATTTTCCATTAATTCAACGCTTAAAAGAGTGTCATTCACTGGTCTGCCGTCAAATGTCTGAACTGTGAATGTCGCGTCAAATACTTGGTTTGCGCTTAGTAAAAAGAATGCGCCAAATGCGATTAATAGTATTATTACTAAAATAAAAAGTATCATGCTTGGAATTACTGTGTCAATTGCGTCAATTACTCCGCCTACTGGAAGAACTCTGTCAACCGAGTCCCAGAAAGCGTACCATTTATCTTCAATAGCATAGTAAACTCCCTTTATTCCATCAGCCATGGTGCAACACTTTTTGGTTATTTCATTAAAAGAACGATTTTGTTGTATTTAAACATTATTCATGCGCAAAAATCTTTGTTTGCACTGCCCAAAAAAATAATTTTGTGATTTTTTAGGGTTAAATTTTGAAAAACCTTTTAATTAATTAAGGTCTTTTGTCAATGCATGTGTTTTCGCGGGCGTTCATCTGTGATTTGAACTCAGTGTCGCCTGTGAATTCAGAATTATTCCAGTAGTAGTCTCCGCCGATTACACATACTTTCTTTTCTTTTACAAGCGCAAGCACTTTTTCAAGCGTTCTTATTTCGCTGCCTGTTGTTCCAACTTGTATTGTTGTGCCTTCTCCAAATGTAGTGTAAAATCCTGCTGTTCCTTTAGAGCCTGTAACTTTTAGAACTGTTACTGTGTCCTGTGGAGCGAAGAATTGTCCGTAGAAGGATGATTTTCCTGATACTTTTGCCATTGGCCAGCATAGTCCGTATCCGTCATATCCAATGAAGCATGAATTTGCTTTGTAATCAGGAGTATTATAGTACTGTGTCATGCTTGTTCCGTCAAATGCAACGCATCCCTGTCCGATTCCAGTCCATGAGATAAAGCTTGTTCCTGTTTCTTGCGGCTGTCCGTTTACTTCTGCAGTGTAGAATGCTGCTGCATCGCTTTCTGCTTTTCTTTCAATATCAAGTATTACCGGCACTGCAAGGCTTGGAGTGATTGTGAAATCAACATCGTCTCCGATTCTATAAATGCTTAATACATTTCCTCTTGTTGGAGAGCTGTTTAGTAATGTGAATGCATTTGTTCCTTTAATTACTGACATATTTACTCTTGTTGCTGCGTTGCTTCCTGCTTTTGGCTGTGCTACAACATTTCCAGCAGTTTCAGCTATTTGGAATATGTCTTCAGTTTTTTGAACGTAATCTGCTCCGTATCCTTGTCTTCCGTCATCAGAATTAATTCCAATCATTCCGTCAAATGGAACATTGTATATTGTAAAGTCTGGGTCTGGAGCGCCCTGTGGTGACAAATCAAGAACTACTGATTCAATATTATTGTAGTCCCATTTCCAGTTGTCTTTGAATGTTACAACTAATTTAGCGTCGTACTTGCCTGCGTCCCATGGAGAGCTTCCTTTTGTTGGCCATTTTACGCTGAATTTGTCGCTTAAGAATAATTCTCTTAAGTTATTGTATTCAGGAGCTGATGCAAGTATCTGCATTGCCCATGCGTCAAAGTCTTCCTTGAAGTCTTTACTGAATCCGTCTCTGATTAAGTTTGCTTTAAATGACACATCTTCAAGCAGGTATTTCTTTGATTCAAGCACATTTGTTCCGCCTGCTGAACTTGCTGCGAATACTTTTTCAAGCACTTCTTTTTGTGTGCTGTATCCAAGGCACTGCGCTGCGCCTGTGCTTCCCATTATTAGTGAAGCTGTAATTATATTATTGCTTGCAACATTATCCTCTACTCCAGCTACTATTGTTGGAGTCATGACTGCAACTACATTGAATGTTCCTACTCCAATGCTTCCTGTTCCTGTTTGTGTAACAGTGCAAGTGAATTTGCCGCTGCTTGTTATTGTTTTTGTCTCTTCAGGGCAGTTTGCGTTAACTGCGCTGCCGTCAGCTCGAGTTAAAGTGAATGCTACTTTTGCCTGCATTGGAACATTATTTGTTGTTTCAACAATTGTTTCTATTGTTGCGCCGTTTTCATTTGGTATCATTTGTATGCTTGTTATTCCAATATCAATTGCTGTTTCGCTTAATTTTTGTGTCTTTGTTCCTGCTATGTCAATTGCTTTTGGGCACTGTAAGTTTGAGTAGTAAGTCGGGCTTGAGAAGAAATCCCTTAGTTCGCTTAGTTTCTTTAGTGTTGAAATTGTCAATTGTGTTGTGTCGCAGTAATTGTATGAAGCTGATCTGTCGCCTGTGCTTTTTACATCCGAGTCGCATTCATTCTTTGCTACTCCGCCCCAAGTCCAGTCAAGTAATATTCTTGGAACTCCTTCAGGTCCTGTTACTCCTTTCTTTCCATCCACGTCACAGCTTACGTTTTGTTTTATTGGGCAAGCGTATGTTCTTGGTCCGCAATCAACGTACTGCCATGCTTCAAACAGCAAGTGGAATTTCTTTTCGTATGATCTTACCGAGTTAACATCAATATCAGAGTCGGCTATTTGCGCTATTTCGCCTACATTGTTTGGTCCTGAGAAGAAGTTGTCAAAGAACCCGTCTTCTTCTTCGTAGTCTCCTCTTTCTATTGCTTTTTCCTTAATCTCATCATATTTGTAAGTAGTATCATATATTTTTTCTTGTCCTTTTACTGTCATTAATCCTACAAACGGAGTCCATTTCTTTTCCTGGATTAGTTTTCCGCTGTTTGTGAATGTCAATTCTCTTTCTTCCACTGTTCCAACTGTAGCATTCAATGCTTCTGCGTTGTATTTTATGTTTCCTGAGTATGTTGCGTTTGTAGTTTCTGAAACTGTGCTTCCAGTTACTGTTGTTCCGTAGTAAGTTTCATAATCATACATTGCTTCGCCCACATCCATTTTTACTCCGCTTGGGCTGTCCAGTGTTGCACTTACAAATTCAATCCAGTTCATTTCGAAAGTGTCTTTGTAATTTACTGTAGTGTCTTGCGCCTGCATCCACTGCATAAATCCAGTAGTTAATGCGCCTGCAAGTGCTCCGCCAAGTCCGTTAGGCATTACCGAGCCTGCTCCGTATCCAATTACTCCGTTTAATATTGCGTTCATTCCGCTTGACTGGTTTGAGTTTGAGCCAGAAGATGAAGTGCTTCCTGTTGAAGCTCCTGTTCCGCTTGTTGCAAGCAGGAAAAAGCCGTCAACTTTAGCATTTTTCTTTAAGTGATTAAATGAACTATCATAGTAATTTGTGCTTGAATCAATTGTTTCAGTCCAAACTGAATTATTATAACTCCAAGTCCCAATTAACTGCCCGTCATTTCTTGTTACTGTGTAAGAATCATTACCAGTTGGGCGGACTATTAAACTTTCAGGATTTCTGTAATATCTTCCAATATTGCTTGTCAAACTGTTCATAGGCTGATAATCAGCTGGAGCCGCGCTTGGATTTGTTCCATCATCTTTAATCAAAGTATATCCATCTGATGATGTTATTACATCAGTCGCAGTTACAGTTGTAGCATTAGTTGATGCAAGTCCATTTGATGCTATCTGGCTTGGTCCTGATTTTGTTGTGTCAATAGCAGTAATTGCTGGAGCTGTTGAGAACTCTTTCTCTTCTACTTTGTCAACTGTTACTGCGTCAAGCGCTGCAGTTGTTAATGAGTACTTTTCAGGTTTAGCCGCATCAGCTGTTATTTTGTTATTCTTCTGTTTCTCTACATCGCTTAAGTCAAGTTTTTCATATTTCTTGTAAAGTGTGTTCATGAAGTCGCTTCTGTATCCATTCCATGCGTCAATCTTTGCGTTCATTTCGTTTCTTAAGTTTGAAATATTTGCTCTTAGAGTTGCGTCCATTTCTCTGTTTGCTTTCTCATTGTTTATAGTTCCTTGTCCTACTTGGAATGAAGCGTTTGATCTCTGCTGTTCTGTGTATGAATCCATCTTTTCGCCTGAAGCTTTTAATTGAGTTGAGAACTCTGCTTCAGCTTTCTTTAATTTTTCTCTTAACGCATTAATATCAGTTTCAGCGGCAGCGTATTGTTTTGTAATTATTGCTTGAGCGTCTGCTTTTATTGAAGTTGCTTTTGTTAAGCATGCAATTCTTGAAGCATCAGCAGGGTTAGCTGAGATTTTTTCGCATTCTGCGCGATTTAAGTTATATCTATTCACTACTTTTGCATTAGTGTCATCGGCTTGTTTCTTAAGCGCCTTTAGTTTAGCGTCTATTTGTCCGTAATTTGTTTCTTTTGCTGTTTGCATTTCTGTGCTTACTCTTGTAAGTTCAGATCTTTGAGCGTGCGCTACATCAGTGTATCCTGTTTGTATATTTGAGGATACTTTTGGGTCCTTTTTGTTGAACCATGAATCTGGCCAAAATTTTCCTGTCTTAAAGTATGCTGTTACTCCGCCTACTAGTCCGCCCCATAGCATTGTTTTTAGGATTGCTGATGAGTCGTAAGGAATAGTTCCTGTTACTTTTGCTGTTACATTCTTTGTAACGCAGTTGTTGATTAAGTATCCTCTGTCTATTCCGTCAAATGGATTTACGCTGTCTTCGTAGTCAAATATATCATAAACGTATCTTGTAAGTTTAAAGCAGCTTGATTTTGGCTCTATTATTACTTTAATATTTGCAACCGGTTCAAGTGATGCTCCTGTGCTTCTTGCTTCAAGAACTACATTGTATGCTCCTGCTATTTGCCCTTTGTATGATTTTACAGTTACTTCTTTGTTTTCTCCTGCGTTTAATTTAAAGTCAGTGTTATTTATTGAGCCCTGCAAGTCTTGTGGTCTTAGTATAACATCTACTTTTGATTTGCAGTTATTGTTTACTGTAAATGTTCCGCTTCCTTCTTCTTCAATTGTTAATTCGTCTGCTCCAAGCACTACGCAGTCCTGCAAGTTTTCGTAAATTATATTGTATTTCATTTCAGCAGTTAGTTTCTGCGCTTTTGAGTCAGTATTATTCAGCGCTTCAAATATTATTGAGCCTGTTGCTATTCCTGCTGAGCCTGGCATTGGGGTGAATTTTATTGTTACTGGAACTTTCTCCCCCTTGTCCATTGATGTTTTAAATATTCTTGCAAATGCGCTTCCAAGTTCTACTTGTATGTTCTTTGACTGCGCATTAAATGTGCCTGTTACTGTTGTTGATTGTGATACTGTTGCGCCGATGTTTTTCAAAATTACTGGCGCTCCGTTTACTGTGCAGTTGTTTCTTAGTTCAAATGATGCTTCAACCTGCGCTCCTCTTGTTGTTGTGTCCCACATTGTTTTTGTTACTTCAAGGCATGATTGGTTGTCAACATCTTTTCCAAGTCCTACTCTGATTTTTGCAGGGATTTCTTTTACCCATTCTTTTCCCTGTGATATTAGTGTAATGTTAAATGTTCCTTCAAGGTCTTCTGCTGTTGGAACTACTGCTGCGCTTGCTACTTTGAATACTACTTCTTCATAGTCTTGTGATTTTATTTTCTTTCCTTTAAAGTTCTCAAACCATGCTGAAATTGAGGCTTCGTCAAGAACTCCCTTTAGTTTTCCTGTTAGTGTTATGCTTTTTATATAAAGGTCAATTGCTGTTTCGTTTGTGATTTTCACTGTTTTCATATCTGTTAGTTTTGACTGCGGGTTAACTGTGAAGTTTAGTGAAGTTGGGTCTACGCTTACTACATCTTCTGCAATTACAATATCTTTTCTCACTGTTTCGTATTCTGATTTTTCAATTGAAAGAACTAATCTTTCGCCTGGAAGTGATGCTGGTATTTGTATTGTTGCTACTCCAAGCTTGTTTGTAGTTGCTTCAAATAGTTTTGTTCCAAATCTGTCGAATAATTTTACTACTGCGTCTTGTACTTCTAATCCGCTTACTGTGTTTAATGCTTTAACTGTTAGTAGTTCAGTTTTTCCTGATACTAATTTAGGCATTTCGTCTCCAAATACTCCGCCTTTCATGAATCGCACTGTTAATTTCTTGTCGCTTGCAATATTTACTGTAAATGCTTTTTCATAAATCATTGATGCGCCTTCGCGTATTTTTACAAGCAATGTGCCTGTCCCTGTTTTTTGCGGAGTTAATTGCATTGATTGGATTTCAATTGATGAGTTCTTTACATATCTTGGCATGTCAATCCAGTCAGTAGCGTATCCGTTTACGTTTATCTCGCTTGGAGAGAATCTTGGAGTTACTGCTGTCATTGTGCCCATGTATAAATTTTCTTCAGGGTTTTCAACCATTATTTTTGCGTCATCAAATCCAACTGTTGAGTTGTTCATGATTTTGATTGAAACATTGTAAGGAGTATTGTTCTTAGTGTCAAATGAGTCATTGAAGCTTTTTGTGAATCCGTCTGGATCAGTGTAAGTTGCTGTTATACAGAATGATTTTCCGCTTTCTGGAGTATCGCATAGTGTTTCCATTCCAACTGTAATGTAATCTGGCTTTGTTGAAGCGTAAAGTTCTTGTTTTGTTGTTGAGCTCTGGCTTGTTCCAAGTTCGTCGTCAATTAAGTCTCTTTCGTATACTCCGCTTGTTGTTTTGCCCCATGCTCTGTATCCAAGTTCAAGTCTTTCTTCAGCCTGCGCAGTTGGCCTGATTTTTACTTTTACTCCTACTATGATTTTTCCAGGAACATATCCGTTCATTGGCCATTTTATTTCTGCCCACTTGCTTTCTTCAAGGTTAGTGTATTTTGAGTCAGTGTTATAGTATCCCATTGGCTTATTGTAAGTCGCTCCTGTTACTATTGATTTTACTCCTGAAGCCATTACATCTTTGATAAATATTTTATCAAGCTCAGTTTTAGTCATATTATCTGCGCCCATTCTTACAAAGAATCCAAGTTCTGAGTATGTTTTTGTTGAAGGGGCAGTTAATTCAAACAATGCGTCGTATTCCTGGCTTGGCTCTACTTTTAGAACTGGTGTTCCGTTTTTGAAGAATCCAAGCGATCTAACAAAGATTTCCTGAACAGGTGGCTTGAATAGTTCAACGTCAAATGTAATTGTTCCGCCTGCAACCATCATTGTTGGAAGTGTAGTGTATGATTCGTATCCTTCTTTCTTTACTACTGCATAAACTCTCTTGTCAGCTTTTAAGTTGAATTCAATTGAGCCGTCAGCGTTTTCAATTAATTTTCTGCCGCTTACTGCTGTTCCGTCGTATTCATCAAATAACTGAACTTCTGCAAACTGCAATGGATTAGCGTCTCTGTCTTTTGCTATTACTTTTACTGTTCCCATCGGGATTTCAAGTTTTACAACAAATGGAGTGCTTGAGGATAGCGAGTCAAATACTCTTGCTTCACTCCATCCGGAGTATGATGCTTTATATGCGAATACTTTGAATTTCTCGTCGCTGTTTGTTTTTCTTACAGGGTTCCAGTTTGCGTCCCCATTGTATCCTGTTACTTGTTCTGCTCTTGGCATTTTGTAAATATCTTCTGCTGTTTCAATGAATATTGCCGCTTTTGCGTGAGCTACCGGCTTATTGTCCTGGTCTATTACTCTTGCAATTAGTTTGTATCCGCATGTTGAGTCATTCTGCTTCATTGAGATTACTCTTGAGTCTCCTATTGATACTGCAACTGATACTTCGCAGTAATTATCTTTTGTAGCTGTTACTGTGTAATTTGCGTCTTCCGCAATTTCAAATTGAACATATCCGCCTTCGTTTGTGTCTCTGTCAATTACAGGCTCTTGTCTGGTTAGAAGTTTTTTTGTCAGGCTCATATGAACTCCGCTTAAGGCAGCTCCATTTTCTTTTGCCTGAACTACAATTACTCCGATTATTTCTTTCTGCAAATCTAAGTCAATAACAGGGTTTGAATTTGCTTTTGTGATTGAAACTACTGATGATTCTTTCTGCTTGTACCCGCTTTGCATTAGTGATTTGAATTTGTAATCCCCAAGTGGAAGTTCAAATTGAACTTGTCCGTTTACGCTTGTTGCGCTGTTTACTGGAAGGAATGCATTATCTGCCCTAAATGCCTGAACTGTAACTTGTTCTGTGATTAATCTTGATTCGTATTTTAGGTTTACTGTAGCTCGTCCTTTTTCAACCGGCGCAAGTAATTTTAGTGTAAATACTCCTGATGGTCCGCTTACTGAAAATCTTGCTCTTTCGTATTTTGATGAAGTTACTTCTACTTCAAGAGTTCCGCAATTTGCAGGCTGTGCTAAGTTCGCGCTGCCTGTGTAAATTGTAACATCTTCAGGAGCAGCCACTCCTGATGAGCATGTGTAATGTAATCTTAATTCGCTTTGGATTAGTGCGCCGTCTTCGCTCTGGAATCTTATTGTTTTCTGCTCAAAGCTTATTCTTTCAACTGGAAGCACTACTTCTGCAATTTTTTCAAATTCGTCAATTGTAATTGGAATTGTTGTTTTGCTCTCGCCTTTCTCCGCATTTACTTCAAGCGTTGAATTAAACGGAACAATTAAGTCTTCAATTAATCCGAAGTCGTTTGAGTAGAATTCGCCATCAACTCCTTCAACAGTCACTGTTGCTCCGCTTACTCCCATTCCGTCGCTGTCAACAACGCTTAGTTTTAGAGTCGCGGTTGCAGGAGCTATTCCGCCAAGAAGCGCATATCCTGCGAATAATAAAATTAAAAAGATAATAATCAAAAACAGCGCAAATGTCGGTATTACTGAATCAATTGGGTCAATTACTTTGTAAACAGGAATGTGTGCGTCCACTTTATCCCAGAAAGCATACCACTTTTCTTCGCCAGAATAGTATATTCCTTTTAGCGATTCCCCAATGCCCATATCAATGCGTCCGTATTTTGCTCGATACCATAAAATTAATGTTTCAACTATATAAATACCTTTCTATAAGCTTCAATTAAACTCAATTTATTTTAATTTTTGAGAAAAATTTTGATTTTAATAAAATTTTTGCAAAATTTTTGGCAATTTGCTAAATTTTCATGCTTTTTTAAAATTATCTTCTTTTAAGGCTCGCAAGTTTTCCAATAAGCCCTGCGGCTGTGCTTCCTTTTTCAACAACTATTCTCAGTCTTGTCCCAGTCATTGCTTTAAGCGTAATTTGTCCGTTTTGAGTGTATCCTATTTGGAGTGTTGCGGATGTTTCTTTATTATAAACAGTTACTTTTGCCTGGTTTATTGTCTTTCCATCGCTTCCAAATACCCTTATTGTAACGCTTGATTCTGCTTCCTCGCCCACAGGTTCTGGAGTAAGCGAGATTTCATTTATAATATCGCGGTTAAATGTAACTTTTTTATTGTACTCTTCGTATCCTTTTGATTTTACAATTAATGTTACTTGTTCTCCGAATGGGAACTGATCTTTTTTGTACATTCCGCTTGAAGTTTCAATAAATTCATGTTCATTTCCGCTCTGGCTTGTGGCAGTAACTTCAGCCCCATAAACTGGCGTGCCTTCATCAGCGTCTTTTATTTTTAAAATCGCATTCGTTGAAGTGTTAAACACGGAAGCATTGTTCTTTCCAACAACTATTTGTTTTAATTCAATTGGAATTGTTAATGAATCTCCCCTTAAAATAATATTTTCCCCTGTCAAATCGGAATCATATGACATATATCCTCCGCCCACACTCATCCCAAGATAATCCTTCGGCCAGTACTCTACAGTGTACGGCACCGCCATTTCAACCGCGAATGATATTACAAGGGCGATTGCCACTATTACAATAATATTTTTTGCTTTTTTTGCAAATATTTCTTTTCTTTCAAAATCTTTGTTTATTAAAACTCCAATATAAGTTCCCGCATAAATTGCAAGTATTACAGGCGCAATGTAAATGAATACTGCCGCGTTTTTTTCCGCGCCCAGCTGGAGTCCCAAAAGAAGTGCTGGAATAAAGCCAAGATATCCAAAAAAAGCGGCCCCTCCAAGGATTAATCCTATTGCAAGAACGCTGAATGGAACATCAACAAAAGGAGTTTGAATTGGAAAGAGGTATGAAGCGGCAAAGCCTGACAAGAATGCAATTATGCTTATTAGTACAAATGTCAGCACTCTATTATCCACTTTTTCACCTAAATAATCAAGCTTTCTGCTCTTATCATCATCTTTTTTCTTATTAATAAACTTGTTTATTTAAGGATTCAAAAATTAATTTGTCCAACAAAATGAGTTTCTTAAATTAGTTTTGTTTTTGTTTTAGGCAAAATTTGAATTACAAAAGTTTTTCCGCGCGTTTTATTTAGTTTTATTTAGTTTGCGCCTTTGATTAATTTGCTTTCATTCCAGTTCAAAGTTCCGTCATCCGAGTAGCATGCTCTTCCTTCATTAATTTCAGGCAAGAGTCCGTCAAGCGTCATTGTGTTAGCTGAAACAACAGCCGACAATTCTTTGCGCTGGGAATCTGCGCCAGGTATTGTCAAAGGAACAGTGCTGATTGGAATGTTTAACATATACCCTGCTTTTGTCAATGTAATTTCCCCGCCCTTTGCAGTTCCGCGGTTAACAAAAAGCGCTCCGCCATCAGGATAATAGTAGATTCCATAAATACTTTGTGTTTCGTTTGATTTTATTATGTTAATATTATACCAAGTCTCGTTGCCTGCTTGAACTAATGAATCAGGCCCTTTTGGAGCTTGCGCACTAGCATACCAGTTAATCAATGACGGAACGGATGTTTGCCCTGTAACTGGTTTGTACATTAATCCGCTTTCGCCGGCATACAATCTTGCGCTTACTTTTAAAGGTATTTTCTTAAAGAATGCCATTTGTCCTGCTAAACCAATAGTTCTTTCTCCAATAATTGTATTTCTTGCAGGGCTTGTGAAAATTGCATCTGTTGAATTTACAACAAATAAGTCATTTTCAGAAAGTCCGTATAATAGCAATGCGTTATTTTGCACTTTTGGAGCGCCCTCAATTGTTGAATTATGGTCAGAAAGTGTTGCTTTTGCTTCTTTTGAAACTTCAGTTCCAACATAAGCATAATCAAGTTCGAGCGAATACCTTCCGATTTTAGGATTGTTTTCTCCAGAATAAGCTATTTTTAACTGTCCAAGGTCTCCTAAAGAATTATTCAGGATTGCTTTTGCATCAAACCCATTTGCAGGAAGTGTTGTTTTTGCAAGAAGAACGCTCGGCGCAAGTCCTGAATTTAATTTTGAGCTTCCAATTTTTGTATTTGAAAGAACTGAATTAAATTTAGCAAGGTCATGAACTTTGTTTAATTTTGGATTCTTTGAGTAAATTGCTTCAATATCAATCTGATCCATATCTTCTCTGTCGTATACCCCTTTCACGAGTTGTCCAAAGTCATTAATGTATTTTATTACATTTGGTTCAAGAACAACATCATTTCTTCCGCACAGAGTAATTTTGCAGGCAGTGTTTGCTTTATCGCAAGTTTTAGCATTATCAAGGTCTTTTGCAACCTGAGTCAATAAATCAGAGTATGTTTCAAGTGATAAGTAATAATCCGAGCCTGATACTACAAATCCGATTCCTTCAAGCCCTTTGTTTACATCTGGATTAACTGGAACTTTGATTAGCAAACTGTTGTAATCTTTCTTCAAGTCGCTTGCGCCAAGAACGTATGTAACCATGTTTGTTAATGGAACTGCTCCTGCGCCTTTGTCAGTGATTATTTTCTTTGCAGCTGAATCAACTTTTAAATTGCTTAATTCGTATTTGCCGTAAATATCAAGCGCTTTTGTGCCTTCAATTGAGTAGAATGCTTTTGCTCCGCTGTTGCAGATATTAATATCTCTTTCAATTGCTCTTCTGTATAATCTTGAAATCATAACATCTTTTGCAGCATCGTATTTTGCGACTTTGCTTTTCTTTTCTATTTCAAGCGGGCTCCTTAAATCGGATAATTCATTGTTCAACATGGTTCTTGCCTCAGAGAATTTCTTTAACAAGAATAAATTCAGCATTTCTCCGCTGCAGAAGTATTGTGTGCAGTCAACTGTGTCAGCAGGAGTTGACTTTGTGCTTTTTATTAAAGTGTGTCCGAATTCAGCAGGAGATAAAGCGCATCCTTTTCCTAAGTTTGTATCTTGAGCAATCTGCCCTAAAATAGTATTTGCAACTGACACATCAACATATTGCCTGCATTCTGGTCGCTTGTCTAAAAGCTCTTTAATTGCAGCTTCAATTCCTGCAGCATCGTTTTGTTTTGTGTTGTTCTTTAGAAGTATGCTTCTTAATGCATCTTTGCAGTCTGTCACTGTGCTTGTTGTTGTCTTCATGCATTCTGCTTCGTTGTAAGGTATTCCTTTCTTTGCGAATTTTACATCAAGGAACCATGTCAAGTCCTGTGATTCAAAGTTGATTGATCTTGTTACTTTTGCTGTAATTGGAATGTTTAAGTGCACACAGTTAACTGTCATTGTGCTTCTGTCAATTTCCACCATTAAGTTTGAGCCTCTTGAGTTGTTGATTATGCTTCCTGTTCCTCTGTCAGTTACTGTTACTTTTGCTCCGCCTGCATCTTTTGGATTGATTACAGTTTTGACATCAATTCCGTCAAGAAGTCCGCAGTTCTTTGTTGCGCTTCCAGAATTCCCGTTATTTGCTGGCTGTCCTCTCATATAAGATTCATTTCCTGAACTATAGTATTGAGCGCCCTGCTGGTTGTTGTACATTCCGTATTGAGGATTCATGTATGCATACATGTTGTTTCCGTAAGATGAAGGGTAACTCATGCTGTTTTGAGTCGGCGATGGTCCGATTTTTAGCGCTGGCGGTTCTGCCATGTAAACATATCTATCCTGTGCATTAAATCCGTCTCCGCTGTCAGGAACTACTCCGTCTTTATTTGGAGTTTTATTCTCCCAGTATTTAGTAATATTCAGCGCGTCAGCTTCTTGGCAGTCTTTTGGCCTTGCTGTTGGGTCTCCCCAGTTGATTGCCGAATCTATGCTTTCTCCCATTCTCCAAACATCAGTGATTGTGATTGGGAATTCCATGCATTCAGCCGAACCGTATTGGTTTGTGTAGCTGATATTTAAATTTCCGTAAACATTAGTTCTTGCGTCGGTTTCAGTAGCCCATGATCTTATTGCGCTAAGGTTTTGGAATGCTCCGTATTTTCCGACTTTATTGTCAAATAATTTCTGCTGCGGTATGTATTGCGAGCTTGGCATTACATCAAAGTCTACTCTTTCTATTGTTCCTGTTGTCCCCTGTTCAGTAGTTCTTTGTCTTACTCTTGTTCCTGTAATTAATGAGCATGAGTTTGTCTGGCATCCGCTTGGCTGGATATAACTGTTGTAAGTTGCATTCTGTCCATTTAGAGGGTAGCTTGAGCCGTAGTATGATTCTTGTCCCTGCTGGAAGTAATTTAATCCAAGACTGTTGTTCTGCGGAGCCGAGCATTCAATTGATGCAACATTGCTTCTTGATAATGCAGCTCCTGTATCATAGCAGTAATTGAAAACAGAGTATTTCTGAGGCCTGTATAAGAATGAATTTAGGTTAATTGTTGTTACATTTGTTTTAATGCAGTCAGTGTCCATATCCCCAAGTCTTCTTATTGTCACTGAAACTTCTTTTAGGTTTTTCATTGAAGTTGTTGTTCCTTTTGGCTTTGCGTTTATTTTTATTTTGTATTTTCCAAGAACGTATCCCGGATCAACTGTAACTGTTTCGTCGCTGTTTGCAGATAGTGTGAATTTGTCAGTTGATACTGTAACTCTTGAATCTGGGTCAAGGTCTATATCAACATCTGTCTGGCAGTTGTTCTTTATTATAAATGAATTCTGCTGGTAGCTCATGTTTTGCATTCCGCCGCCTGCTACGCTTCCTGGGTACATTCCGTATGAGTTAAATCCGCCGTATGCTGAACCGTATCCGTTAGTTCCGTATCCCATCATCCCCATTCCGCCCATGTAAGACATATTGTATGGAGCGCTTCTATTTGTGAATCCTTGGTACCCGCCAGCGTATGCTGACATGTTTGACTGCTGGATTCTGTTGTATCCTAAGTTCCATGGAGCAATATCAAGCAGTATTCCGCCTGATGGCTCTACTATTTCAATGCATTTTGAAAGGCTGTTCATTGTTGAATTAACTTTTAGGGTTGTTTCAACTTTTTCTTCAGTTTTGTCGTCAAGTATATTCTTTCCCATTATTGTTACAGTAACAGTTTGTTTTCCGCTTGATACTGCTGAATTTGGAGAGAATCTTATTGTTAGTTCTGTTTCAGAATCTTTTTCAAGGCTGTCTGCGATTTTCACATATTTATCGCCAAGGTTTACTGTCGCAAATCCAGAGCCGTTTACGCTTATTGTTCCAACTTTCATTGCTTCATTTAGTTTAGCTGATATATCGTGAAGCGGGATTTGGAAGTCTTCTGCTGTGCATAAATTTGACAGCACTACTGTTTTGCTTTCTTCAGTATCGCTTGTAATAAAGTCAATTGTTGCAGGAGTAACTTTGAGGCATTTTGCGTCATCCATGTACCCTGGCATTGAAAGTCTTATTGAGATTGGTATTTCGTTTAAGTATCCTGCGCTTGTCCCTGGTATTTCAGTGTTTATTACCACAGTTCCAGTCAAGTCTTTTGGAGCTTTTAGTTTAATTGCGCTTGAGTTTAATTTTAGTGATAAAGTGAAGTTTTTGTCTTTTCCCTGTTCGATTATTGTTCCTGCTAATGTTTCAATGAATTTTGCGTCAATATAAGTTTTCATGTCCCCGTTTATTTGAACGCTTCCAAGTCTCACATTTTTTGAAGTGTTATTTTGCATTATTACTGTTGTAGTTAGTCCAGTAACATCCCCTATTTTGATTGTTTCAGATATTGATTGAGGAGTTATTGTTAGTAGCGCAGCGTCAACTTTCTTTGTAACTTCAACATTGTCATATCCTTCTTTGCTTGCGATAAATGTTATTTCATCGTCAAGTTTTGGCTCGCTAAGTTCGTAAGTTGCAAGTCCTTCTCCGCTTGTTTCAACTTTTCCAAGCGTGTTCTTTCCGTTTTTGATTTGGATTAATACTCCGCTTAGTGAGTTATTTCCATCAGTTGCTTCAAAGAACATTGTGTTGTTAATGTAAGGGATAATTATTTTTGGAACAATTGAAAGCAGGAATTTTTTGTTTACTTTAACATTAATTGCAATCAGTTCGTCAAACTCGTTCTTTGTTGAGGAGTTAATTATGAATCTTACTCCTGAACTTCCGCTTGTTTTTGTTGTGAATGTAACAACTATTTTTACTGGCGAATCCGCTCCGATGTTTCCAAGATTTATTGAGCTTGCTAAATCAGTTTGAGGAACATCATTAATTGTAATTGAATTAATATCAACGCTTTTTCCTTCAACGCTTAGTGCGGCTCCTGAAATTGTTTTTCCGCTGTAATTAGTCAAATCTGCTGTTAGTGAGTAAGTTACTCCTTTCTTTGCTTCTACTGTTCCGCTTACTATTCTTGCTCTTCCTGCTTCAGAGCCTGTTAATGGAGTTAGAATATAACTTTTGCAGAAGCTTGCTGTGCACATGCTTGCCGAGCCAACTGAAAGTATTTTTCTTTTTGCAATTGAGTATAATTCATTTCCTGCTACGTTGCTTGCAGGGTCTCTTAGTGTTGCGCTTCCTTTAGCCCATCCTCTGTAGAATAATTCAAGAGGCACATTTGGGTTTGTTTCTGTTACGCTTACTTCAGCTTCTACTTCGTAAGTTCCTTCAGCAGGGTTTTTCCACACTATATTTGCCCATTTTGCATTGCCTTGTGTGGTGTTCTTTGAGTCAATATCATATCCAGTTGGCGGAGTGTAAGAGGTTCCTTTTGTTATTCTTCCTGATGCTTCTATTGTTGAAATGTAAAGTCCGTCTTCTTCTAAATTGTTAGTCAAATTTTGAGTTTGTTTTCCTGTTCTAATATGCATTCCTGCTTCGCTGAATTGTCCTTTTGGAACCTGCAGTATTGCTTTTAGAGTGTAAATTCCCTGGCTTACTCCAACTTCGCTTCCTGCGCCGTTTTTCATTTCTTCTGTTCCGCTAAATATTATTACTGGCTCAGCAAGCAGTTTTCCAGTTGGTCTCATTAGCACTACTTCTTTTCCAAGCTCTGCATTTGCAGTTGGCTGCACTGTTGCTGTGAAATATTTTGCGTAAGCGCTTGATTCAATTATAAAGAATACTTTCTTATCCGCTCTGATTTCAGAGAACTCCGCAATTCCGTCGCTTCCTGTTAATAGTGCTTCTCCTTCCTGCTTTGTTGTTAGTGAATTAAATGCTTTTACGCTGATTCCTGCAAGAACTGCTTTTTCAGGGTCAAGAACTTTTACTAAAACTTTTCCGTATCCAATATCAAATGTTACTTTTACTGTTTTTCCAGATTTTGGCTCTATTTGCACGCTTGGCGAAGTCTGGCTTCCAAATCCTTCTTTTGAAATTGACGCAATGTATGATTTTCCTACTTCAAGGTTGAAGAACTGCGCTTCTCCGCTTGCCCCTGTAATTTTTTCTCCGACAATTGGCTCGTTTGCTTCAATTTTCTTCAGTACCACTCTTGCATAATCAACAGGTTTGTCTTTTGAGTCAACTACCTGCACTGTTAAAGTGTTGCTGTTTGATGAGTCAACCTTTTCCACTTGGAAGTTGATTGTTTCGCCTGCAGCTGCGGGCATTGTTTTTCCTGAAACATAGTCAGGATGGTCAACTGTAACAACATAGTTTGAGCCTTGCGCTACTGAAAATTCGCCCTGCCCTAATGCGCCTGTTATTTTTGTTAAAACATCATTTGTGTTTGCTGCGGAAGTTAGTTTTATTTCAGCTCCTTTTACAGGAAGCCCTGTTGCTGAGTCTTTTACATTAACTATAATTTTTGTCGCCTGCACTCTTGCAAGCGCTGCTGTGAATTGAGTTGTTTCACCTTTTAAAACATTTTTTGTCTCGTTTAATTTTGAGCCGTCAAAAACAGAGAATGCTCCGTTTGGGTCTGTTACAAGAACATAATAACTTTTTACAGGAACTTCTTCAAATACAACTACTGCGCCCCCTTGTGTTATTGCGCTTATTGAAGTTGTGTTATCATTTGGAACAAGCTGTACTCTTACGCCCGCAGGAGGCAGATCTGTTGAGCCTGCGATTGATAATGAAACTGTAACTCTCCCAGTCAATACAACTATTTGTTCAACTGTTACCGCTGAATTTCCAGAGAATGATGCGATTGGCTCTACTAAATTATAATTTTGTATTGTAATAACTTCAACTGCTGCACAGGATTTTTTTACTGTCGCGTCAAACTTCCCGCTTGCATAAGTCGCTGTCTGATCTCCAGTGTCTCCTCTGCATCTGTAAATTACTGTTCCGCTTCCGCTCACAAGTTCGCCGTTAGCGGTTTTTAAGTAAACAGCTTTTGTAATTGTAGTGTCTTCAAGGCTTAGTGTCAAATCTTCTTCCTTGTCGCCGTCAAGCGTTATTGATTTTGTAGAAGTAGAATAATTTTCTTTGTCAACTTTTAAGCTGTATTCGCCTCTTGGAAGCAAAAATACCGCAAGTCCGTTCTCTTTTGTGGTAACATTTGCGATTTCAACGTCATCTTGGAGCACTATTACGCTTGCTCCTTCCACTCCGGTTCCTGTGTCGTCAGTGATTTTGATTGTAAGTGTTGCTTGTGATGATGATAAAAAGAAAAATGCCAATAGAGCCACTATTATTATTATTAATAATATAAAAGCAGGGAAACTTGGTATGCCTTTGTCTTCAAGGGCGTCAACAAAACTGCCCACAGCGGGAACTTTTTCAGAAACTCCGTCAATGAAAGAGTACCATTTGTCTTCGAGCGAATAATAAGCGTCTCTTAGAGAGTCCCCAATACCCATTTTCATCACTTATAAGTTGAATAAAACTTATTCACTATAATAATTATATCATTCTTCCCTTTATTAATCTTATCTTGATGGCGATTAACACGCATCTATTGGCGAAAAATCATTTTCTTAATTCAAAAAATACTGATTTTGCGCTTAAGAGGTGTATGTCTCGCATGCGCTTCCTGTTGCTTTGCATTTTGCTGTCGGAGTAGGGTAAGTTCCGTCCGCGCTCCACTGCGCAGGGAAAGCCACATCCTTTATTTGTATTTTAAATAAGTCAACTTTTCCCTGATCATATGTTCCTCTAACAATGTAAAGCGGATTTGTCTCTTTAAAAACAACTTGTGAAGTGATTCCCATTATCCATCCGCATCTTAAATATTTTTCAAGCCCATCAGCGTAGGAAATTGTAAGCCCTGTCATTTCAAACATAGGTTTTGCATTAGGAAGTTCCACAGTAATTGCATGAATGGGGCAGTTTGCCACATCAACCATTTGGGGGTCCTTTGCTTTTAGTGAATTAGAAAAAGGCATGAACGTGGTGTCAGTGGTGTCAAAGATTCCGCCAGCATAGGAACATAAGAGTTCAGTAGCGTGGGCTTTAAGTCCAAGCGAGCCAGCATTTGTTCCCCCTGCTTGGTATTGAGTTATTCCAAGCGGAGCTGCTGATAATGCTACTGTTGAAGCATCCCCTGAATCAGTCTGGGGGCAGTTCTTTCCATAAGAGCCAGTTGAGGCATTCACTGGATGTGTTCTTGGAGCGCATCCAGGATCGCAGAATCCAAGCCGGTAGCTTTGAAGTGCATTATGCTGCGCTCTCATTATAATTGCAAATTTTCTTGCTTCAAATATTGCTTTGAAAAATCGCAGCGGCATGTAAATTCTAATATTTGTTCTTGGAAGGATTGGCATTTTTATTTCTTCATGAGTAACAAGGTCTTTTACTACAATTCTTGGCAGTGATTCGTACTGCGAGTCAGATATTTCGTTTAATGGAATGTTAAAATAAAATGAGCCATTCTTGCATTCGTTCTCTCCGCATTCAACTACATCAAATAAGTTATTCATATGAGGAGCAGTTGCCGCGTATAATACATCTTTTACTTTTGCCTGCGCTCCCGCTCTGTCTTCGGATCGTTCGCTTAAGTAAACGCTGAATCTTCCGTATGTTCTTTCCTGAAATTGATTAACCGTGTTTCCCGCAACGTATTCAAGCACTGAATTAAAGTCCCCCGGGCCTGATTTTTGCAGAACCGATTGTTCAAATGCTGCTTTCATTTCAGTGAATGTGAAAGCTTCGCTTCCAGTGGTTATAGTAAATAATCCAAGTCCGCTTGTTTCATCATCAGCATATTCTCCCATTTCATATTTGTCGTAAGTAAGATAATTTTCCATCTGCACTCTAAATGCATAATTAAAGTTCTGAAGCGCATCTGCTCTTGCAACTGCGGCGGCATCGGTTAATTGATAATTATTCAGCATTGAGTAAACTTGCCGATTTGTTTTTTCTTCGGTTGAAATTAGCGTGTTTGTTATTACCACTCCAGCCATGATTAGTAGAACCGCAACTATTGCGGAGAACATGTTAAATCCTCTCTGGCTAATTTTTGGATATATCATAAAATCAACTAAACTTGACAATCAAATCAATTCTCAGCCAAAAAATCCGGCTGCATCAGACTTGACTTCTGATTTAGAAGGTTTTTGTTATTAAAAAGAGTTTCTAAGCGACTAATGGTGTGAGAAATTAAGTTTATGATTAAAAATTATGGGCAGTAGTTAGCCGACTCTTGAGAAGATTGAGTAAATGCTTTTTCCCAGAATGCAACATCGTCAACGAATATCTGCAAATCTTCCTGATTTGCTTTTGGGAATACTTTCTTTGCCACGCTCAAGTCAATTTTATCAGCTGTGCTTTTTCTCGCTTCAAGCGCAATTCGGAGTTTCTCTTTGAGCCATGTGCTTTCTCCATTATATTCCCTGCTCACACCTTCAGAAGTATATTCTCTCAATGCTGCTTTTGTTGTTCCTATTGCAATAGCAAGCGGCTCTGCTCCCATAGCCACAGTGTCATTTGCAGAAGCAGCAGGTTTTTGCTTGCAGTCAAATCCAATCATGCCTGTGTATTTGAATACCAGCGCGATGAATTCTGGATTTGAGAATCTAATGAACGGATCAGATTCCTGTATTTTTGCAGTATCTCTTCCAACATTTGTTTTCATAAATACCGAGCCTTCTTTGCTTGTCGCAAGTTTGATTGCAACGGTTCTGTTTGTTACTATTGGGTAAGCAGTAAGCGGTCTCTGTTCAGGAAGCTTGTCTTTGTTGTCAGGCTGGCTTGAAATTCTTTCTGGCTGTTTTCCAAGAACTGGGGTAGTCAAATCTGACTGGTTTGCAATTTTTGTCATTGAGTAAGGATTCTTGCCGTTTACTTCTTTGTCGCTTTTCTTTAGCAGGTAAGTCTGTCCTTTTTCAAGTATTATATTTGGAAGTTCAACAATTCTTTTTCCTTCTTCTTTTATTGTTGTCTGAAGCTGTGAGTCATAAGCATTCATTCCAATTGCGTTTGATGCTACTCCGCATAAAATTCCTGTTGCAGCCATCCCCGCAAAGCGCTTTGTAAAAACCCCTTGTGCTGCGGCTTTCCACTTTGAAGCTTTGCCAACTTTTGAAACATCATCAGACAATGCGCCGGCTATTGTTTTGTCAAGCTCTGCGCCTGCAGTTTTTGCAAAATCAGCCATTTTTCCGCTCTTTATCAAATAATCGTTAAGCACATCATCAGCAGCAGACCTTACATCAGATAGTATTGTTTGAGGAGATGCCCCTCCTGAATAAAATTTAGTTCCTTTTGAAATTGTTTCTGTTGCAGCAGCATAATTCTTTGGAGTGTATGCCCCCGTAGATGTTGTTGAACCTGTAGCCATTTTTCTAAGAATATCATCAACAATTTTCTTTCGCGCAACTCCGTCAGTAACTTTTAAGTCTTCTTTAATTAAATCTTCAACAATCGGTCTCAAATCGTCTGAAGTGAGATTCTTTGTAACATATGAGCCTTCAGTATACCCGTAGCTTTTGAATTTTTCCATTATTTTCGAATTGAATGTTCCTGCATCAAGGCTGAATTGTCTGTTAAAAATTGTTTCAAGGTCGCTTGCAGGCGCAATTAGTCCTTTTGATTTTATATCAGCCACTGATGTTCCGTTGAATAATCTCTCAATGTTTGTCACTCCTGTTGATGATTTTTTAGCAAGGAATTCTCCTGTGCTTATTTTTGATTTTGAAAGCGCTTCCCCAACTGCTTTTTCAGTATCCGGAACTGCAGTAGCATAAAGGTTGCTCTCAAAATTCAACGGGAATCCTTTTCTTTTCCATGCTGCGTCGTATTGGTCAAGCAGGTTCTTAGAAAAGCTTTCTGAAACAGTCTGTCCATATTCTTTTGCAATTTGTCCGGCAGTTCTTTTCATTGCCTCTTTTTCAGCAGTAGTTAATGCAGGATTTATTGAAGACTCAAGCAAAGTCTGCATCTGCTTTTCGTAAAGCGTCCCTATTTCTGTTGAGTAAGCGCTTATGCTCTGTTTATTTAATGCGCCTCCAAATCTTGACAATCCAAGCGGAGCCGCTCTAAGAGCTTCTGCTCCAAGTCCGCCTATAGTTCCTTCAACTATTGCTTTTGTTTTTACATTTGCTTCAGACCAGCTTTGAGGAGCAAGCCTTCCAAGCCCTTCATCTCCGAAAAGATTTTTTGGAATCAAGTCTTTTCCAAGTCCAACTGTTTCAAATACAGTATTTAATGCGCCGATTATTGTTCCAACAGCGCCTGAAATTAATTCTCCCACGCTTCTTGATGAAGGGTAAGCGGCGTACATATCTTCTCTTAGCACAAGAGTAGCTGGAATTCCACAGTCTCCAAGAACTCCAAGAACTGCATTAGCAGGGCCGAGCAGTCCGTTGCATATCGCAGAAGATACTGCGCAATTCATTAGATATTTATTAAATGCAGCAGCTTTTCCTTTTGTCTGCGCATCAAGTGTTCCGTCTGTTTTTTCGTCTCCAGCAATGCTTGTTCCTTTCAGTTTTCCCTGTTTTAATAATGAATTTTTATAAGCTTCAAGGTTTAATGCGTCAGGTCCTCCTTCCCACATTGCTGTTAAGTAATAAGGCTTTCCTGGCTCAATGCGTCTGCTTGTAATGTCTGCGATTGCGGTAATTAAATCATCAGGGTGCATTGTTCCTGTTGAAATTGTGATAGTCTGTTTTGAGGTTCCTTTATTTTCTTTTGCTTCTCTATTTAGAACTTCAACATCAAACTGCACTCCATTTGCTTGTATGTATGCAAGCTGTGGGTCTACTCCGCTGAATTGTGAGTCGCCAGGTTCTGCGCAGATTTTTATGTTTCTATAATATCTATAATCCGAAGAAGCCGGATTTTCCTTTAGCACCATCGGCTTATCTAAAGACTGGTTTTGAGTCGCTCCAAAGAATGTTTTGGAGTACATTTCGCCTGTTTCAATTGCTTTTGAAGAGTAAGCTGGCAGTTGTGAATTTAAATTTGCATTAGATGCAGTTGGCGGAGTCGGAGCGGGCGGCTGAGTCGGAGGAGTTCTTCCAGATGTATTTCCTCCTGCTGGTGGAGTCGGAGCAGAAGGCTGAGTTGGAGTAGGTGGTTGAGTTGAAACAGCAGGCTGTGCTGATGAAGTTGAGGAAGCATTTGTAGTTGTTCCAACTGTAGTATTTCCAGTTGGTGTTTTTGAAATTGTGGCAATCGGACCGTTTAAAGCATCATCAGCGCTTATTGAAATTCTTCTTATTCCAATAAATTCCTTTTTAACTGAATTTGGAGTCACTTCAAAGTTGAGCGATTCAGGAACATTTGAGTACACTGTTCCAGTTGTGCACCCCCCGTTTTGGGAAATAAAGTTAATAGAAGTGTTAAGGAGAGCAAGCTGTCTTTTGCCTATTGAGCTTGGCAAGTCAGTTAAGTTAACGCATGAGTATGAATCTCCGCTTCTCACAAGGCAGTTGTCCCCAAATGAGCCGTTCAATGCGTCTGAAATCATTTTTACAACTGCTGTGTTAAACGCAGTTTTTGTCGCAGCGTCATTTGTTCTTAGCATTGTGTCCGCAATTGTAACTGAAATTGTTCTTCTGTCATTTCCGCTTATGCATGCCTGCGCAAGTATGCCAGTTAATGCTCCAACTTTTAATTCAACTTTGTTTCCGATTCCCGATGCCACTCTCTTTTCTGATTTGTATCTTGATTTTGATATTTGTGTTGCGAGGTCTTTTAGCTGTGAATCAGTGGTTATTGTTGTCATCCATGTGCCGAATTCTCTTCCAGGCTCAAGTCCTGTGTCTATTGGATTGAAGTTTTCAATATTTTGTATTGATGAAACGCACTCGTTTGTTAATAGGGAGCTTCTTGAATTTTGAGGAACTGCATTTATTGAAAGTACTGGGGACATTGAGTCAAGCCCTTGAGGTCCTGCTGGGAATGCTCCGTTTATTGCAATTCTATAATATCCGCATCCAGTAAATGCTGGGTCAAGGAATATTCTTCTATAATATCCTGTTAGTATGAACCCTCTGATTACTGATAATTCAACATACTTTGGCTCTACTACTAATCCGTTTGTTGTTCCAACAGTTTCTCTGTATGGAGTATTGTTTGCGCCTTCGTATTGAACTTTGTTTAATTCAGCTTCAAGCAGTTCTGGAGTGATTCTGTCGTTCTGTAAGTATAAGTCAAATTCTTCAGGAACCATATTCAGTTCTTCGAATGTGCATATTCCTGTTACTTGGCACGGTATTACTTCATTTTCAATTGTGTTTTTGTATGAGTATCCTTGGGATCTTGCGTTTTGTATTACTTTTTCAACTTTTGCGGCAATGTATTTCACAGCGTTTTTTGCATCGCAGTATCCTTCTGCGCAGTTTGCGTTTTCAACTATTTTTGGCATTACTACTTCTGTTTCTGTCTGCGAGCCGCATACTTTTACTTTTACAGGAGCGCCTTTAACATGCTCTTCTCTTGTGCTGTTTCCTGATGAAATATTTACTGGGAATGGTTTTGAAGTAATTGGAGTTTGGCTTACTTCTGAAATTGCTTCAAGCACTACTTGGTAATTTTGTCTTTTTATATTTGGTATTGCTGTTCTAATTGTCATTGGAACTTGTATCATTTGTCCTGGAGCTACGCTTACTCTTGGCACTCCCATCATAATTGAAGTCATTACTGCTGGCATTCCAAAGATTGTCTGGCTTTTTGCCTGAGATGCCTGCGACACTCCCACTACTGTAACTGGTTCAGCGCATCCGTTTACTATTTTAATTAATTTTCCTATTTCCCCGCCTTCGCTTGGGAAGAAGAATGATTCAGTAACGTGTCCTGTTAAGCAGTTGTATCCTGAATAGAATACTGTTACATCTATTGAGCCAAGCATTTGCCCTGTGCTTCCGTAGTAATTATTATAGTAATTTCTTGAGTTTGCCTGCGAGTAAGTATTTATTGATCTTGAAGAATTTGTGTAATTATTTGAATAGCCGTAATTGTCGTTCTGCCATGACCTGTTTTCAAGGTTTCCCATTGTTCCGCTTATGTCAATTCTTGCTTTTACCGGCTCGGTTATTCTTGAGCTTGCTGAAGCGAATAATATTTTTGGAGGGGATATTGCCTGTCCAGGAAGGAGGCTTACAGTTGCAGTTGGTTCGATTGTGAGTTTTACATTTGCCTGAGATAGTGAATCAGTTCCTTGCGCTAATTGTATATTATCAATTGGGAAGGATGACCTATTTGAGATAAATATCGGCTGTGCAGCAGTTGCTTTTTCATTCACATTTGTCTGCGCTAAGTATAGAGTTATTTGCGCAGGGTAATTAAGCGCAAATACCGGATTAATTGTTTTTACTGTTACTGGAATTGTTTTCTTAATTGCGTTTGAGTCATAAACAAGTTCAAATCCGAAGGATTGCTCTCTTGAGGCTCCTCTTGCTATCTGGTTTACCGCGCTAATTGTAAGGTTCTTTGTTTCGCCTGGCTGAAGGTCTATATTATCAGCGTCAAGCTGCATTCCTCTTAGCGCGCCTGTTGTTGTTTCTCTTATTCTTTTTGCAATGTAAAGAGCTGTTTCGCAGTTATTTGTAATTTCAAGTGTTGTAGTATCAGTTGAGCCTGGGCTTCCAAGCAGATTTAGAACCGCGTTTGATGGTTTTACTTCAAGGCATGTCGGGTCAAGTTTTTTATTATACATCATGTGGAGTTTTGCTGTTGTTTTTGTGAGGAATTTTCCTTCAACAAGTCCTGAAATTGAAATTGTGGTTGTTTCATCAGCGCTTTCTGTTAAATCTCCAAGGTAGCTTACTGTAATCTGCACTGGCTGTTTTTGTCCTTTGCTTAATGCAGGGGTTGTGGTAGCAACTACTTTGAAACTGTCAGTTGCAGTAGTGCTTGTGCTTGTTTTTGAAACAGTTTTTTCTTTTTCATTTTCTGATTCAGTCTGGATTGTAATATTTTGAACTGTAAATTCTGATTCGTTTGTAAGCGCTTCTGTTATTACAAGGCTTTTTTGATTTACTGGAAGTTTTGCTTCAAGTTCTTCTTTGAATGCAAGCACATTTTGAGTCGCAATCATCAAAGGAAGCGCTTGTGTAGCATATCCTGTTAGTGATACTTCAACAGTGTAAAGGCCCACTCCTAAATTATTTTGTATTCTATAGTATCCGTTTTTTCCTTTTCCGTCAGTTCCGTCGCCAAGAATGCTTTTTGCGGTTTTTCCTTCGCTGTCAATTATTTTTACAAGAGCATTTTCTACTCCTTTAAGTCCCGAGTCAGTCACTCTTACTGTAAAGTTTCTTCCTGCCATTACCTGATTTTCTGATAATTCTATAAGAAGTGATTTTTCTTCCACTACGTTAAATAAAACATCTTTTACTACTGTTGATTTTCCTATTGCGCTTACATTAATTGAAGCCGCGCCTACTTTGTTTGCTGTGAAGTAGAATCTTACTTTCTGTTTTCCGCCTTTAGCTATTGTCACTGCAGCTGCTGCTGTTTTCTTTACTTGCCCAATCTGCTCTCCTCTTTTTACAAATCCAAAATTGGTTGTCTGCGAGGAGCTAAAATCAATATTGGCATCAGTTGTTACTGTAACTTGCGCATATTCCTGTTCTTTTGCTGATAATTCAATTTCAATTGCGTATTGTTTTCCTTTCCATGCTTCAAATCCTTTTTCATTTAGGAATTGTTCGTCTTCGTCAACAAAATTAACTGCCATGCATAAATTATCCGCGCATTCAGGAAGGGATTCGTAAATTGTAACTGATTGAGTGCTTGTCAGCGCGTATAATGCCGCTTTTTTATCGCTGTATCCTTTTGATAAAAGATCTGCGTCTTGGGGCATTCTGTAATAATCCGAGCCAACTATTGCCCATGCTCTGAATTTTAACTCTGCTTTTCCCGCTAAAAAGTCTTCAGCTCTTACTTTAATTTTTGCAGTGTATGTTCCTTGGGGCTGGCTTACAACTCCTTCAATCCACTTGTTTTTGCTTCCTTGAGTTCCTTTATTCGCCCTGTCAACTATTTCGTTTCCTGGGGCTGGCAAAGGAGTATAGGATAAAGAGTAATCAACTGTCGCATTTTGCATGCTTAAATCATATAACGCAAATTTTTCTGATTCAACAAATTCAACATCGTCCTGCCCTACTCTAAAGTGAACTCCGCCTTTTGTTGCTGACCTTGGGAATGTTACATTAAATTTTGCCCAGAAGAATGCGCCTGGAATTATTCCATCAGCTACGTTTCCACTTTCGTCTTCAATTCCAATAAATTCAATTGTTGGAGAAAGAGCTGCGGAGTCTTTTGAATACACCATTACTTCAACATAGTCTTTTCCTTTTACTGTGACATTTTCAGTGAATACATTTCCGTCATCTTTTGTAACCATTACTTCAACTACGTCTTTTTGCTGCGCGTCAAAGAATATGCTTCCTTCTAAAATCGGTCCGTCAAATAATATTGTCCCGTCAAGCCCTGATATTGTGGATTTGCCTTTTACATTTTTTCCAAACACGTCAATGAATTTCATTTCTAAAACGTTTGATTTTTTCAGCATTTTTAAGTAAACTTTCTTTTCTATTTCGCCCTGTTTTACTTCAACATCAATTGCTCCGTCAAGAACATCAGTGTATCCTTTTACAGAGTATGTTTTTCCGATTGCAACTGTCGCATTAACGTATCCCGCAACGCTTGTTTCAATTTCTGGAATTCCATAAGGCACTTTTTCCGAGCCGTTAATATCAATTATTAAAATTTTTACGCCGTTAACTGTTTTTCCAAGCTTGTCAAGCGTGTAAATGTCAAGTCTTGTTGAATTATTTGAAGTTACTTTATTGAGCAGTATTTTTACTTCTTCAGTGATGCTTACTCTTACTTTCTCTCTTGTGGGAAGGTATCCGTCTCTGTATGCTGTAACGTAAATTGTTAAATTTGAATCAATTCCGCTAAATTCAGCTCCTGAAACTTTTGAAACCTGGCTTGAAATTAATTCTCCTGTTTCTCTAAACAATTGAACTGTTGCGCCTTCAACGCCGAATGCTGACTGTGAATCAAGCACAGTTACGTGTAATTTCTGCCCCCCAAGTCTTAGTTTAACTGGGAATCTTAATCCGTCAGTTCGTACAGTTACTCCTCCGCCGTCTACATCAGAATCATAAGTTAAGTACCCTTGTTTTTCAACAACAATTCTTAGCGGAACTCCTGAAAGTAATTTTGCAACCACTGTTCCGTCTGTTGTGTAGCTGCTAAATAGAACTGTTGAATTTCTTTTGTCGTACACAGTTACTTTTGCCTGGTCAATTGATTTGCCATCTGGTCCTGAGACATCAATTGCAATATTTACTTCTGCCGCAAGTCCATTATTTGAAGGAGTAAGCATTACTTCTCTTACTTCGCCCGCTCTAAATGAAACTGTCTGCTCGTAATTGTCATATCCTTCTGCTGTTATTTTTAGAAGTAAATCTACTCCGGCAGGAACTCCGCTTTTTTTGTAAATTCCGTTCTGGTCTGAAACAAACTGGTAGCTTAAATTTGCTCTTGAATTTGCAAGCACTGTTGCGTCATATACTGGAGTTGAGCCTTCAGAATCAATTACTCTTACTGCAGCTTCAATTCCTTCAAAATAAGGGTCAAATGATAATTTGGGAACATTATTTTCTTCGCCGACTGTGAATGCGATTGTTTTTGGCTGGTATCCTTCCACCTCGGCGGTTATTGATATTTCTTCGCCGTTAAAGAGCGCACGGTTTAATTTTATCGTTTCTCCGTCGCTTGCGCTTCCTTCAAAAAGCACTTCTCCTTTTGCGTCTTTTATTACAAGTGAAACATCATTTAGGCTTTGTCCGTCGCTGTCTTTTAATGATAAAGTTAATTCGCCGACATCAGCGCCTTGATAAGTTAGAGCAAGCGTTACAATTGCGATTATTGCGACTATTATTGCTATTGTCACAACAAAGCTTGGTATTCCTTTATTTTCAAAAAAATCAGAATAAGCATAAACTGGTATGCCTTTTTTGTCAAGCGCGTCAAGCACATCAAAATATTTGTCTTCAAGCTTTGTGTAAAACCCCGCAAGCTTTTCTGAAATCAACGCTTATCCCCTTTTACCTGTAAATAATTAACATTACTTGCTTAATAAACCTTTTTGGCAGGCAATAATCGCTCTAAATTACAGCCTGTTATCGTTCGCTTTTGTTCGCAGCCCAATAAAACCAAATAATATAAACGACTGCTATGTAAACAAACAAAATTATTCTAAATAAAGCATCATGGGCTATTTCAACAGTTGCAACATCCTGCGAAAAGATGAGATTTATTGTTATCCCTATTCTTAAAATGTTAAAAACTATTCCAAGAATTATTGCGGCTATAATCCCGACAGCTTTTTCTTTCCATTTTACTCCAAAGCTTGCAATTATTGCGCATATTAGTATTATTATTTCTAAAATCCCCGTGCAGAGCCAGGAAATTACAATATTCTTTCCCTCTGCGGTGAATGAATAGCAGCTTCCTTTTGCAGTGTCGCTCAGCCATGAAAATTCCATGCATTCAACATTGCCAACTGAAGTGGTGTTTATCCCTTGCGCTCCAAGCGCTCCTCTAACCATTCCCCCAACTGCTTCTTTATAGTAAATATCAGGAACTATGCTCACTAAAACTGTAAGAATCAGGTATGAAAGCACAAATCCCAAAACAAAGAAAACAAACTGTTTCTTTTTGTCGGTTCTGATTTTTTTGTGCTGTTCTTTAAAATAGTCAAGAATGAACCCTGCCCCGCTTTTTTTTTGCGAAAGTTTGGCGGTTTTTTTCTTTATGCTCATGAGCCAGATAACGTTCTTGAAGCTTAAATAAGTTTACTTGTGATAAAATCAAGTTTTTATACTTCTTACTTGCTTTATTACACATCAGGACAAATCAAAAAAAGGTTAATTTGGATTAACTGAAGTTAAGTTTAGAAGCATTGGTGAATTATAATGAAGATTGGCGGATACAAGGTTGGAGACTTTGTTGTTAAAGACATTGGCGGCAAGCGTGCGCTTATTTTTGACTGTAAAAACTGTATTTACAGCGCTTCAATCGGGGAAGACCATCACTGCCGTTTCCACGTGATAAAAGTTTTGCAGGAAGTTGAAGCTGACAAGATTGTATTTAGCGAAAAGTATGAGAGAGTTTACGAGGATGTCCAGACAAAAATGCTGATGGAAGTGGCTAACTTCGCGCAGAAATTAAGCGTTGAGAGTGTTTGGAGTTTTGGGCATCTTGGAAGGGCAGGAAAGGACTGCGAGGCTTTTTTTTCAGAGCGCCACCAGATGGTAGTAAGGATTGCAAGCGATTTGATTAATTATGATCCGCTTCTTGCATATCTTAGCTTAATTCAGGAATTAAGAAAAGAGGAAGAAAAATTAAAGCAGGCAGGAGCAGGGTATATCCAGTGCACCGAACCGTATGTCGCAACTCTTGTTGATTTAAGAAACAGATTTGACGCGCTTCTTCTTGTAATAAGAGCAAAAAAACTTCTTACTGAATTACAGCAAGTTCCTGAAACAAGCATTATTTACAAAGCGCTTTTTGAAGCTGATATTAAGCCAAGCTTTATCGGCTCAAAACTTTCTTTTTCAGGGATTGAAAACTTTGAGCTTCTTGACGAGTATCCTGTGAAAGAATCAAGCGTTCAGGTTTTTGCGGACCCGAATAAAGTTGAGAAACTTTATTACATAAATCCGCCCGAGTATTCGCTTGCGCCTGACCAGTATTTTGTTTTGAGCAGAACAAGGGAAGTTGTTTCAGCATACAAGCCGGGAAGAACTTCCTTAAGCACTGTTGCGACTTCAAGAAGATACTTTGAGCGTTTGTACGAATCAACAATAAAAGAAATTGCAGCAAGGAGCGGAATTGCAATTACTCCTGATGACATGTCCTCTCTTTCAAAAGTTGTTGCAAGATACACTGTTGGATATGGTATTTTAGAAATTTTATTAAACGACAGAAGAATTACCGATATTTACATTGACTCACCGATTGGCTCGCGCCCAATTTATATTGTTCATTCTGAGTACGGACAGTGCCAGACAAATATTACTTTCACTGAATTTGAGGCAAATAGTTTGATTTCAAAATTAAGAGCGATGTCTTCAAGGCCTTTTGATGAAGCGCATCCTGTTCTTGATTATGATTTGGCGGACCTTGAAACAAGAGTTGCGTTAATCGGCCCTCCTCTTACTCCTTCAAGTTATGGTTTTGCGTTTAGATTGCATAAAATGACGCCTTGGACGCTTGAGCAGTTTATTGATGTGAGTTACATTAATCCGCTTGCAGCAGGAATGATTAGCTTCTTTATTGATATGCAGGCGACTACTCTTATTGCGGGCTCAAGAGGCTCGGGAAAAACTTCTCTTCTTCAGGCAATGATGCTTGAAATTCCTCAGAACTCAAGAATTATTGTTCAGGAAGACACTCTTGAAATTCCTGTTCCTTATATGAAGGATATTGGATTTAACATTCAAAGACTTAAAACAAGAAGTCCGATTAGTGTTTCAAAAACTGAAACTGAAGTTGACCCTGCAGAAGCTCTTCGTACCGCTCTTCGTTTAGGTGATTCTGCTCTTGTTATCGGGGAAGTAAGATCAAAGGAAGCAAAAGTTTTGTATGAAGCAATGCGTGTTGGAGCTGCGGGAAATGTAGTTCTTGGAACAATTCACGCTGATTCAGCTTATTCTGTTTGGGACCGTGTTGTTAACGATTTAGGAGTTCCAACAACTTCATTTAAGGCGACTGATTTGATTGTTGTTGCTAGACCCATTAGGTTTAAGGGAAGCCTTGGAAGACAGAGAAGAGTTGTTGAAATTACTGAAATTAAAAAGCACTGGAATACTGACCCTTCAGTTGAAGGCGGACTGCTTGCGCTTATGAGTTTTGACGCCGCAAAAGATTCTCTTGAATTAATGGAAGATAATTTAAAAGAAAGCGAATTATTACAAAAGATTCAGAAAACAAGCGGGCTTACTGTGAGCGATATTTGGGCTGAAATCAGATTGAGGGCGAATGCAAAACTATTCCTCGTTGAGCAGAAAAATTCTCTTAATTTAAAAAGTCTTCTTGAAGCGGAGCACACAAGTCTTTGCAACAACAAGCTTCTTTTGATGAAAGAAACTATGATTGAAGAGGACGGCAAAATTAATTATGACCAGCTTCTTGGGCAGTGGAAGAATTGGATTTCAACCACTATGATTCCAAGGCTTCAAAAAGAAAAGCCTGAAAAGAAGGATAAAGACGAATAAAGAAAATCTTTTTTTTAGCATAATTTTTAGTATTTTTTTAGCAGAAATTATATGCGCAGCTTGAGCCGCCGCTTCCGCTTACTGTTCTAAAATTTCCCCAGCTTCCGCCTGTATAACATGTTGCTGTTTGTCCATATGAAGTCCATGCAATTGGGCAGCTTCCGCTGACAAAGCAAGTTGTTCCAGCAGCAACTGTGTGCCCGTTATAATAACACACATTTCCAGGATCTCCAGGGCCAGCTGGGCCGGCAGGACCAGTAGCGCCAGCGGGGCCAGTAGCGCCAGTATTTCCAGTTGGACCAGCAGGACCAGTAGGACCGGCTGCCCCAGCATAGCCTGTTGGTCCAGTAGCGCCAATAGGTCCTTGCGCCCCTGCCGCGCCAGTAGCCCCGCGCGCGCCAGTAGCGCCTGTTGGACCAGCAGGACCAGTAGGACCGGCTGGACCTTGCGGACCTATAATTCCAGTAGCTGCGCTTCCGCAAATCCATGAATTTTGAGCATTGCTCCATGTTAGAACTGCTCCATCAGTGCATGTCGCAACTCCGGTTCCGCCAAACTTTGCGTTCAGCTGATTAAAATCATTAATCACTCTTTCAGTTCCTGATGCAATTGCCATGAACTGATGATAAGGTTTTGAAGTGTTTACATTTACTGCCATGACAAAAAATATTCCCAAGGCTAGAATCATAAAAACTAAAAGCAACTTATCAATTTTTCCAAAACCTATCATAAATAAAACCCGAATATCATTTTATCAAATAAACTTTTTCCAAATATTTAACTCCTTTCATAAATTCACAGCAACTATTTTTTCACCATAAATATTAACATATTGAATACTGGCATGAATTTCCCCAGCCGTATACTGTTGTCGGCGAACTCCAAGTCCCGTTGGAGTTGCAGGTAATTAATTGTCCCGAGCTTGTAGTAGCAATAGGACAGCTTCCTGTAAAACATTTTGCTCCTGGACTGTAAAGTCTTCCATTGTAAGTGCATGTTACTCTTACTAACGCCGGGCCTTGCGGACCTGTTGCACCAGCAGGACCTGCAGCGCCTGTTGCACCAGTAGATCCCTTTGGCCCTTGTGGACCAGTAGTGGTATTTGCAGGACCTGTTGGTCCTCTTGCTCCTGTGGCGCCTGGAGGACCTGTTGCGCCGTTAGCTCCAGTAGCGCCTGTCGCGCCAACTGGTCCTTGCGGACCTGCTATGCCCGCTGGCCCCTGCGGACCCATAGGCCCCTGCACTCCTGCAGGAGGATTTCCGCAAATCCAAGTGCCTGAAACATTATTCCAAACCAAAACATTTTTGTCAGGGCAATTAACCAGCCCTGTTCCTCCAAACTTTGCCAAAAGTATATTGCTGTTGTCTGCAACTTTTTCAATCCCGACAGCTATTGCAGAAAACTGATGATAAGGTTTTGATATAACCACATCAGTCGAAACGACAAATACTACGCTTAGCACAAGCACAAAAAAAATCAGAACGATTTTGCTAAAATTTCCAAACATTGCCATAAAAATAACCAACACTATAAATAATACTTTTAATTTTTAATTTTAATATCAGCATATTGGATATGCTGTGTATCCTCCGGGACCGTATACCCTTGAGCCGCTTGTCCATCCGCCTGTTGTACATTGGATAAGATTTCCATAAGATGTTGTTGCAGCCGGAGATTGATTTCCCGCAAAGCAAGACATCCCAATTCCCCACGCTACTCCTTCATAATAGCAAAAAGTTGGCGAACCCATTGGACCGGCAGGGCCAGTAGCTCCTGTTGGTCCCCGTGCTCCTGTCGCGCCTGTTGGACCGGCAGGGCCAGTAGCGCCGTTTGGACCAATTGGTCCAGTAGGGCCTTGAGCTCCTTGCGGACCAGGAGGACCAGTAGCTCCAGCATATCCTGTAGGGCCTGTTGCGCCTGTCGCACCAACTGGTCCTTGCGGACCTTGAACGCCTGCAGGACCTTGCGGTCCTGGAACTCCGCTTCCGCAAATCCAAGTTCCAGAAACATTATTCCAAATCAAAACAGTTCCGTCAGGGCATGTTGCTACGCCTGTTCCCCCGAATTTTGCTAACAAAATATTATTGTCATTCACCACTCTCTCCACTCCAACCGCAATCTGCGAGAATTGATGGCTTGGAATGTTTGGGTCGATATCTACCGCCGTGGCAAAAAATATTCCTACCACAAAAACTAGAAATAATAAAAGCAACTTGTCAAACTTATCTAAAAAAACCATGCTAATTGAATCATAGCATCAAACTGATATTTAAAACCAGCTTTGTTGATGCTAAAAGCAAGACTTTGGCAAAAAAATATTTTTGCAGCATTTTTTGCTGCAAAACAAATTAATCAGGATTGCTTTTTCTCAAAGCTCTTACTTGAATCTTACTGCTTCAAGGTTTCTAATAGCTGAGCTGCTTATTCCGAATTTTGCCGCGCAGTATTTTGAAAACTCAACGCTTCTTGTCGGGTCGCCGTGGTTTACCAGTATTTTTTTTGGCTTTGGCTTTAGCGATGCAACGTATGATACAAGCTCGTTGAAATCAGCGTGTCCGCTGAATCCGTCTATTGTTTCAATTCTCATTTTAACATCAAGTTTTTTTGTTTTGCCATTATCGCTTATTGGCATGCTCTTTAGTCCCTGTTGTATTTTTCTTCCGAATGTTCCTTCAGCAAGGTAACCAACAAACACCAAAGTATTTGCGGGGTTTTCAGCCATTTTGTAGAAGTATTCTATCACAGGACCGCCGTTCATCATTCCTGAAGTGGATAATATTACGTTCCCGCTTCCGTTGCAGATTTTTTCCCTGTCTTCTTTTTTAACTTCCTTAAATATTGGAGAATCAAACGGAGAATCATTTGTCAAAATTCTCTTTTCAAGGCTCTGTCTTAAATATTCAGGGTACGCTGTGTGTATTGCGCTTGCTTCTTTTACCATTCCTTCAACGTAAATGCTGTTCTTTTCAGAAAGAAGTCCTTTCTTATAAGCATCTTCAATTACCATGCATATTTCCTGTCCTCTTCCAACTCCAAATACAGGAATTAATACATTTCCGCCGAATTGAGTTGTCTCCTGAATTATTTCAATTAATTTATTTTCAGCGGCTTGTCTAGGCATTTGTATTGCGTCTTTTGAGCCGTATGTGCTTTCAACAATAAGTGTTTCCATTCTTGGATACTTAATGTCAATATTGTCAAATAATCTTGTCGCGCCGAATTTTATGTCCGCGCCGTAAACCAAGTTGTGCGCTCCTTCGCCTATATTTAAGTGAACCGAAGCAGAGCCTAAAATGTGCGATGCGTTGTGAAGAGTTAGTCTCATATCCGGAGCAATGTCAGTCACTTCACGATAGTCTCTTGTTATTGTGTGCATTAATGTGTTTTTTACATCAGCTTCTGAATAAGGCGCAGTTTTTTCCTGCGATACGCTCACGTCCAAAAAGTCAAACTGAAGCAGTGTCATTAAGTCTCTTGTAGGTTCAGTGCAGTACACAGGCCCGTCATACCCCATTTTGAATAAGAAAGGAAGAGTTCCTGTGTGGTCTGAGTGCGCGTGCGATATTACAATTGCGTCAAGTTCGCTTAACGGATATCCTAAAGCGTCAATGTAAGGATATGGATCATCAGAGCTGTGGTTTAATCCCGCATCAAGAAGAACTTTTGTGTTTTCTGTTTCTAAAAGCATGCAGCTTCTTCCAACTTCTCTATACCCGCCAAGAGCGATTAAGCGTATCCACTTGTGGTTTGATTCTCTTTTATCGCCGTAAATCTTTTCAGCTGTTTTTAATAAGAATTTTTTTCTTTCATCAGCGTGCTTGAATAAATGTTTTCTTATTCCGTTAAGTATTTCTGATTTTGTTGTCGGAGCTCTTAATATTCTTGGAGTCCATCCGGTTTCCATTATTATTCTTTTGGATAATTCTCCGCCTTTTCCGATTACAAGCCCTTTTTTCACCGCTTCAATTACAACTTCGCTGAAAGGCTCTTCAAAATAAACATCTCTTACCTCTGCTTCTTTTGGAACAAGCTCAAGTATTTTTTTCTTTGCCTGTTCTGGGTTTGAAAGCAGGGATTTGTCTGTTCTTATGTTAACTCTTTTTTTAAGTTCAAATGCAATTTTTGAAACATAATTTTCAACGCCGAAAAATGCTTCCGGGCTTTTTGTGTAAATAACTACTTCAGGCCCTTCCATTTCAATTTTTGTTATTCCTGCGCTTCCGGGAACTAGTCTTTTTACTGTTTCGTTTATATCATCTAATATTTTTATTTTTTGTACCATTTAATCAAACCCTCTTGATTTTTTGTATTTTTTCATTTTATTGTTTTTGTGTTTCATATTTTCTATTTTATTATTTTGTTTTCTTTATCCTTGTTAATTTTTTATCATTGTTGTTTTTGTTATTTTACTTATTTTTGTCAGTTACCTTTTAGAAAAAAGGTTTTCTAAAAACAATTCTTGTTTTAAGTGAGCAAAGTGCTGTTTTATTTTAATAAAAAAGGCATTACTGCCTTTTTCGAAAAAACAATTAAACAATTCAATTTCTATTTTAGCATTAATGTCATTCGGGCCATCTGTGGTTCATTAAGAAAGTTACTTCTTTGAAAAGTTCAGCTTTATCTTTGACATTACTTTGTCGACTTCTTTCTCGTCAACCTGTCGGTATCCGTCTTTGTCTATTATTGCAACTGTTATGCTTCGTCCGCCTGTGTTAATATCTCTGTTTCTTGAAATGCTTATTGCTTTTATTGCAAGTGCAAGGGCTTCATCTTCAGTCATTCCTTCTTTGTAATCAACGTCAAGGGTTGAAATTGCATATTCTGTTCCTGATCCTGTCACAGCGTATTTTTTCTTTTCAGAAATGCATCCAAATGGAGTCACTTCGTATAGTTCTGGTCTTGAATTTACTCCGCCCACTATTGGCATGAATATGAAAGGATAATATCTGTTTCCGTTCAAGACATTTGACATTAATGAAGTCAAAGCTTTAGGAGTGATTTTTGTTTCTCTTTCAACTTCGTATAAATTTGCCTGCGCTTTTAAAAATCTTATAACTGCAAGCGAATCGCCCACAGCGCCTGATATAGTCAAAGCAACATTGTTTGTTATTTTGTAAATTTTAACAGCGTCGTCATCTGCAGCCATATAACCCATTGTTGCCTGCTGGTCTGCTGCAAGCAAAACAAAATCAGTTCCTATAATTCCAACAGTTGTTGTTCCTGTTTTCTTGTCTTCAATAGGAAGATTGTTGTTAACAGGCCCATTTGGTACATTAAATCTTGTTCTTTCGCTTATCATGCTTATTGGCAATCCTTCAATTTCTTTATAATGATTCATAAAACCCCAACACTTAACTTCAAAGGCACTTTCTAAAAGCAGTTTATACAATACTTGCGTCTATAAACCTTTATAAAGGTATTTATTGAATTTTGAAAGCTTTCCGTTTTTGCCCCATCAAAAAGCATTTATTCGCCAATTCCTTACTAACCTAACATGACTTCAATTGAAGAAAAGCTTGATTTGTACATCAAGGCAGGAATGACTAAGAAAAATATTCTTCTTAAGATTGAGGCGGAGTTCGGCCCTGAAGCAAAAGCCAAAGTGGAGCCTATTGTGAATAAAGTTTACGGCGACAAAAAGTCAAGTTCAATGAGCTTGATGCTAATCACAGCAGGGATTGTTCTTTTCTTAGTGATAATAGTTTCAGTAATTTTATACGCTTCATATTTTCAAAACAACACATTTGCTTCGTCAAAATGCGGCACAAATTCAATCGCTCTCACAGGCGACTCAATGTATCGAAATAAGCTTGTTGAAGTTTTAACATTTATTGAAGCCAAAGACTGTAATTACACCCGCTTTGTGCTTGATAATCTTTCAACAGTTTATGCCACAGATCCCGGAATGCTTTATTCAGGAAAACAGACGGGAGACAAGACTTTGATTGCGGTTTTTTCAGGCTCTAATGAATATGTTGCGGGAATTGTAATTCATGAAGCCTGCCATGCTTTTGCAAATAATACAAACACTTCGTTTTCCGAAGCTGACTGCGCGTACACGCAGTACAATTTCATGAAATCAGCCGGAGCAAATGAAGCTGATTTACAGAGGGTACTGACTTCCACCCAGACTTTTATGCAGTACGAGTTTAATGAAGGCAATAAAGATGCTTTTAGAATCTGGTCCGCTTCCCAAAACAAAAGCTGATTGAGAATTGAGTTATTTTAAGTATTTTTCCCGCCTTTTTATTACCGGCAAATTCAAAACCAAATGTTTAAAAGTTCCTTTAATTAAACCTTTATATGAAATCTGCTTTTATTGGAAAAAATATTGAAAACCGAAAAGAAGCAGTTTATGACTTGAATAATTTAACCCAGCATGCCGCGGTTCTTGGAACTACGGGTTCTGGAAAAACAGTTATGTGCAAAGTGCTTATTGAAGAAGCATTGTCAAACGGAATTCCAATAATTGCAATTGACCCTAAAGGCGATATAGGGGGGCTTGGAATTGTAAGCAAAACTTTTGATTTCCGTCCTTTTGCGCAAAACGCTGAAAAAATCCAAAAAACTTACTTGTCTAATTTTGATTCATCAAAACTGGGCGGGCTTGAAAAGCTTTCTGAAACAAAAACCAAAATATACACTCCAAAATCTTCAATTGGAATTTCAGTCAACTTAATTCCAGATCTTTCCTGCCCAAAAAATTTTATTGAAGCTTATGAAAAAGACCCCACACTTGCCACAATGATTATTGAGCCGTTGGCTGAATCAATCTGCAATCTGGCAGAAATTAAAAACAACAAAGAAAAGTCTAAATCCCTTTTATCATCAATTATCCTAAAGAGCTGGCTTGAAAGCAAAAACCTGACTTTAGAAACACTAATACCACAGATAATCCACCCTCCTTTTCAAAACCTTGGGACTCTTTCGCTTGATGATTTTTTAAAAGAAGCTGAACGGAAAAAAATAGCTTCATCGGTAAATCTCATACTTTCTTCTCCGTCAAAGCAGGCGTGGCGTTCAAAAAACAACATACAAATTGAAGAAATGTGCGCCCCAAAAACTCTTTCAGTATTTGATTTGAGATTCACAGGCATTACTGAAGACAAACAGTATGCGGTTGAGCAGATTCTTGACAAAATTTACAGATTCTTATTGCACAAAGGAGGCTCTGAAAAATTAAAGTATATTCTTTACATTGATGAGATTGCAGGCTTATTTCCTGCGCCTCCCGCAAATCCTCCGTGCAAAAAGATTCTTGAAACGCTGATACGGCAGTCGCGCGCATTTGGATTAGGAATAATTTTAGCCACGCAGAACCCCGGGGATATTGATTACAAAGTATTGGGAAACATCGGGACAAGATTTATCGGAAAATTAAGAACAGATAATGATATTGAAAAAGTTTCAACCGCTATTGGAATTTCCACAACAGGACTAAAGCAATCTCTGCTTGGTTTTAACACAGGGGATTTTTATTATAATAATTCAGTTGAAAATATTAATGCCAAAATTCATTCAAGGTGGGTTTACAGCTATCATTTTGGGCCTTTAAATGAGAAAGAAATCGGGTGGGTCAATGATGCAAAAAGCCGTCCGCAAATAACTTCAGAGTTAAAACTACCAAAAATGGATAAAATAAAGCCAGCTCCTGTTCTTCCAAAAGATTATTCATCAAAAGTCCTGAAAAGATTAAAAGCACAATCGCAGAAATATTCAAACACCACTGAAATTTTCACTTCAACAAAAGACGCTTTAAAGTATAAAACTTTTCTAAGCATTACCATCGAGCCTAAGCCTTTCAAGGGCAAAATATTTCCGGCAACTCAACCGTTTATTTATGATTTGTCCGCAAAAAATTCCAAATCCAGATTGCCTCAAAATGCAGACTGGAAAAAAATTGTAAAGTATAATTATGATGTTTTAAATCCAAAAAGAAGCGTAAAAAAGCTGATTTTTGAGTCAATATCCCAAAGCCAGCGCTCTCTTAAGAAAAAGGTTTATTCAAGCAAGGTGACTAAAGGGATTGAAGAAAAAAGAGGAGCTGTTGTTAAATTAAATTATTCATTTATGAAAGAAGATTTAGAATATTCAAAACGCCTTTTGCTTGAAAAGTCGGAGATTAAGCAAACAAAAATATTAAGCGTTCTAAAATTAAACAACAAAAAAATTGATTCTTTAAGAACCGCTCTTTTGGGCATTAATTCAAAAAGATTTGTCAGAAAGCTGTTTGGAAATAAAAGGCTTGCCGAAAAAACCGCAAGAATCAATGTTTTGGAAAAGAAAATTAAGGCATTAAAATTTAAGAGCCTGAAAATAAAAAACAAACTCTCAAAGATCAGAGAAGAAACAAAAGAACAATTAAGCCAGCTTGAAAGAAGAACTCATCAAAAATCACAGGCTCTGACTAAAAGCATTGTATATAATCCATCAAAAAGAGATTTGATTGTAAGAACAAAAATACTTTTGGTTCCAGTTGAAAAAAAGTAATCCCCCCTCCCAGAATTGCACCGGGGATATCTCGGTCACTTTACGTGACTTCTCCAGAACTATTTTTTAGTGCTGGTGTTCCAGCGGCACCAATTTTTCTTTTGGAACCGTGGCTTTTCTTTTTAAAAAGAAAAGCCCGTGCTACAGCCGAGCGTTCTAGCTACTAAACTAAGGGGGGATTAGAGTTTGCTTCGCAGCTCTCCCTTAAGTAGAATTTAGCAAGGGATGTTTTTAAAGCTTTTGAGTAGGCGCTTGGGAGGAAAAAAATCATTTCTTTTTCTTTTTTGCTTTGTGTTCTTCTCTTTTGATTACGTATTTATGTATTATAACCGGCCAGAATACTGTGACAAATAGTCCTGTTAAGAAGTATAATCCGACTGAATCAAGTCCTGTTGCTTTTGTTGCAAGATAATATATCGCGCCTGTTATTAGTGTTCCAAACACCACAATCACAACTGCTTGTTTTGTTGTCTGAACGGGCTTTAAGTCAACGCCTGAATGTCTGTAAAGCGCGTATCCCGCAAAGTATCCGAATAATGCAAATGCTTCAGGGTATGCGCTTTGAATGAACATGTAAAACATTACTGCGAGAACAAAAAATCCGACCGCAAGGTATTCATCTTGTATTTTTGTAATATGAAAGTGCATTTTGTGGATTTTTGCTTCGATTTTAATTACTGCCCAGCCGATTAAAAGCCCAAGCAGCAGTCCAACAATTACATCTGTGAAGTAGTGAACTCCAAGATATATTCTTGAAATTGCAACTATGATTACTGCAATCACCAGCAATATTTTTAGCGGTTTTTTTAAGGTTTTTTTGAACCATCCAAATGTTGCAAATGAAGTTATTAGAGTTGTGTGTCCCGAAGGCATGGAATAAGTGACTTCATGGTCCAATAGAAGTATTCCTTCTGGGCGGGGCCTTGCGATAAATATTTTCATGGCTCCTGCTATTGCGCCTGCGAAAAGAATTATTGACATTATAACAAAGCTTTTTCTTTCATATCCCAGCCAGAAAAGCCATGCTGCAAGAAGAATCCACGGCCCCGGATGCCCCATGTAAGTGCTTGCTTTCACAATCAAATCAAGAAGAGGGGTTGAGTAGCTTTGGAAGAATTGATTTATTATAATTTCATTGAAAATCAATCACAACACCCGCATTAGCCAAAAATATGTCCAATAATTTGAGTTATTAGTTAATTTTAACCCAAATAATCAAAATAAAAATAAAACTAAAAAGCAAAATTATACTTTTGCTTTCTTTAGTCTCCCCATCCCAGGTATTTGTATCTGTGAATAATCAATTATCAACCCGCACGCTTTAAGGCATTTTCTTGTAGCATAAGTTTTGCAGAAGTCAGCAACTTCTTTCTGCTGGTTCTTTTGAAGTGTTGGAACAGCGCTTATTTCATTAATTACAGAAGATACTTTTCGTGTGTTAATTTCTTCCATCGCTCTCACAGCATCGCCTTTTGCAAGCCCGAGTTCATCAATTGCTTTGTCAAGTTTTTCAAGCGCAACAATCTTTCTTAAATTTGCTTCAACTTTCCCGTCAACGCTGTTTGTAAGGCTCGCTAAAAACTCAGCAACCACAAGCGGAGAAGTCTTTTCAGTAATAGTTTGTTTTCTTATCGCCTTCCAGTCGTCGTAGTTTGCTATAAATTGAATTGATCCTTCCATTTCCATACACCCCTAATTATCCCAAAAAGATTGTAAGGAATAGTTTATTCATTTTGTTTATAAGCATTCCTTCGCGTTCATTTGTTACGATAAAATAATAAAATTGAGCTGTTCGTTATGAAAAAACAGGATTTAATCAAGGCATTTGAGCACAAAAAGTACGGCTTTTACGAAGATGCCGGCATTCAAATTTGCGAGTGGAACAAAAAATCCTTAAGAGGGCAGGGAAATTGCTACAAGCAGGATTTTTACGGCGCTGATACTATTTCATGCCACCAGATAGCTCCAACAACTTTTTGGTGCAATAACTCCTGTGTATTCTGCTGGCGCCCCATGGAATACATGAAAGGACAGCCAAATGAGCCAAGCGACCCAAAAGAATTAATTAAAGGATTAATTGAAAGAAGAAAAAAATTGATTTCAGGATTTGGAGGGCACAATAATGTTTCAAAAGAAGTTTTTGCCAAGGCTAATGAACAGAGGCACTGGGCAATTTCTCTAAGCGGGGAGCCTACGCTTTATAAAAAACTTCCCGAATTGATTAAATTGATTAAAGAAAGGCCTGGAACTGAAACTGTTTTTTTAGTCACTAACGGACAGAATCCAAAAATGCTTTTGGCTCTTGAAAAGAAGAATTCTCTTCCAACCCAGCTTTATGTTTCAATGGTGGGTCCAAATGAGGAGACTTGGAAGAAGATTACAAAGAACGCTGAAAAAAACGGCTGGATGAATTATCTAAAGTCCCTTGCGTCGCTTTCGCTTCTAAATACAAGAACAGTAATCCGCCTGACTGTAATCAAGGGATTAAATGATTCAGATGAAACTATTAATGAATTTGCTGAAATGCTGGAAGCAACAGGGAGCGATTTTATTGAAGTTAAATCATATATGTGGCTTGGTTTTTCAAGGCAGAGATTAAAAGAAGAAAACACGCCGAGCCATGAATACACAAAAGACTTTGCTAAGCGACTTTTGTCTAAGATGCCTTCATATAAGTATGAATCTGAAAAAGAGAACTCACGAATTATTCTTCTAAAAAACAAGTCTTCAAAGTACAAGACAAAAATAATTGACAGAGACTAATTTACAAGAACTTAAAAATACTTTTCTGTTAAGTAAGTTTGGATTTTATCTTGCGCATTGTGATTTTAGCGCTTCTTCTCTTTGGTAAAGAGATTCTTTTCCAGCCAGACTTTTCTTAAACAAACTTTCCTCGCTCCACCACATTGATTCTCTTGAGCTTGTTCTTGAAATGCACAAATCTCCTTTTTCAACGCTTGCAAACATTCTTTCAAGATAATTTGGAACTGAAGCGTTTGCTTTGTCGTTTCCATACATTCCCGTAATTCCTGCAAGCGCAACTGGATTTGCAGCACCATTTGGCTCGCCTGTTGTGTACATTGCTCCGTTTTCTTGCTTTGATATTGCATACATATCATCAATCGGAGAATATACAACTGTTTTTAGTAAAGTCGAGCCGCCCACCTCGCTTTTTGGCAGATTTATTGAATACGCGCCTCCAAGAACTGAATCCCCTGTCCTGTTATAATTTTTTGTTATAGGCTGTCCTGCAAGATTTGTGCAGCTGTTTACTCCTGTCCAAAGAAGAAGATTTTGCGTTCCTGGGTCAAATTCTCTTCCATTAAATAGTAAAGAATAAACATATGCTGTGCTCTCTCCAGCAGTCCCGTTTGCTTTTACAATAACAGGAGTTCCAACCACAGGAGAGTAAAGGAAGTATGAATTTCCATCATCAAGTGTTTTTGTATTATAATTATACTGAAGCGTGATTACTTTTCCTCTAAGAGAAGGCGAGTAGTTTTCTATTCCAAATCTGCTTAATTTTGTTTCAAGTATCTTTACAAGCGAATCTTTTTGTCTTGAAACAAGCGCGATTGAATCAGTATTTGAAACCATTATTGGCTCGGGATTAGGCCCAGTAAGTGATGTTCCGTATCCGTAGCGGTTATTGTTTACTTCAGCTCCTACTGCTCCGTCTATTGGCACGTAATAAAACGGGCTGAAATTTGAGCTTACAGGCTCAAGAGAATATAATTCAACTTTTATTTTTGCAGCAGGCGAAGAGCCTCTAAATATGGCAGGATATCCGTCAAAATCAATTAGCATTCTAACCCTGTATTTTCCAGCATCAGGAAGATTCCACGCTCTTTGAGCAAGGAAGAAATTTGCTTCAGAAGTGTAAAACAATCTGTCTTTGTCAAGGAAGAACTTTTTTGCTCCCGTTGAAGAGTCCAAAAATGACGGCGCAGCAACAAGTATTTTTCTTGAATAGCTGTCAGCATAATCATATTGCATGTCAAATCCGTATCCGTCTCTCATAAGGTTTGCATTAAAATCAACAAGTCCTAAAAATTCATCAGCAGTGCTCACAACCTCGGCGTCGCTTATTCCTTCAGGAGCTTCATTTAACGGAGAGGATGTTAAATAATAATAAAGAGCCGGCTTGCCGTCATAAGTTTTTGTCGTCAAGGGCATAAAGCAGTCAAATTCAATATCTTCCAGTTCCTTGTCGGCAAATTGTCCGTCCTTATCAACAATAACAGGTTTTATCGCGCCAAGTATTAATCTTGAAGGATTGGTTGGACACTCAAGCGTGTTTTGGCTTAAAAAAGAATTTAACGCGCCGAGTTTTTTGCTCATTAGTATGCTTAATTGCACTGCGTCAATAAAAGGCTCGCCCTCGCCTGTTCCGATTCTTGCAGTTCTAAAAGTATTTTGTTTTATAGGATTTTTTAAAGCGCCAAGCCCCGCAACGCTGTTCCAGTCCCAAGAAAATAATATATTAGGGAGCGCGGCGCTTCCGCTTTTTCCCCTTAACAGCTCATTAGTGCACAAATTATTCTGAAGAGGAACGAATGTATTCCCCTTTCTCGGCTCAACATTGAATTTAATGTGATATTTTTGCGAAATTTCATTTTGTGAAATATCAGGAACATTAAACGGTCCGAACGTTCCGCTTGTCACAGTTGAGGGATTTGCGTTTTCATGTTTAGTTGCCTTAAATTCAACTGTTCCAAAAGAATTTTTTCTAAGCCCTGCATTTGCAAAAATTACGCCCACTTCCTGGCTTTCAAATACATCAAATACTTTTGCTTCATCAAAGCTCCACACTGCATTTACTGTGTCAAGAGAGATTGTTATCGGTTTTGCGTCCTGCATTAAATTTGTTTTATAATCAGGAACTGTGATTCTCACCATGTTGTCGCAGTTTTCTTTTAATCCAAAATTATTCTCTTCAAAGCTTATTTTTTTTGTATTAGCATCTTTTTCTTTTGCAGCAGTATTAAGCGCTGAAGCGCTTGTTGTAAAAGTAGTGTCTTTTGTATTATACACTCCTCCGATGTATGCCCCGTTTACAAATCCGTTTATCAAAGCAGTTCCAATAAGCCCTGTGAGTCTTTCTTTATTATAGCTTTCAGGCAAATCAACTATTGAACTGTATCCTGCGGCTTTGCTTGCCTGCGTTTCCTTATCCCCAAGCCACTCTGCGGCGTCAATTCCTTCAGGCAGGCTCTTTAGGCTCTGCTTTACTTCATCCTGCATATCATAAATATCCTGAACATTTGTTGAGAACTGCTCGTTTACTTTATTGAACTGTTCAGTGTAATCGTTTGTCATTGTGTTGTAAGTGCTAAAAGCTGAGTATACCGTTTGAACTGCGTTAAGCACTGATAATGCACTTGCAACAGAGAGTGCAGAATTTGCCTGTAATTTTGACACTTCTATTTCAGCCATTGTGTCAGTGCCTATTACAGGGCAACATGCTTCTGAAGTTGCTACTGCGCTGCACCCGCTGGCAACAGCGCTTGTAGTGGCTTTCATTGCGGCGGATGTTTCAGTTATTGCTTCCTGTATCAAGGCGCTTTGTGTATGAACAATCCCAAGCATTGTAACAAGCTGAACTAAAAGCTGAACTCCTTGAACAACAGTGTCTGAGGTGCTTGGCAATTCAGGAAGCACTGTTGTGATAAAATCATTCGCTTTTAATTGCGAAGTTAATGCTTCTTTTAAAAGCGCATTTGCATCAAGCATATCCTCTCTTGCTTTTCGCAAATATTCCTCTGCTTTATAGTCTTGTTCGGAAGATTTTTTGAATTCATCAATTGAGGCTTCGCCAAGCGCAAGCGAGACATTTTTATTTGCACTGTCAATTTTGCTTTTTGCATCCTTTATTTTTGACTGCACGTTTTTAGCTTCTTCAAGCGCGCCAGTAGCATTTATTTCATCAGTCTCTTTTGTCACGCTGTCAACATTTTGATATATTGAATAAATACTATTTACCGCGCTTATCCCCTCAGCAACTGTGGCTACATTTACTGCAGTAGAACTGTTTGCTCTTGCAAGCGCTTGAGTAGCAACTTTCAAAGGAGCTACTGCTGGCGGACAGGCATTAATTGTCTCAATATACCCCTGCAAGGTTGTAAGGTCTATTTGAAGAATTGCATATGTTGTCGCAAGCCCTGTAATAGAACTTATGGTAGAAACAATCTGGCTCGCAAAATTTGCTTCAGCAAATTCATTCGCCGCGTCCATTTTATCTTTCAAATCCTGCGCTTTAGTTACTCCAACCGCAGCTTCGTCAACCAAAATCTGCGCTTTTACAGGCATTCCTTTTAGGTCCATGTAAGATTTTTTGATTTTGTAATTTTTCTCTGCGGAGTATGCCTGCGCTATGTATCTAAGGTAATCAATTTCAACAAGTGTGTTAGTAAAAGCGGCTTGGTATTTTCCGTCTCCTGAAAATTTAGACGAGCTTGTCCTTAAGTCTTTCCACCAGGATTGCGAGTATACGCTCACATTATGAAAGCCCATTCCGTAATTGCTTCCTGCTTCGCTTTCGGCTATTGTTCCAAGCGAATTTTTGTACACCGAGCAAATTGACGCGTCAACATCAATGTCTTCAGCTAAGGAAGTATTTGTTATTCTCATTGAGTCTTTTGCTCCGCCCATTAAAGATATTACAAATTTATCAGGAGTAAGTTCTTCTGTTCCGTTTGGCTCAACAATTAGTGTTTCTTCTCCGATTAATATTTTGTCAGCTTTTGGTGTTCTTGCGTGAATTGTAATTCCATAAGCTCCAGGCAAATCCACTCTTGAGAGAGTGATTGTTTTTTTAGGATTTGATTTTGGGCTTAATACAAACATTTGTTGTTCTACTCCAATCTGCCCTTCTGGCGCGCCTCCAGTGCATCCGCTGTCGCCGTCGCAGAGATATACTTCAATTTTTTCAGAATGGCATGTGGAAGCGTCAATTGTAATAGAAGTTTCATCCTGTCCTTTTGGGATAAGAAGTTTTTCAGGAGTTATTCCAATGCACTGTTCAAGATTGTCATTTGCGACGTCAAATTGTATTGAGCCTTTGCTTGCTTCGTATCGAATATTCACATTGAACTGCGCTTTTTGCCCTGCAAATTCCTTAAATGGAGTGTAAATTATTTTTGCATTGTAAGAATAATCTTTTGGCATTAATATCGGCTTTTCATATTTTTCAAGAAGGGTTGAGGATGAATAATTTCCAAATACCACTTCAACATTTCCCATTCTTTCGCTTTTCCATTCAAGCAATGCTACTATTTCCCCCTGCGGTTCGCAAAGTAATTTTATTGTAGTCGGTGTTTCAAGTGTTCCGTAGTGAGTAACATCTCTCACCATTGTTTTGCTTAATGAAAGGCATCCGTCCTGCTGGGATTCTAAAAGTGATAAATCCGCTTCAAGTTCAACAATTACTGTTTCGCCGCTGTCTGGATCGTCTATTACATATTCTATAATAATTTCCACATTCGGGTCGTCAATAATAAATTCGCCTGTTTCGTCATCGTAATGCCCCGGGATATTTAAGTCTTCAAGTGGGTTAATTATTACATGAACTATTCCATTTTCATCAACATAAACCGCTCCGCTTTGGCTTGTTTTGACTACAATTTTTCCTCCTGATTTTAGATTGACTGAAATATTTTTGTTTGAGAATAATATGCTCCCGGGTCTTACTGCCACATCAATATCCCCGTTTGGGTTTCCCGACAAATGAAGCACATCCCCGTCAGTGTTAAATGAGTCGATTAATTTCCCGTCTTTTGAGATGCTAACTTTTGAGCCCAAAATATTTCCAAACACATCATAAAAGAGCGCGTTATTTGTCTGCCCAAGAAGGTTTATTGCAAGTATTGCTATAATTATTATTACTACAACTGCCCCCGCAATTACCAGCAGTTTTTTTATAGGAAACCCGCCTTCAGCGTTTTCGGCAGCGTAACTTGTTTTATAATCAGGATATTCTTCAGAATTATTTCTTTCTTTAGCCATTTTTTTACCCGTTTTTTTGTTTTTTATTCGCCGCATGAAGTAACATCAACATCAACGTCTTTAATTAATGAGTCAAGGTATGTTGGTCTCCACCATACTCTTATTTCATTTTTAGGGTCTTTTGTCATGCACATATTTCCTGCTTTTACCTGGTCAAATACCCACTGAAGCGAATCATATCCAATTATTCCGCTTGTGTCATAATAGCTTAGTTTTATTGAAGGCCCGTTAACAAGTCCAGGAGCTTTCTTTGTTGTTTTTAGTTCAACTACTGTGCTTCCAGCCTGTCTTGTAACGCTTGTGTCTTTATTTGGCGCGGTGAAGAAGATTGTTGCAAGGTTTACTTTTCCACTCTCCGCAGTGTTTGTCCAAGAAATTGTCCTTTTTGTTCCGTTAACAGTTTCATTAAACAATAATTTTCTTTCTCCAGAAAAGTCAGTGCACTTATCCCCGATTGTGGATGATTTCATTATCCATTCTTTTTTCATAGGAGTCGTTCTGTCAAATCCAAGCAAATCATATTCAGCAGTAACTGTTGGAGGAGCTCCTGTCACGCTCATAACTACCGGAGTCGGCTGCTGAGGATAAAACTCAAGCCTGTTCGCAAGTTCATTATAGTAAAGCACAGCTCCGTTTTTTAATTTATCAAGCTGTTCTGAAGTAACATAAGTAATTGATTTCATCGGATTTGCAGCAGGAAGAGCCATAGTCCCTGCGCTGTTTAATTTTAGACTCAAGTCGCTTATTCCAATTCCATATTCTCTTCTTCCATAAGTGTTGCCCACTTTTCCAAGTTCTCCGTCAAATGGAATTTCATAAAACGGATTGTTTGTCTGAGGAGAAGCATATTTTGAAAAAGTAACAATTATTCTCGCATTAGGCCCATCATTTTTCATCAGTGAATTAATATTCTGATTTTCAAGATTAAAATCTATTTCAACTCGGTATATTCCGCCTGAAGGAAGCTGTCCAGTTTCAGTTACATTTCCTTCAGCATCTCTGACTCTAAAACTTATTTTATTTTCGCTGATAAATTGGTCAAATCCTAAATTATCCCCAACAGTATTGAATCCAATTGTTGTAAATGCTCCTCCTGAGTAGTATTCATCAAAATCATCAAGCAGTCCTTGCGAGTAATTGTCTTTGATTAAGTAGGAGTAAAAACTTGTGTGAGTCGGGATTTGTTCTCGTGCGCCTGTTTTTAGTAAATTATCAATCAGCATTAGTTTTTTCATAAGGCTTACGCTAAATTGCGCGCCGTCGCAGTAAGTGTAAGACATATTCCCCAAGTCGCACTGGTTTTGAGCAATTTTTGCCCAGTCCCAATCGTACATTAGTCTTGTCTGGAACTCTGCTCCGCTTACTCCCTCATATCCTTCAGGACTATAACAGTTGGCTTCGCTTCCGACAAGTCTTACTTGGAAGCTTCTTGTAACTTTTTGCGTTCCCGAAACCCAGTCGGTTACTTTAATTATTGCATATTTTGAGCCAGCAAATTCAGCTCTTGTAATATTAAAATCAATTACATTGCTATCAATTACTCCTCTGTTGTCAATAACATATCCAGTAGGAGTTTGCTTGTATGTCCCGATATATTCTCCGTAAAGGTGTTTGTTATTTAAAAATAATCTTACTCCGCTTGCTTCAGCTGGTATGCTTTTTATTTTACTGTATTTCCACTGATTTGTTCCGTAAGCGTCTGCTCCATAAAATTCAACAGAAGGAATATTCACATCAGGAACAGCATAGCCAACTCCATTTTTCTTTGCCCAGCTAAATGGTATGAATCCGTCATTTATTGAGCCAGCATATGTTACTCTTGTCGTCCCTTCAGTCCAAACATCGCCAGGGCTTCTTCCATTATAAGTCACGCTATTTGGCCACTTTTGAATAAGGCTTGTTACGCTGCTGCTGTAATCCCCAAGGTCATAAATTTTCCCTTCCTGTGGAATTATTTCAACATTTTTATCCCAAGTAACAGTTCTTTCAATCACAGGCGTCATTATTCTGATTAACTCATGCCTTAGCTTTATTGTCCCCGAGTTATTAGTATGCCCACCATACCAGTTATCAAGTGTGCTTCCATTTGTCGTAACAAGTGAAGATAGCGACTGGCTATCAAAGTAACCAAATGAAAGTATATCGCAGTATGTGCATTTATTTATTGATTCAACAAATAATCTTCCGTTGCTGTCTTCAATAACAGTATTCCAGTTATTTACAATATCATAATCAGCAAGCGTTGGAAGAGGGGTAAGTGTCCAATTTTTTCTTACTTCATAGCATGTTCTTGGCATCACATTCGGCTGTCCTATTACATCAGGGTAAGTTTCATAAATTGCCCCAACTACAGGATGAACTGGACTTGTGTTATTTGAAAGAGGCAAATCCTGCAAAGCAAATGATGCTTTTGCAACTTTTTCATTTTCTTCAAGCTGTCCGCTTCCTGTTACGGAAGAAGATGATCCGCTTTCGTTATAAAGCGTTGAGATTATTTCGCTTTGCACTTCTTTTGGAAGGGAATAAAATGGAACTGTTCTGCTTCTATTTAGCGCGGTTGTGTCAGTTCTTGGAGCAGTGCCTTTATTTTGGAATTTGCTTACTACTCCGCTCCAAACCGAGCTCAATTCGCTTCTTAGTTTAAAATATTCGCTTTCGTTAGCGCCTGGCGCGTAAAATGTTCCAACAGCAACTCCAGCGCATGAACTCCCTGTTTTTGTTTGAGTCAGCCCCTGAGATATTAAGTATCCTATTGTGATTGCTTCAAGCGCTTTTGTCTCAACTTGTATTTTAAAATTAATTTTTCTTGGAACCCCGTTTTTTCTGTAAGTTATTTCAATTCCGGGCTCGTCCATTTCAACTCTTGGAAGATAAACATCCTGTCTGCCAGCGTATTTTTTATTTATAATTTTGCTTGCGATAGTCTGCGCCTGTCTAAAATCAAAAATAGGGTAATTTATGTCAAACGGAGCGGTTCTGTCCCTTACAATCATATCCACCATGTCAACTTGGTGGTATTTTTCAGCTTCAAATGCAATTACCTGAACTGGGTATACTCCAAGCATTCCTTTGCGTGTGGTTACAACATCGTTTGCGTCAAGCGAAATTGAGTACATTGTGTTTGGATTTATAATAAATCTTGTGGGGCTTAACTGCTGAAGGTCTGTTAACACTCCAACATCCCTATTTTCTTCGCATGCGGAGAATACGGAAATTGATGAAGGCATTGACACATCCATTTCTTTTGTAGGAAATTCAATGCCAGTAACATCTCTTCCATCAACCATTACTTTTAGGCATTCAGGCTGTTCTTCTGGAGGAGTTTCTATTGCAGTTTTTACTGTCACAGTAAGTTTTACTGGAATTGAATTATTTTCATCAATTGCTTCAAATACAACCCTGTCCCCTATTTTTAGATTTGATGCGTCAAAGCTTGTAACTTCAATTCCGTTTTCATCAGTCTGCCTTGCGCTCATTGAGGGTAGATAAGTGTCGCTTCCTTCAAGTTTTGCGGACCATGTTGCTCTAACAGGATATCCTGATCCTGCCACAGTTTCGCTCAAAGTTGTTTTCACAAAGAAGTAAGGATACACTCCCCCTTCGTATATTGTATTTTGAACATTTGTCGCAAATATTTTTATTTGGACAAATTTCTTGTTTTGAACCTGAAGCCTTACCCCTGTGTCTGGATTTCCTTTCAGCGCGAGTAAGCTCTGGTCAGTCCCTGGCTTTCGCAGGGATTGTTTTACTCCGATTCCTCCTCCTGAAACTTTTTTAAGATTTAATGTTGTTACAACCGCGTCAGTTAATTCAAGAGGTTTTACATTCACAACTTTAAACATTGAATTTTTGTCAACGCCGTTGTCAATTAAATTGAAGTACTGGGCATCAGACGCAGTCAGCTCTTCAGTAAGGTTAACAGTCCCTATTTCTTTATCACCCATATTTTGCGCTATTGTTTTTATAGCATAAGTGTCTCCAAGCTGTACTTTCTTTGTCGAATCGTCAATAAGCACCCATCCTTTATTGTTCCAGTTCAAATAATTTAGGAACATAACATCGGGGCAGGTTGTTTTATTTGGCATGCAGATTGCTTTGTCAACTTCAAATTCTTTTGAGTATTGCAGGCTTTCGTTAGCGCCTTGTTTTACTTTCCAAAACAGCTTCTGCTTTCCGGTTGCGTTGGCATCTAAAGTAAATTCAATTAATACCGGAATTACTTTTGGCCCGTTTGCATCAGGAATGACTATATTTATTTTTTTAGCGTCAGCATCAACAAGATTTGTGTCCGCTAAAAATGAAGTAGGCTGGGAAGAAAGCACATAAGTTGAGCCGTTAACCGAGTATCCGCTTTGTATTCGCATTCCTTTTGAAAGAGCGGTTTCAGTCGGTTCAACTGATGCGCTGATTGTAACAGGCAGGCTTTGATTATTGTTTAAAACAAGGTCAAAAAGAAGATAGTATCTTTTCCCTTTTTGGAGAATATTAGAAACTGTTTCAGAGGTTGTTATTGGATTGCTTGAATAAATTTCTCTTAGCATCATCTGCAGTTCTTTTTGGTTTGGAAGGGAGGATTTTTTCTTCAAAAACATTGTTTTGTCTTTTCCGCTTGATGATGTTGTGCGGTTGATTCGGTAAACAAAGCTTTCATAAGGCAAAAAACCAGGCTCGTCTATTAATATTCTCACATAGCTTCCGGCATTGATTAAAGGAGTGTTTCCGTCGCCGTTAAATGAAATTCCCTTAAACACTTCGCTGAATTCATCGCCGAACTTCTTCTCCACAGCGTAATTTATTTCAACTTTTGCTTTTTCATATTCGTCATTTATCGCCAAATCCAGTTTTCCTTTTGCGTTTGATAAAACAAGTGTTAGTTCAAGATCGGTTCCGTTTACACTGAAGGATAGCGAGCCTTCTTCAATCGCTGTGCTTGCAGTAATTATGTAATTCCCGTTCGGAAGTCCGCGATAAGTTGTAATTCCAGCAGTGCTTGTCTGGGCAAGCAGGTCAAATACCCCGTCAAAGTCATCAAAGTATATTTTTGGAACTATTTCTTTTATAGGGGCATTTAAGTCATCCACAATTTTTAGAGTTAACGTTGCTCCGCCCTGTTGCATTGTTACATTCTGAGGCCCCTGCGAAAATGTTCTTACCTCAACATCAATTGGTTTTTTCTTGTACCCTTCCGCTTTTGCAAGCCCTTTGTAAGTTTTTCCGTTAGTGTCGTTTATAGGCGAAGGCTGTATTATTCCAGCCCTGTCTGTTTTTAGTAATCTTAATTTATTCACATCATTTCCTTTGAGAACAAATACCTGCAAATCAGCAGGATTTACACCTGTATTTCCGTCAACTAATTTTAGGTAAAAGCTTTTTACTTCAGGGTTTGTCGGGTCGTCATTTATATTATTAATTAATTCGCTAAAATAAATTGAAACATCGGTTGTTTCATTTGCAGTCACATCAAAATTTCCTGTTTCAACAAATCCTTTTACTATGGCAGAGTATGTGTAGTGCCCTTGGGGAAGTGTTGCTTCAACGCTTCCGTCAATTAGTGTGATTAATGTCCTTTCAAAATTATTTTCTCCGCTTATTAATATTTCTGTTCTAACCTGCGGTCCGATTGGGCTGTCAGTTGCAAAATTTGCGTTTCCATTTTGAATTATTTTTTCAAGCTTGATTGTTTTTGTTGTTTCATCGCTTAATACTGAAACTGTTTTTGTTTCATACCCGCTTGCAGTTGCTTCAAGCCGTACTCCTTCACAGTTTCCGTTCACGTCAATTTCAAATCCTCCTGAAGGCTGGTAGTTATCAGGAAGAGGGGATTTTACTTCTGTTTTTGAAGCGCTTCCTCCTCTGATGCAAGCCATGGAAAGTTTTGCTTTTGAGATATAATCGCCCACATCGTCAACAATGGTGACTTTTAGCTTTTTGTCAATAAAAATAAGTTCTGAAAGAGTAACTTTTTTCTTTGAGTCTTCAGGAAGATATACTGTCCCTTCAAATTTTGTAAAATTTGCTTTTGTAACTTTTATTTCAACTGCCTGTCCGCACGGCTCAAAAAAAGCTTTCCCTTCATCATTTGTAGTCACGGATAAATTATCCAATTCGGAATTTTCGCATGTTTGAGTCAGCTCCACAAGCGCATCGCTGACGCTGTCCCCGTTTTTGTCAAGAACTGTAAGTTCAAGCGAGTAGCTTCCAAAGCTTAATCCTCCGCCTAAGAAAAAGAATAATCCTAAAATTACAAGTATAAGTACAACAATAAATAGCGGAAAGCTTGGAACTACTTTCTCTATTGGATTAATGATTGCATAAACAGGGATTACCCTGTCTAAAGCATCTAAAAAGTCGTACCACTTACCTTCAAGCCCAGAATATAGCCCCAATTTTATCACTTGGTTTTTTCACTAAAAAAGGGCTTTTTCGTTAATAAACCTTGCGAGGGGGAAAATTTTGAAAGTTAAACTAAAAAATAGGATTATTTTCCATAAAAAAAGAGAATTATTTATTTTAAACAGTATTAATTTTAGGATTACTTTTTTGTCACCATATAAACGCCGACTGCGACTAAAATGAATGCTAAAAACATGCTGAATCCTTCGTCAAATACTCTTATTCTAAGCATGTCCACTCCCGAGAGAAAGAAAAATGTCGCGAAAACAATTATTATCATTCCAAGCTGAACATCTTTTTCTGCCATTTTCATCACATCAGTAAACTTGCACTAACTTTCACTCTAATTTCACTAATTTTTCCCTTAACTTAAAACAGCGCTAACAGCGCCGATTCAAAAATTATCCCACGCTATTCTATATTATTTCTGTAAAAAACCTTATAAAAAACTTCCTTTCACTGTAAAGAGTTACTTATAAGCGATTTTGCTTTGCCGGCTACCCCCTTTCCAAACCTTTATAACCCCCTTCGCCCAATAATTTTCTTACAGAAAGCCCTATAATAAAGCATTAGATGCCCTCAAAAGCGTCTTGCTGATGTATTAGCTTTTTTGAACATAAGGTGAAAAATAAATGGATAATAGAAGATTTGGAAGTAGGCCTAGCTTCGGCGGCCCAAGAGAAATGCACAAGGCAACATGCTCTGACTGCGGAACAGAGACTGAAGTTCCTTTCAAGCCAATTGAAGGAAGACCAGTTTACTGCAGAGACTGCTACCAGAAGCACAAAAACGATAGACCAACTAGAAGACCTGATTTTAGAGGCGGCGGAAGAGGCCCATCTGACTCAGACTCTAGCGATTCTGAAGAGCAGTAAAATTTGTTGATGAATATTTAACATTGATGAGGAATCCAAAAGGTTTCTCATTAATTATTATATTTGTTAATAAGTTTGTCAGAGAAAGAAGCCAAAAGCTTCTTTTTCTATCTTTTTTTTTAAATTTTAATATTTTAGTTTAACTTCAAAGCGTTTTTAGGGCGCACAAATAGAAATCCGCATGATAACGACTAATAATTTTTTTTAACAAGAAACAATAAAATTATTCTTCTTTAATTAATCCCACAATAACATATTCTCCTTCGCCATAAGAGCAAAGCCTTTTTGTAGTGGTAATTTTATGAGTTTGTCCTTTAGCATCGGTAAAATTTTCAGTATTGACATTTTCTTTGCCTGTTGTAAAAACAAGCTCGTCTTTTTTCCAAAATACATCCGCTTCTTTTTTTGGAAAGAAATCATAATCGCTTTTTCCAAGAAGTATTTCGCGCCTGTACCCCATAAATTTGCAGAAGGCATTATTAAGTAAAATCCACTTGTGCTGCCTGTCCTTTACAAATATCGGATCTGGGAGCGTGTTGATTAAATTCTCCAAAAATATTTTCTCCATCTCAAATTCTTTTTCTGCTTTCTTTTTTAATTTAACAGCATCGTCAAGCATTAGTTCCTCTTTTGATATGTCATAATGCAGCATCGCAAGTTTTAGACTTGAAAGAATTCTTTCAATAGAATCCCCAAGCCCTGCAATTTCAGTAAGCTCGGATCTTTTTATTTGAACGTCAAACTGGCCTTTTGTAATTAAAGAAATGCTTTTTGAAAGATTATTTATCGGCATTGCAATAGAGCGTGAAAGAACAAAAATTAATAGCCCTATGAATATGCAGAATGTAATAATTATTATAATTGTTGCATTAACAAGATTGTCAACTTCAGCGTACACTTCTTTTTTGTCAACTTTTACCACGAGCCCCCATCCTGTCTGGCTGATATAATTCCACGAAGCAACGCTTTCAACGCGTCTGTAATCAATAATTTCACCAAACCCAACTTCTTTTTTTAGCGCATTCTGTGTTGCAATCCCATATTGCGAGCCGAGAACAAAATCCCCTTCAAATGAAGCTCCGGTATAATTTCTCGGCTGGAAAAGGAAAATTATCTTGTTTGCCTTTGCTGTTGAGTAAATAATCTCGCCTGTTTCTCCAAGTCCGTTAAAGTTTGATGCAATCAAATTCACGCGGTTTATTGATATTTTATATACGACAAACCCAATGAGTCTGTCAGTATCATCATAAACAGGAGCTGATGCAAGAACTCCGAGCATTTTTTGTGGATTAATATTGTCGTCATAAATGTCTTCAAACAAAACATTTCCTCTTTTTGTGTTTCTAAATACCGCTTCCGAATCATAGCTAAGATTAAGACCGTTGTTATTCTCCGCCCCTTGCTGATAAATCATGTTCCCAAATCGGTCAAATATATCGACTGATATTATTCCAAATTTTGAATTATGCGAAACAAAAGTGTCAAACAGAGTTTCTTTTGAGCTGTTTAGTTCATTTGAAGAAGCTGCGCCAGCAGGTTTTGATAGAATTACCACTGAATCAATTATTTTGTCTGACTCGCTTTGAAACAGCACATCTTTTGAAACATCATCAAAAAACATCTCAAGTTCTGCTTTCTTTAATTCCGAAATGCCTATCAGATTCTGTGAAACTTTTTTCTTTGAAATATCGTGCGCATTTTCAATTAAAAAAGTGGATAAAAACATCATTGGCAGAATAACCATCAGCAAAAATAGAATTACAAGTTTTGTCTGAAGCCTCATTCGCTCACCTTAATCTTGTTTAACCCGCAAATTACAAGTGCAGCTCCGCATAAAACAAACGCAATGCTTGTATGAACTGCAATTGCGGTGGTCACTCCAGGGATATAATAATAAAGAATCTGAATTCCAAAAATATATCCAGCGCACGCCACAGCCCCGATAAATAAAATTATTATTCCAGCAAGCCTGCTTAATCCAGTTATTAGATTTATATTTTCCCTAAATGCCACAAGCGTCAGAACAACCGAAATAATCAAGGCAAATGATATAAGCGTTGGAATTGCAGGAAGCCCTGGAGCAACTGTTTTCACTGCGGAAGCACTTTCTCTTATAAAAATATTTTCAATGCCTGTTGGAATTGCAAATATGCTTGATACAAGCGGAACAACAACTAAAAACATCGCAAGAATTACACAAAACTGGATAATCAAATCTCCTACTTCGCCGTACTTGTCTTCAACTCGCCTTATAATTAAATAAATCATTATTCCTGAAAGAATAAACATTACTGAAGTGATGAACTTCATTGAAACAAAGTCAGTCGAGATGTTCGTCAATAGAGGAATATTAAGCATCCATCCTGCGCAGACAACTATCCCTATTAGCGTAACTATGACAGCAAACAGCTTTGATATAAGCATTTTATTCAGCGCTTGCTTTAGTAAATCCATCAGGATAAATAAGACTTTTTTATTTAAATACCTAATCGTTAGATATTAACTGATTTGTCTGTCCGCATTCATCTCAAGCAAAATTTATTTTGGCTTTTTATATTGCCCCGCTCATCGCAGTTATTAAAAACGCAGCAACTAAGCTTCAAGAGTGTATTAATTTATTCAAAAAAAGAACTAAGCCTCTAGTGGGATTCGAACCCACGACATCCAGTTTACAAAACTGGCGCTCTACCAACTGAGCCATAGAGGCATTAAACCCTAAAAAGCAACTTATAGCTTTGCTGTGCCTTATACAAAACTTGCTGTTAATAAACTTTTAAAGCCTTCCTTTCACAATCAAAATCAAATGGCGCAACTAAAAGAGTCAAAACTTTCAAAAAAAGAGGAGTCCGCATTGTGCCTTGAGTGCGGGGAGTGCTGCAAGAAATATTGGATTACAGTGCTTCCAAGCGATGCAGTTAAGATTTCAAAACTTTTAGGAAAAACCAAGTCAAAATTTTTAGATGAAGATTGCGTTCTTGATGTTAAAATTTACCCAAAATCCACTCCAGGAGTGCTGACTTTCCAAAGCGCAATGTTTCCAAAAAGAATTATTGATTTATTAAAAAAAGAATTAAACCCAATTCCAGAAAGTTTTTTTGTTGTTCCGCAGGTTGTGCTGAAAAGAGAAGAAAAAAACACTTTTTCTTTTTTTAATAACAAGACCAAAATTGAGAAAAGAAATGCCTGCGTTTACATTGACGCCGACAACTCGTGCGGGATATATTCAGCAAGACCTGAGCCGTGCAGGCAGTTTCCTTTTATTGCAATGCCCGGCTTTAGGGAAAATTATCCGTTTTGCAAGCTTTTTTCAAAGACTTACAAGGATCTTTCTATTGAATCAAGGATTTATTTTAAGAAAATTCAGGGCTACTTTAAGGATGTTGATGATAAAGGATTTAACAGAATCTGGTTGAGTCCTCCTAAGCGCGGAAATTTTTCACTTGGAGACAGGGAACTTGGGCAGTTGTCGCTTAATGAACTGCTTGAAATGATGTCAAAAAACAAGAAATAGTTTACTAAAAACAAAAACTAATTTGCCAAAAATAAAAACTAATTTAATAACCCCAAATACTTGATAAAATCAAGTTTATTTTAATTATTCAAGATAATATTCCGTCATCCAGATTAATTTTCTTGCTTCCACATATTTTCTTTCTTTTGAAGCGGTTATTTTTATGATGCTTTGTTTGGAATCAAAGTATTCTTTCCAAAGCAGATTCAAATTGTCAAGGTATATTTGTTTATCAAGCACTGTTGGAAAAGTTGCGGTAATTTCTTCAGCAGTTAGGAGCTTGAGTTCTTTAACTTCAAGCATGAGCGACTCTTTTATTTTGTCGTCATAATCTATCTGTCCAGTTTCCATTGCATAATCTGAATTTACCTGCATTATTGCCTGTGTAAGCATTGTTATTGCAACTTCTTTTGAAAAAACCTCTGATCGCGGAGTTGAATTGTAAATGTTGTTTTCTTTTTCTTTAAGCCACAAAACATCATCTTTCATTGATGCGGTATAATCATCATTAAGCGTGTTTGTCTCTTCAATTGCGCTTATTTCCCCTATTGCGCTTTCATATCCGATAAAAAGATCCATATTATTTTCATGCATTTCTTTTGCATAATTGGCTTTTTCCTGCGCCAAGTCAATATCAAAGTTAACAAAAAGAAATGCTATAATTATCACAATTGTCGCAATTAGCGCGAATGTGAAGCCCTTGTACTTAAGAAAAAAGTTTTTTGCGCTATTGTGAATGGATTTCTCTTCAAAGGCTGCGCTTTTTCGTAGTTTTATTTTCTTTTTCACTAAATCACTTATGATTAAATAGGAACAATAGCTATTTTAAATCAAGGCATATCTCACTAATATTCTGATTAGTGAATTAAATTTGGCTTATTAAAAGTTATTTTTCCTAATTATGAAAAGTTAATCCACCACTATCTCTTCCGCCTTTTTTCATAAATGATACCACAAGTATTATCACAATTATTAATATTATTGGTATTATTATCATTGGAGCTGATACCCACCCAAGATCCCACTTTGATTCAATTGCTTCCTTTTCCCCATCTGTAATAACAACAATAGGAGTAGTTGGATTATTATTATTCAAGTCTGCGTTATTATCCGGCTTTATAGTTGGAACAGTTACTATTGTTGCTGTTCTAATTACAGGATCTGCAAAATTAACTTTACTTAAATCCAGATTTGCTGATTTTGTTATTGAATATTCAATGTTTTCGCTTTGACCAGCTTTTAGACCGGCTATTTTAAATTCAAGCACAGGATCATTCACTATAACAGTAAAAGGAAGCAGTGAAGTTATTTGTGATGCACTAGAAGCAACTATTTTTGGCACTTCTACTACAACCACAACGTCTTTTAGCTCGTCAGTTGATTTATTTCTAACTTTATTAGTAACTGTTATTTTGAATGTTGTTTCTCCTGTAGTTGAAACTATTTTTTGAACTAAAACCGTTCTAGTAAATTCATAATCCGCTGAATTATCAACCATTTCTGCTACTTCAGTTGACGTGTATAAAGAATTTCCCTGTTCATCTTTCATTTCTTCTAAAGCATTTCTTAATTCGCTTTGATTAGAATCAATATTTTCAGTGGTTTCTGATACAACTGTGGTTCCTGGTTCTACTGATGGAACTCCCATACCTCCGCCTCCACCGCCGCCTCCGCCACCAGAGCCGCTTCCGCCTGTGTCAATAGGTCTTGTCTGGCAGGTTGTGCTGCAATATCCGCTTGAGCAGATGCCGTTATCAGTGCAAGCTACTCCATTTGCTTGTTTTGAAACAGTTATTTGTTCAAGAACAATCCATGGGTTGCCATCTGTTTTGCAAAAGCCAGTAAAATTAAAATCTCTAAAATTTGCGCCTAAAACTTTGATGCTAATAGTTTCTCCAGTAATTGCTCCAATAGAATTAAAGCTGAAAACTGCATTATTGTCCGCTGATGCGCTTAGTAATTGGCTTTTTAGCAAAGTATTTCCAGAATAAGCCCCAATAGTAACGCCGTTAATATCAAAGCCTGAGCCTTGAACGCTTCCTTTTACCCAGCAAGGCGCTGTTGAAGGAATAAAATTTTCATTTGCCACAGCAAAAGTTGAACTAATTAGAACTAACAGGAAGATGGTTGAAAAAAGTATTTTAAATATATTATTCACCATCCTTCATCAACCCCATTTCACCTAAGCTTACTAAATCCCTGCTTGCAATAATGAAGATTTTTTAAAATCTTCAATCTGCAGGTTCTATATGTCTAATTGATTTTCCAATTGCATCAGCATTTATCTCGAATACAAAGTAATTCAAGAACTGTGCTTCACTATACAAGTTGTACGTAGCAAAGCTTTCGTCAGCCACTGTTGTCCAGCCATCTGTTGAATCATAAATGTAAACATTGTTTACATCAGCAGCAGCTATTCTTTCGCCTGCTGGGCCGGCATTAGCATTTAGGAATTCACTCATAACTAAGCTTGAACTCCATATACTCATGTTTGAAAGCTCATACCTTGAGATCAAGTCTCCGAATCTTGATACTCTAAATCCAGTTCCTGCTTTTGGGAACTCAAATTCGTATGTGGTGCATGCGCTTGTTGTGAAGTTTGCATCAGCAGTGCTTTGTTCATTATTTGTCGCATCTTTCCCATAAACTGAGTAATGGTATGTTGTCCCACAATTTAGCCCGCTAAGAACAATTGTATTAGCTCCTGCTATCATTGATGAATAGCTTGTAGCATTTCCATGAGTTAAAGTCAATCCGTATTCAACTTTAGCACTACCCGCTTCACTTGAAATGAATGCTACACTAGCAGTTGTTTGTGCAGGGGTAACAGAAACTCCAGATAAACTTGGCGCATTTGTATCAGCATCCGCCACTATAAATGACCTTGATCTTTCAATAGTGTTACTTGCTGCATCTATGCAGATAACATAATATGTCTTGCTTCCATTTGTTGTTGTAATTAATGAATAGAAGCTTGTTCCTGAAACATTCATATCGGTTCCTGTGCCGTAAGTAAATGTTGAATCCTTATACTGGCAGCCGCTTGCTGTTCCATCAGTATCAATTGATAACTGGAATGGAGAGCTTACAGTTGATCCTGCATTAGGATTAGTTATATAATTTGCTGGACCTGAAGTGTCAATTATGAATGTTGTATTTGTTGGAGAATTTGAATTATTTCCAACAACATCTGTTACTGTAGACAAACTAACAGTTGCAGAGCCATCAATATATGTTGGGCTCAAAGCAGCATTAACTGTGTATATATATGTCCAAACAATTGGACCGCCAGTCATACTAGCCTCTGTTATATCAGTAGTACCCCATTGATCAACACTAATTTTTGGAGTTCCTGACATTGCCTCTGAATAAGTTGCAGTTATAGTCATTTGCCCTGCATTTGCCGGATTATCACTATAAGTTAATGCAACTGTTGGTCTTACTGTATCAACCGCTTGTACATCAGTCACAGCAATCGTATTACTATTTGACACAGCATCAACTGCTACACCAGCAGCAACATCAACAGTCAAATTACCTTCCATCTCATTAGGTGTCACTACCAAAGTGTAAACCGTAGAAGATACTGCTGTAAAAGTACCTTTAGATCCACCACTAACAACAACATCACCAGTTGCAAATCCAGTTACTGGCTCACTAAATGTGAATGTAAAAGTAACACTCCCACCAGCAATATTCGCAGTACCGTCCTCATCATCAGTAATCGCAACTGTTGGTCTTACTGTATCAACCGCTTGTACCCTTTGAACAGCAATTGTATTACCATTTGACGCAGCATCAACTGCTACACCAGCAGCAACATCAACAGTCAAATTACCTTCCATCTCATTAGGTGTCACTACCAAAGTGTAAACCGTAGAAGATACTGCTGTAAAAGTACCTTTAGATCCACCACTAACAACAACATCACCAGTTGCAAATCCAGTTACTGGCTCACTAAATGTGAATGTAAAAGTAACACTCCCACCAGCAATATTCGCAGTACCAGTCTCATCATCAGTAATCTCAACTGAAGGAGCAACTGTATCGACAGTCATAGTTTCTTGTGTCGCAGCAGTATTGCTATTTCCCGCAGCATCAGTAAACTTGCCTGCTTGCACATCCACTGTGGCACCAGTTGTACTATCATCAGTTGGGGTAAAAACTACTGTGTATGAAGTTCCACTAACAGCAGTCCAATCAGATAACGACCCGCCAACTACATCAACATCTTCTTGACTAAAATTAACTGAAGCTGCAGACAATGTAAAAGTTATTACTGCAGTATCACCTTTATTCAAAGCCTCATCATCCGTCAGAATAGAAATTGTCGGTGCAGTATTATCTGTATTCAACTGTCCTACTGTTTCGTAACCTATATTTCCTGCTGCATCAGTAGCTTTCACACACAAATAATCAGTGTGATTACCAGCAATATCAAAAGAAACTCCAGATGTAAACGCTTGATTTATTGTATCGTCGCCATCACAAGTAGCGTTTTCACTAAAACCATAAAATCCACTAGCAGCGCCAGTAATTGTAACATTTATAGTATCAGTCTGAACCGGACCAGCATCAACATCATCAGTATCAGTGAACGACGGAGCCGTATTATCAATTGTGAAAACTAAATTTGTTGCCCCAGCATATGCATTTGTTGCAACATCTGTTCCTGAAACTGTTACTGTTGCATCCCCATCACACAAAGCAGGAACATTCCAAGCATAAGTCCAAACTTTATTAGAACCACTCATTGCTTGACTAGTAATATCGCATTCACCAGGACCATCAATTGAAATAGTTGGTGTATCAGCCATATTCTCATTAAATGTCGCAGTTATTGTAACATCAGCATCAGCATCTTTAACAATTAAATCCGCATGAGCTTGAGTTAACTCAACAGTAGGCGGCGTATTATCTGTATTCAACTGCCCAACAGTTTCGTAACCTATATTTCCTGCTGCATCAGTAGCTTTCACACACAAATAATCAGTGTGATCACCAGCAATATCAAAAGGAACTGTAGATCCAAATGGTTGATCTATTGTATCAGACCCATTACAAGTATCATCTAAACTAAAACCATAATCTCCACCAGCAGCGCCAGTGATTGTAACAGTTATAGTGTCAGTTTTAACTGGACCAGCATCAACATCAGCAGTATCAGTGAATGTTGGTGCTAAAACATCTTTTACCGCTGTGTCTGTTCCATCAACCGCCAAATTCCCAGCAACATCAGAAACACCACAAGTCACAGTTATTGTACCATCAGTCAAACTAGTTAAAGCAGTCGAAGCGATTGTAACCGCCCCGCCAGATGTTGTTCCAGTTACCGGACCAACACTATGCGCAGAACCTTCATCAGTTACAACACAACCAACAGTCCTACCATCTTCAACACCAGTTATAGCAACAACAATGTCCACGCCCGCAGCTGCTTCAGCAGAATTAACATAACCATCCGCCCCAAGAGCCACACTCGAAAACACAGGTGCAGTATTATCTGTATTCAACTGTCCTACTGTTTCGTAACCTATATTTCCTG
>CAZKBG010000002.1:0-15457 GCA_964551375.1 uncultured archaeon | reverse complement strand
TTTCCTGCTGCATCAGTAGCTTTCACACACAAATAATCAGTGTGATCACCAGCAACATCAAAAGGAACTGTAGATCCAAATGGTTGATCTATTGTATCGTCACCATCACAAGTAGCGTTTGTACTAAAACCAAAATATCCCCCAGAAGCGCCAGTAATTGTAACCCTTATAATATCAGTTTTAACTGGACCAGCAGCAACATCATCAGTATCAGTGAATGACGGAGCTGTATTATCAATTGTGAAAACTAAATTTGTTGCCCCAGCATATGCATTTGTTGCAACATCTGTTCCTGAAACTGTTACTGTTGCATCCCCATCACACAAAGCAGGAACATTCCAAGCATAAGTCCAAACTTTATTAGAACCACTCATTGCTTGACTAGTAATATCGCATTCACCAGGACCATCAATTGAAATAGTTGGTGTATCAGCCATATTCTCATTAAATGTCGCAGTTATTGTAACATCAGCATCAGCATCTTTAACAATTAAATCCGCATGAGCTTGAGTTAACTCAACAGTAGGCGGCGTATTATCTGTATTCAACTGCCCAACAGTTTCGTAACCTATATTTCCTGCTGCATCAGTAGCTTTCACACACAAATAATCAGTATGATCACCAACAACATTAAACTCAACTTCAGATGTAAACTCCTGATTTATAGTATCACTACCATCACAAGTAGCATTCGCACTAAAACCAAAATATCCCCCAGCAGCGTCAGTAATTATAACCTTTATAACATCAGTTTTAACCGGACCAGCAGCAACACCATTTTCAGCATTAAATGAGGGAGCAGTAAAATCTGTTTGAACAGCAGAGGCATCCAATATGTCTGCTTTGGTTACTGTAGTTGCATCATTTCCTGCAGCATCAGTAGAAACCAATGTAAAATTAAGTCCAGCGCCTTCAGTTTCAGAACCATCTAAGATTCGAGTAAGAGTGGCAGTTGTATCGCTTACAACATTAGTAGTTGTTGCTTTTCCGCCAATTGTTCCAGTTACTGTAGTTCCTGAATCAACAGTTGCTGTAATTGTAACAGTATCTCCTACTTTTGCTAAAGTCGGATTTGCGTTACTTGAAGTAATATGAACTGAAGTTGGTGTTGTAGGCGGTAAATTGTCAATAGTAAATGTTGCTCCGCTTGTTGGTGCAGATGTAATAACATTGCCCGCAATGTCAGTCCCAACACTAAGGGAAACTGTTGCAGTATTAACATTCCCCGCAGGGACATTTAACGAATAAGTGTAAACTGTTGAGCTGACTTTTGTCATTGCAGTAGCAACTAAAACATCATTATCAACTGCTATTTTAACAACTGGTGAATCAGCCATTGGCTCGTTAAAAGTTGCTTTAATTAACAATGTATCAGCGTCTTTTACTTTGATTGTTGAGTAGTAATCAACACCAGCATTTTTTGAATACTCTATTCCAGCAGTTGGAGCATCCCCATCAACAGCTGTTGTTGGGCTTGTATTAACTATTGCGGCAGCACTATCTGTTGTTCTCACTGCCCAAGTGTAAGTTCCAGTATCCCCAGCAGTAGTTGCAGTTAAAGAAAAATCCAAGTGATTCCCCGGAGTTATTGGAGCGGAAGAAGTTGTATAAACACAAGTTGTTGCGTCACTTGAAGCAAGACTCCAATTAGCAGGAGCTGCTCCGCAAGTTAATGCGCTATAACCAGCACCGTTTGTAGGAATCACAATTCGCACATAATCCACTGAATTTGCCCCGTCAATGGCAACAGCTGCATTAAATAAAGTTGAAACAGAGGCTACAGACGATTCAGGTGTAATTGTTGTTGTTTGTGAGTGCGCAGCGCTTGCAGCGCCAACTAAAAACATGACTAAAAATAAAATCAAAAATACATTAACAACTTTTTTACCCAAACTATAACCCATCAAGATTACCTCTCATGTCAGCCCATCAATTAGTGTTTGCTAAACACCAAAAAACGAATAACTGAATAGATTACTACCGAAAAGCATATAAAGGAATTGTGAAAAATGAACTATGAAAATTCACAGTTCACAATGTTCAAATTTATTCACAAATAAAGTAGAATTAAAATAAATTTATTTTTCCAATCAGTTTTTTTAGTTCATTAACATTATCAAAATAATAAAAATTTTTTATCTGCTCAACAAATCCTTGAGGCAAATCGTTTTTTGCTGTTCTTTTGTCGAAAAATAAGTGAATATTTTTTAGTTTTGGATTTTTGTACGCGCCGTATGATTGGTGGTACTTGATGTATGACGCTTCTATTAAAACTCCTGGCGAAATTCCAAGGCATACAACGCACAGAGCCTGCTTTGTGAGGTCTGCGTTGAGTTTATACCAGTCACCGTCAATTTTGCGCAAGTCATAATTAGGATAATTTTTCTCAATATGGCTTGTCCCATAATAAGTGTCTTTATCAGGATAGTATGCAATTGGTTTTTTTCCTTTTAATTTCCCAAATTCAATTGCAATGTCAGTATACACCCCGTCGTCAGGAGTCACAATCACATTTTCAAAGTTTTCCGCAAAGAATTTTGCATAATCATTTACAAATTTTTTATAATCAATTTCTTTGATTTGCCCAGCGCGCCAAAGAAGGCTCCTATCCGAAACTCCGATTAATACTGCGTCCATTTAGTTCACCTTTAAAAAAACTAACCTTTAATATATCCAAATCTAATCATGTAATATAAATAAGTGCCTTAATTTCAAAGTTAAATTTAAACTAACTACTAATCACAATTTCCGCTTATGAACTCAAAAAAACTGCCTAAAAATGAGGAAGAATGGGCTAATACCTTACCCAAGAGCAGTATAAAGTGCTTAGAAAGAAGGGCACTGAGCTTCCTTTTACTGGAAAATTATTATTTAATAAAAAGGACGGCATTTATCGCTGCGCTGCGTGCGGGAATAAATTATTCTCTTCAGAAGCCAAATTTGAGTCAGGAACGGGCTGGCCGAGTTTTGACCGCCCCATAAATGATAGGGCATTAAAGCTTAAAACTGACAAAGACTTGTTCATGACTCGAACTGAAATAATTTGCGCAAAATGCGGCTCTCACTTAGGGCATGTTTTTGATGACGGCCCGACAGAAACAAAAAAGCGCTTCTGTTTAAACTCTTGCGCGCTTGATTTTAAAGAAGAGCTGAAGTAGAATTACATAATCTAAATATTTTTTGGTGAATTTATGAACAAAAATCAATTAGCGACTTTTGGAGCAGGGTGCTTTTGGCATGTTGAAGATGAGTTTATGAAAACAAAAGGTGTTGTTTTAACAAAAGTTGGCTATGAAGGAGGAAATACTAAAAATCCTACTTATGAAGAAGTCTGCACTGGAGAAACAGAGCATGTTGAAGTTGTTCAGCTCGAGTTCGACCCAAAAATAATTGATTATGATAAGCTTCTTGACAAATTTTTTAAAATGCATAACCCCACTTCGCTTGACAGGCAGGGCCCTGATATTGGAACTCAGTACAAGTCAATTATTTTTTATCACAATCAGGAGCAAAAAAAGTCAGCGGAGGATTTTATTAAAAAGTACGGCGCGTTAAAGATTCACCAGTCAAGAAAAATTGTCACAGAGCTTAGAAAAGCAAGCGAATTTTACCCTGCTGAAGAGTATCATCAGAAGTATTTGAAGAAAAAAGGGGCTAAAGCCTGCAATATTTTATAAAAACCCCCTTTCTTTAGCATCATTTAAGAATTTGCCTAATTGTTAATTGTGTATGGCTCTGACTGTTAAGAACCTTGGAATTACTATTGGAAAGCAGGAGATTCTCCTTGATGAAAGCTTTGGAATTGAGGACGGCGCAAAAGTTGGGCTTATTGGAAGAAACGGTGTTGGAAAAACTACTCTCTTAAAAGCGATTTTGGGAATGGTTGATTATCACGGGCACATTAATTTTAACGGCAAAGCGGCTTATTTTTCCCAAAATATTGATATTGATTTGAATAAAACAGGATGGGAAGTAATCGCTCAAAGAGCCACAATTCATCATCAAAATAAATTTGAAAAGGAAATGCAGGAAATTGAAAAACTCCTTCTTTTGCCTGAAGTTTATGAAGATCATGACAGATTGAATAAATTGACTGAGAAGTATGTAGCGCTTCAAACAGAGCTTGCGAAGCACAATGACACTACCCCCACAAATAAAATTAAATCTGTTTTAAAAACTCTTGATGTTACTGATGAGTGGCTTGACAAAAAAGTTGGCTCGCTTTCAACAGGGCAGAGGGCAATAATTGCGCTTGCGCAGATTTTGTCTTCAGACGCGGATTTTTTGCTTCTTGATGAGCCAACAAATCATTTGGATTTTAAGAGACTTGAAATTCTTGAAGATTATTTAAAATCCTTCAAGGGAACTGTTCTCATGGTTACTCACGACAGATATTTCTTGAATCAGATTTGCAGCTCGATTATAAAAATAGAAAGCGGAAAATTGACTAAGTATAACGGAAATTACTCCACTTATTTAAAAATCAGGGAAGCTAATTTTGCTGCGCAGCAGACAGCGTATGAAAATGAGCAGGATTATTTAGAGAAGCAAAAAGACAAGATTGCAAGAATTGGAACGAGTCCGAAAAAAGTTAAGCAGATGAAGTACAGGGTTAAGCTTCTTGAGAAAAGAGAAGTTATTGAAAAGCCTGACCTTGACCAGTCGGATTTTGAAACTCCTTTTGAGGCATCTCCGATAAAATCGCACATGGTTCTTGAGCTTAATGACTTGACAGTTGGCTACAAAAAGCCGCTGATTTCACATATTAATCTTAACGTTTGCGTTGGGCAGAGAATTATAATAATCGGCGAGAATGGAATCGGCAAAAGCACTCTTTTCAAAACTATTGAGGGAAGAGTTCCTCCGCTTGGCGGAAAAGCAATTCTTGACCAGCAGGGAAAATTAGGGTATGTTGATCAAGAATTAAAGGATTTAACCGCGCATTCCACTCTTTATGATGAGATTTTTGCAATGCTTAAGGATAAGGCAAAAACAAGACAGAGTTTGTCAATGGTTGGATTTATTACTAATGAAGAAGTTAGCAAATCAATTTCAAATTTATCTTTTGGCGAAAAATCAAGGCTTAATTTATTGAAAGTTCTTCTCACAAAGCCAAATATTCTGCTCCTTGACGAGCCTACAAACCATCTTGATCTTGATGCGTGTGAAATTATTGAAAAAGCGTTTTTAAGTTACGAGGGAGCAATTGTTGCTGTTTCTCATGATAGATATTTCATTGACAAAATCGCTCAACGAATACTAAAAGTAGTTGATGGAGCTATTGAAGAGTTGCCAAGAAGAACTTAAACTAAAAAATTTATCCTAAATAATTCTATCTTAGTAAGTTAATAATTAATTTTTAAATTTATTTTGAATAGTGCACAAGCACTTCGCTTATTTGTGGGGAATTGTTATTTTCATCAGGGTGCATTGTTGCAAGTAAATAAAGATTTTGATTTGTCTGGCCAATTGAACCCCCGCTTGGCCCAAGCAATATCCAAGACGCGCAATTTTGAGTCAAACAATAATACCAATTAATTGTCCCGCCATTAAGCGCTTGAGTTGGCACTAAACTCAACCAATTATACTGAACCCCCTTTTCCAAAACAAACACCGCATTCGAATCAACCTTATTTCTAACCATAATATTAACATCAAAAACTATGGGAGTTGAAGTAGCGCTTGCAGTTGATAAGAATGCTTTCCACTGAACCCAAGAATTACCGTCATGAACTCCAGAAATTGCTGTTCCACTTGTTGAGTAATTATCATCGCTTGCAGTTGTTCCGCTTGGACCAAGCCAAGGAGAATTATCCAAATCACTGCTGTTTGAGGCAGTCCTTAACTTAAACGAAACATTTGTTCCGCTTGGCAAATTCACATCAAAATTAAGAACATTAAAATCTTTTCCATAAGCTAAATTAATTTTCTTTGAAGTAAAACTCCCGCTTAAAATGTAATTTGGTCCCGCATAACTATAAACCCAGTTCCTTGACCCCGCGCCTCCTCCTCCGCATCCAGCTGAAGCAATAATATTTCCGCTAAATGTATTTGTATCATACCAGATTGCAATTCTTCCTCCTCCTCCGCACCCTGCCCAGCCGGTTATTCCTGGAGCGCCGTTTGCATCAATTCTTCCTGCGCCGTTAAACTTATTTGTTGTTATCCAAATGCTTCCTCCAGAACCGCTTCCTCCAGCATAAGAAGAATTACTTGTGCCAAGTCCGCCGTTTGAAGATATAATTCCATTATTAGAAAATGTTCCGCTTGCAATTATTCTAATTGCCCCGCCACCATAACCCCCTATGTTGCCATAATTTGTGCTTAATCCACCGCCAGAGCCAAGTGCGGTCGGCTGATTTGCATCGCTTGCGCCATACACTGCTCCGCCAGCGCTTCCGGAGCCCGCTCCGCCAGCTCCACCGTATCCCCCTCCCCCTCCGCCATTATATGCTGCTCCGCCAGCTCCAGCTCCTGCTGAATTAACATTTCCAAGCGCATTTGTTGAAACTAATTTTCCGCTTGCGATACTAATATTTGTTGCAACAAGTTTTACTTTTCCTCCAATAATAGTGTCAGGGTACAAGTTCCCGCCTGTGATATTAACATCTGATTGAAGCCCTGCTGTTATTGAACCATTAAAATCCCCGTTTATTGTTATTAGATTAAACCTTGAGCTTCCGCTTGAGGTTATTGTCCCAAAAAAGTTTCTGATTCCTAAAAAGTTTGTGTCTCCTGTTATTATTGTTGGAACATTAAAATCAGATCCTGTTGATGAGATATATACTGTGCCGTTGCTTCCTGAACCGCTTGCGGTTGTATTAATTGCCCCCATTGTTGATGCCCCGGTTACATAAAGCGCTATTCTTCCTCCAGCTCCTCCGCCAGACCAGCCTGTTGCGAGCACTCCTCCATTTGCATCAATTCGCCCTGTTCCTAAAAGAGAACCCGCATCAATCCAAATACTTCCCCCAGAACCGCTTCCGCCTGCATAAGAAGAACTGCTTGTTCCTGTCCCGCCGTTGCTTGAAATTATTCCATCATTTGCCAAAGCTCCGCTTAAAATAATTCTTATTGCTCCTCCGCCGTATCCGCCAATATTACCATAATTAGTACTTAATCCCCCGCCAGAGCCTAAATCAGTTGGCTGTGACATTGAGCCATAAGCTATTCCGCCAGTGCTTCCCGAGCCCGCTCCGCCAGCTCCACCATAACCTCCACCCCCGCCCCCGTTATATGCTGCTCCGCCAGCTCCAGTTCCTGCGCTATTTATTGAGCCAAGGGCATTAGCTGAAATTGTATTTCCGCTTGAAAGTGTAAGGCTTGTTGCGGTGATTCTTATTCTTCCCCCAATAATTGTGCTTGGATTAATATTTACTCCTGTAATGTTTACATCTGATTGAAGGCCTGATGTTATTGAGCCATTAAAATCTCCGATTAAATTAAAAACAACAAACCTGCTGTTTCCGCTCGATGAAATACTGCTATAAAAATTGCGAACTCCAGTTACATTTACATCTCCAGCATATACATTAGGAATGTTGAAGTCATACCCTAATGATGAAATAAAAACAGACCCTCGGCTTCCTGTTCCGCTGCCAGAACCCCCCATAGTGTTTATTGATGAAATAAAAGAATTTCTTAAAACATAAACTGCAATTCGCCCTCCTCCCCCTGCCCCTGCTGCGCTAGTTACTCCCATTCCGCCGTTTGCGTCAATTCTTCCAGTTCCTGTTAAAACATTTGCATCAATCCAAATACTTCCTCCAGAACCGCTTCCTCCAACCGCGCTGCCTGAGCCAGAGCCAGGAGTTCCATTGCTTGAAATTATTCCTTCATTTGTAAGAGTCCCGTTTATAATTAATCTAATAGCTCCCCCTCCATAACCTCCAGGAGTGGTGTAATTTGTGCTTGTTCCTCCACCAGAGCCAAGCGCAGTCGGCTGGTTCATATCGCTTAAACCAAATGAAGCCCCGCCAGCACCGCTTGAGCCTCCGCTTCCTGCCCCTCCATATCCTGCTCCTCCAGCCCCCCAATATCCTGCTCCGCCAGCTCCGGCACCCGCAGCATTCAAATTACCGAGTCCGTTTGCTGAAATATTTTTCCCGCTTGCAAGATTGAGGTTTGTTGAAACAATTTTTATTTTCCCGCTTGTTATGTTGTCAGGATAAATATTTGCTCCCGAAATATTTGTGTCAGATTGAAGCCCTGCAGAAACAGAGCCGTTAAAGTCTCCGCTTAAATTTACAACAACAAATCTATAATTGCTTCCTGAAGTTATTAAACTGTAAAAGTTTTTTACTCTAAAAACATTCAAGTCGCCTGTATTTAGACTTGGAACATTAAAATCAGAATTGTTTGCTGAAAGGAATATTGAGCCGTTGCTTCCAGAACCGCTGCTTCCAAATACATTTATTGCAGGAAGTGAAGAGTTGTTTTGAACATAAATTGCTATTCTTCCTCCTCCCCCTCCGCCTGCTGAACCGCTTGCCCTTGGTCCGCCGTTTGCGTCAATTCGCCCGATTCCTGTTAATATATTTGCATCAATCCAAACGCTTCCTCCGGAACCCGAGCCGCCAACATATCCTCCGGATCCAGCACCCATTCCGCCGTTGCTTGAAATAATTCCATTATTTGTAATTGTTCCGCTAACTATTAGTCTGATTGCTCCGCCGCCGTATCCTCCTCTTGAGCTATAGTTTGTGCTTGTTCCTCCCCCTGAACCAAAAGAAGTAGGCTGATTCATATCACTTACACCAAAAGCGGCTCCTCCAGCCCCAGAACCAGCGCCTCCAGCTCCACCATATCCTGCTCCTCCCCCTCCAGCATATGCTGCTCCGCCCGCACCAGAACCAGCTCCGTTTAACGAGCCGTAATCATCAGAAGATATTTTTGAGTTTTCATCAATTGTAAGACTTGCTGCGTAAAGAGTTATTTTTGAGCCCGCAGTTCTTGAGTTAAAAGTCAACATGGAGCCATTTGTTATGAAAACATTATTGCAATTATAATCAGTCGCGCTAGCCCAAGTAGTGTTTGTGGAAATATTTAAGTCACTGCTTCCATCTCCACCAGGACAATTATAAGCAAATGCAACCGATAAAGAAATTAAAATAAAAAATATTGTAACAACCCAATAAGCAGTCTTCATTTTCATTTTAGCTCGCCTGCCCTAAAATTACTTGCCCACCAACATGACTCGTATTAGAATCAACAACACTCAAATCAGAAATATTATCAAGAACAACCGAATTAAACAAATTAGTATCCACTAAGGCATAATTCCCATCTTGAAGAGCAACATTATCTGAAGCACCAGAATTAAAATCAACCCCCGCGCCCAAAGAAAAGAAACCACTCACCAAAAAATTCGGAATACACTCCGCATACAAATCCCCCTCAACAATCTGCTCAAGACCCGACTCAGACTCATAAATAATTCTTATCCTATACCTTACATTAGAACTACACGAAGCAACCGCACTCGCAAACGAACCAATAGTATACCTATCAAACTGCGAAAGCGGCAAAGTCCCATCATAAGTCAAAACCCCATTAATATAAACTTTTTTTATCCTCGCAAGCCCTGAAGAATTATTCATAATCGCAATCTGCCCATTCCCATCCTCATTAACCGCAAAATCAGCAATCCCCACTTCCTTAGACTGCCAAGCAGCCTTCAAAGAAGCCTTATCAGCCTGAGAAGCAGAACCCATAGAAGCAAACATAAAATAAGAAGCAACCAACGCCAAAACTATAACAACCGCAATAATAACAAGATACTCGATTGTCCCTTGGGCAACCAACTCTTTCTCTCGCGCCCTAAAACCAGTTTTTTGCATATTAAGTTAATAACTTGGAAATATATAAAACAAAGTATTTCGGCTTTTGAATCCAATTAGAAGCATATTTTCAACTAAATTGAAGCAACAATTACATGCAGTATAATATCTGCACAACAGGGCAGTCAAAAGCAATTTTGTTATGCTAATTTTCCGCCGCATTGTGTGCAAAACTTTGTTCCTAACTGGTATGCAACATTGCATTTAGGGCATGTTACTACTAATGCTTGTCCGCATGAAGGACAGAACTTTGCATCCGGCTGGAGTTTTGTCTTGCATTTTGGGCATTTATCAAGCACGGCGCTTTTTGCACCTGTTGCTTTATTGGCAATTTTTCCTGCTCCTTTAACAGCAGCGCCAGTAATTAAATCGCCTGCTTTGTAGGAAAGAGAGTCTTTTGTTCGATTAACAATATTTCCTAAAGCATCATCCATTATTCCCATAATTGCACCTCCGTGCATTAATTATAACTTTTAAATTCTTAAGCTTTGTCGCTTCCCGAAGGACTTGAATAAGGCGAAAGACTTGATAATAGTTTTGGTTTTACTGCGCTTATTTGTTTTTCATATTCTGCTATGGACTTTAGTATTCCATTTTCTTCAGCCGCGCTTCCTCCGCTGTTTAGATAACTTTGCATTGATTTCATTTGTGCCTGCGCAGCTTCAATGAGTTCCTTATCCCCGCTTTCCTGCGCGTATCTTAGCATTCCTTCGGTTTCTTTTTGGACGCTTGCATCTTTTGTTGAGCTTGCCTTGCCCATTATTTTCCCCCTTTCTTCTATGCTTTTCTTCATATTTATCGCGCCCGCATATATTGATAGGGAGGCAGCTTGTTCCACCATTTTGGCAACTCTATTGTCAGGATTCTTTCCAGTATCAGTTTCATAGAGTGCGTCATGAGTAAAAGTTGCTTTTATCGGCTTGAGCGCGTTTGTGGGAACTTTTCTTGTTTCTTTGCCGATGCTTTCATGAACTATTAAATTCCCGCTTCTTGTAATAACTATTGAGCCGTCACCGGATAATTCAAAGAATCCTGTTATTTCATCGCAAGTTCTATTTGCAGCCCCCTTAATATTTGAGCTCATGTTTGTCTTTGCTTCGTAAATTTGCGCGAGTTTTGGGTTTTGCGCTTTCATTTTTTCCATTAAGTCTCCTACTACGCCAGCATAAATTGCCGAAGCTGATTTAAATTTTATTTTTGGATATGAAGCTCCAAATTTCAGCATTTTGGTCACATCATTTCCTTCTCTTTTTATTGAAATAAAAAATAATCCCTGTAATGGTTCAACTTGCGTTAGTTTTTGGCTAATAACAGTTGATTTTGACTTGCTTTTTATTGCGTTTGACACTTTGGAAGGGTCCATAAATGCGGGCGCTGGGTTTGTCACGGTTTCATTAAGCGAAAAGCGCATTTCACTTTTTGGATAAATGATAATGCTTGTGCTTTTTTTGTCTGTCTCGTTGTATTCTTTTAAGTCAAAAACGTATGATGAATTTTCAGTGCCTATAATATCGCCGTCTTTTAGAACGAAAGTATTTTCTGTAAAGCTTTCTTCAAGAGGAATTTTTTGCCCGCTTCTTTTTACATAAGCCCTGCCAAACACCTTAAACTCTATTCCAAAAGTTGACTGGTGGTGTACAGCAGGAGTAAACGAAATCGAGTGTTTTTTTAGCATTGCAATTTTATCTATAACTCCTTTATCATAAACCTGTGAAATGAGTTTTCCATTAATATGAACGCTTGTCATTAAGGGAGGATTTGTCTTGAATTCTTCCTCAATTTTGTTGCACTCTTCAAGTTCCTTATAAATTGCGCCGACTTGCTTTCCTTTTTCTCTTGATTCTTCTATTTCTTTTGAGTTTCCCATGGCAACTGAGTTAAACTTTTTCATTGCATCTTCTTTTGCTTTCATCATTTTTTCAGCAAGATCCTTATCAATAATAGTTTCTTCTTTATTTGCCGTTTTTTTGACCGAAGTTTTTTGAACAATGTTTTTCTGTTTTATTTTTTTCTTTTCAGCCATAATTAAGCCACCTTAAATTCGTTTGTTAATGGTCCGTATTTTCTTGGTTCTTTTGACTTGTTTGCAAATTCTTTGAATTCCTTGTCAAAGTGTTCGTTCATTTTGACTTGGGCTTTTTTTTGCACTTTTGCCATGCTTGCAAATCCCTGCGCGCCCATTCCTTCATAGAACGCCTTTTGCTGTGCTACAACGTTGATTACTTTATCCATTGGCATTTGTTTTTCCATCATTTTAAGTTTTTCAGGCAAGTCTTCAAATTCTTTTAGTTGTTCGGGTGTGGCGCCTCCCTGCTTTGCCAATTTTATAATATCTTTTGGATCCATTTGCTTAAACATTTCAATATTTGCAAATACTTCCATCATTTTGTCCCCTGTTTTAGCCATTTGCGCGTACTGGTCTTCGCTTGTATCAGGAATAAAATCTTTCACTGCGAGCATTCCAATTTGGCTTGCGGAGAAAAAGTTTATTTGGTCCATCTTGGCAAAGGATTTTTTGTAAATTGCGTTGCTTGTGACAATTACTTCTTCAATTGTTTTTGAGGTAAAAAATTTTTTGGTGTTTTTGTTTGTGAATTTTATGCTTCCTTTTTCGCCAATTCCTTCAGAAGGGCATGGAACGCTATAAAGCGCTCCGTTGTAATAATCAAATGTTACGCCTCCTCCAAGACCTAAAAAGTCCACAAGCGCTGTTGGGGTGATTAAAGTGTCCTCGCAGTTGCTGTATGAGCAGTAAAAGAAACCTGCTTTTTTTACTTCTATTGTTTCAATCATTTCGCCAAAGTATTTTTTCTGAGCGGTTTTGTCCTCTCGGATCCATTTTTTAACTCCTAAAAATCGTATTTCAGAATCAGGGCCAAAATTAATTGATTTTGATGCAGTTTGCTTCATTCCTTCAATCGGTTTGTCTTTTCCCTTGTTGTATGAAGAGCGGACAATTACTATTGTATTATCGCCTGTAATTATTGTGTCCCCTTCCATTATTTTTGGGAACTTATCAGAATAATCCTTTAGCTTTTTTTGCACTTCAGGCGTATTTTTAGCAGCTAGTTCCTTGTAAAGCTTTGCAAGCGCGCTTGTTGATGGTATTGGAATGCTTTCGCCATTTTTTCTTTTAAGCACTGCATTATTTCCCATGACTTGAATTTCATTCCTTCCTGTTGAAACCTCAAAAAGCACGATATTACCTAGCTTAAAATACTACGGCAAAATATAAAATAGTGCGTATCATTGGAGTTAACTTTAAGAAACAGGGAGTATACACAACCATTTTCTCTAATACCCCGACCGGGATTCGGACCCGGGTCTCCACCGCACTCTTGCAGTCGTCAAAAGTTTTTCTCTTTTGGCAACTTAGCTTTTCTCTTTTCCTAAAAGAGAAAAGGCAGTGAGAGGGTGACGTGCTTGACCACTGCACTATCGGGGCAATAGTTCAACTAACTTAGCTAGTTGGCTTGCTTATAGAATTCATCTTCTGGTTAGGTTTATATTGGTTAGTGGTTTAATCTTTCCGATATGAAAATTAGGGCTATTTTGATTGATCTTGATGGGACTTTGATTAATTCTGTTCCGCTGATTATGCAAAGTGATAGCGCTGCGATTAAGGAATTTGGTTTTAAAGTGACTCCCCAAAAGATGAGGGATTTGTCTTTGCTTCACTCAAGGGATATTGCGTATTATTTGATGGATTCAACTAAACAAGTAATTGATTTGCCTAAGTTTGTTGAATTTAGAAGAAAGTATTTTGTTAAACTACTAAAAAAGAATAAAGCAAAGTCTTTGTGGTTTAAGGATTCAAAAGAGTTTATTGCAAAAATGTCTAAAAAATTCCCGCTTGGAGTAGTTACTGGCTCAAGGCACCTTTTTGTTGACACGGTTTTTGATAAGAAAACAAAATCGCAGTTAAAATTTATCATTACAAGCGATGATGTGGAACATAAAAAGCCCGATGTGGAGCCTCTTGTTGTTGCGTTGAAGAAATTAAAATTAAAACCAAGCGAAATTGTATTTATTGGAGATTCTATTCAGGATGGTTTGATGTGCCAGCGTCTTGGAGTTAAATTTATTGCAAAATCCACCGGCATTTCTACTGAAAATCAGTTGAGAAGATTTAGACCTCTATTTTTAGCAAAGAATTTTGAGGAAATTGAGCGGTTTGTTAGATTAATTGATTAAAATTTAGTTTAATTAAAATTTTTAAGAGCTATTTTCTTTTTGCTTTTGTTTTTTTGCTTTCTTCAAGAACTGTTGCATTAATCATCTGCATTTTTTCTCTTAGTAAAGGAATATTCATTACTGTGTCCTGGCACCCGTCATTAAGAAGCAGAACCGCTTGGGGTATTCTTCCTAGTGCTTTTACTCCTTCTATCCCCATTAATGCTTCAGGAAAACAGCATACGCCGACAACTGCTTTTGGTTTGTATTTTTCAATTATTTTTTTTACCATGCTTCCGCCGTGCGCAGTGAATACTCCCATGTATCCGAGTTCTTTTGCGATTTTTGTCACTTCATCAATTGCGCATCCGCCGCAATTCTTGCAGTGAATTCCTTCTCCGTCCACTGTTGCTTTGCACACTTTATTGTTTCTTGTGCAGTGCGGTAAGAATACTATTCTTTCAGAGTAAGGAATTTTTTTGTATTCAGGTTCGTAAACAGAGTTTCTTAGTTCAATGTGAGTGAATTGTATCATTGCTTCGCTTAATCCAAGCGTTTTGCCGATTTTTTCAGCAGTTGCGGCTGCGTTTAAGTGCGCGCTTGCATCCACTACTTTTCCTACTGCAAGTCTTACTTTATCATAAATACTATCAGGCATTTAGCTCACTTATCTAACAAAGTTAAGTTTCGCTGGCTATAATAATATTTGCTAGTAGTGAAAATTAGGTTTTTGAATTATTGAACTGTTATTGGAACTGATTCAGAGTAAGTATTTTTTTGAGTCTTGTAGTTAATTGTAAGTGTTCCTTCCCCTGCGGTTGTCGGAGTTATTACATCATAAATTACTTTACAGTCATGTGCTTTTAGGGGAAATTCTCTGTTTACTCCAAACTGACCAGCAAAAGATATATTTTTGCTGACTTCTGCAACGAATACTCCGTTAAGGTCGTTTGTGCTGTTGTTGCATATCTTTGCGCTGAATGTGTACTCTGCATCTTTTGGCATTTGTGTAACAGGGTGTATTGTTATTCCAATCTCAGGCTGGCTTGGAGTTTGAGTTTGGACTGCTGAATAATTTGTGTCGTTTAAATCATAATCTAAAGCATTTTTTGGATCGTTTGCGCCCAAAATGCAAAAGTTCCGGTAATTTTCGCTTTCAATATTATAACACAGAGCAGGGTCTTGATTTAGAGCTGCTTCATTTGAATAGCACATCTCTCTTGCCATTCCTTTCCTGCTTTCACAATAAGATGCTTTGCTTGAGCAGCCGAAAAAAAGAGCGATTAAAACTAGCAGAACTATTAACAACAACAGCTGTTTTGATGAATTCATCAGCCAAAAGTATGTTTTTGAAGTTAATAAATATTAATGCCACTAGGCGGAATCGCACCGCCGACCTCCTGATTATGAGTCAGGCGATCTAACTGCTGATCTACAGTGGCAGA
>CAZKBG010000001.1:747328-946135 GCA_964551375.1 uncultured archaeon | reverse complement strand
CAACCGCCCATATCTATAGCGTCAGCTTCATAGGCAAAATAAGCCTAAAAACTAATTATTTTCTCTTTCAAAACCTTTAAAAAGCTGCTTTTGCCTCGAGCCAAAATAATGCTTCCCCGCTCCAATTAGCTTAATAACTTCCTCGAAACACAAAATATTGTATGGCTTTACGAAGGGTTAAGGGAGCTTATTCAAATCCAAGGGCTATGGTTACTGCCCTTAACATGGCAAGAAAAAAGGCGCCAAGAGAAGAGATTATTGCTCGCCTTCAAAAAAGACATTTTCCTAAATATACTGTTGAAGAAGTAAGCGCCGCGTTTTCTCCAAAAGGCGGGCACTCAAAAAGAATTGTTGATGAAGTAGTAAGGTATGGAATTGACGGCGAGCTTGTTCCTAAAACTAAAAAAGAAGCAATGAGAAGCATTATACTCCACCAAGCAAGTATGCGAGCCAATGTTGACAAAAGAAGAACCAATCCCACTCTTGATGCACAAAGAAGAGCTAAGGTAAGCGCTGCATTAAAGGAAAAACACAAAGATCCTGATTATAAAAGAAGACTTAATGAAGGAACTCAAACTTTTTGGAAAGAATTTGGGGATACTCCTAAAATGAGAAAAAAAAGAAAGCTTGACGGCGAACTTTTAAGGGCAAGAAATGCCGACCCCAATTTTGCATTAAAAAGACACCTCGGGCAGTTAAAACTTTTTTCAAAAACAAAGCTAAAGCGTGTCAAGGGAGCATATTCAAATCCAAGGGCGTTAATTACAGCGGTGAATCTTGCAAGCCAGGGAAAAAGCAGGGCGGAAATATTTTCAACAGTTCAAAAGAAATATTTTCCAAAGTATTCTATTGATGAAGTAATTAAGGCTTTCAGCCCGACTTTTGGAATTACCTTAAATATTACTAAAAAACTTGAACTCTTAAGACAGCTTGGCGAGCAGGGAACTGTTTCTAAAGAAAAGCGCAGGCAAACTATTCGAGAAATTAACGAGCTTTCAAAACAGTTGCGCGCAAATATCGTTAAGCAGAATGCTAATCCTGATTTTAGAGCAAGGATTGAAGCAAATTCAAGCCTTGCTATGAAAGAGCTTCATAAAGATCCAAAATATCGGCGCGCTTTTCTTAAAGGTCTTTGGGAGCATGTCGTAACTAAATTTGGTTATCCAAAAGCCGAGCCTATTAGAGTAAGATTGCAAAAAGAAGCTAAGGCTCCAAAGCCCCCGAAAGCTGGTGTTCCTGACTGGCCTAATCAGCTTGCTTTTGAGTCAGAAAAAGATGCAGGAGGAAATGAATTCTCAAGAGTTATTTCTGCAACTCATGAGACTCCTGCTTCAAAGTTTTTGAGTCATGAAAGAGAATCAGTTCTAAATCACGCACTTAGCGCCGAGCTCACTCCACGAGAACAAACATTGGTAAAGATGAGATTTGGTTTTTTTGGGGATGTTTCTAACGAGCAGATTGCAAGAGAGCTTGGAATTACTGAACTTGAAGTAGGCGCAATGACTGCAACGGCATTAATAAAAGTCGGACAGAATAAACAGCTAAGGCAATTGATTCTTGGAAAATAATCCGGCTAATTTGTTTGCCAAGTTTGTTAAAGCAAAAGTCTCATCTTTACGCCTGTGTATTTTTTTCCGCGGGCTTCAAACACGCGTCTTTTAACTTCAAAAAACCCCATTCTTGAGTATAAATTCATTGCTGAAACATTTTGAAGCGTAGTGTCAAGCTCCACTGCTTTTGCTTTTTTTTGTTTTGCAATATGTATGGCTTCTGACATTAATTGAACTCCGAATCCTTCTTTTTTCCAGCCTCTTTGCGTATCAATTCCCCATATTTCGTAAATCTTCCCGAGTTTTGGAACTTTTTTTTCAATAAGCCCTACTCGTGCGGCTTCTTTTCCGCGCGCAGTAATAATTTGAACTCTGCCGTAAGGATATTTATCTCCGCGGAGCGTCATTTCAGCTTTTTGGACTAATCCTCTTCGATTTGTATGAACTAAATCTCTTTCATATTTTAATATCGGGCGGACATTGTCAACTTTTTCAACTCTTTTATTTTTAGTCAAGCCCACCGCAGTCAAAAATCCTTTTTTCTTTTTCGCTCTGGACCGAGATATTGTTCGCATACAAATATTTAGCGCCATTTGTATTAATGAGCTTTTCTAATTAGCAAAATTAGTTTATGAACTTGCGCTAAAATCTTTTTGCTTTGCGCTTTTACTTTCTCTTTTGCTTTTCTCATTCTGCTCAAAGAAGTAATAAACCATCGTGTTTGTGCTCTGCTGAATTGCTGTTACGCTTAAACTTGCAATTGGGCTTCCTGTAACTACCCAAGTTATTCCAAGTGTTGTAAGTAAAGTAACTGCTCTGAATTTCAGCGTCTTTGTTACTGCAGGAGTCAGTCTAAATGAAGTAATATTGCTTAAAAGGTCTTTTTCATAAGCAAGTCCTTTTGCAGGAAGCTCGCTTCCGCCCGCAATGCTTGGGGCTTGACCGCCAGAAGCGCTCCATTTTCGCGCTTTTAGCTTTCTCTGCGCTGCGCGCGAGATTTGGTTTTCATCAAGGTTAGGCATATTATCTGCTTTAGTTATATGGGACCTAGTATAAAAGCTTTTTTGATGCGTGGCTGTAACTTTCATCAATTAAATAAGCCAAAATCATACAAAAAAAGTAGAAACTTCCAAAAAATGAAGTTTTTTATTAGTAAGAAAAAATGCATTTGACAAGATTTCCTTTTATTTCTTCTATATTTGCATGCCCTAGTCCTTCAAGATGAATTATTCCTTTTGAAGAAATTATGCTTGGAGAGGAGAATCCTCTTTTTATTGTGCCGTCGCTCATCAGCACTTCAACATCAATTAATTCTTTAACCCAGGAAATTATTGGATATTCTGCTTTTGAATATGAAACAAATACAGCGCGTCCGTTGAATTCATCAGCTTCTTCAAGTTTTGCGTTAAATGCTTTTTTGAATCGTATCATTGCGCCTTTTTTGTTTTTATATTTTGAAAGTTCTTTTTTATCGACAAAGAATTTTTCAATTCCGATTTTAAATTCAATTTCTGTTCCGTATGATTCTCCGTTTCCTGGAGCCATATTATAAATTTCAATCTGCGCTGCTTCTTCAAAGAATGGATATTCTTTTGATTCGCCAAGAACCGCTTTGTTTGCGGCTGCAAACATGTCAAGCGAAATTTTTACTTCTTTTAGACTCAGTCCGCAGTCAAGTATTACTTTTCGTATAGCAGCTGGTGTAAATCCTCTTCTTCTAAATGCTTTTATTGTCGCCATTCTTGGATCGTCGTATCTTTCAACGCCAAGCTCTTCCATTATTGCTTTGATTTTGCTTTTTGATAATGTCATGTCCCCGAGTTTTGATATTTTTCCGTGATAGTAGCAGTGAGGGTAAGTCCAGCCGAAGTGTTCATAAAGTTCTTTTTGTTTTTCTTCATTTGTCATGTGCTCCTGTCCGCGGATGATTAAATTTACTCCCATGTCGTGGTCATCCACTGCGCTTGCAAGGTTATATGATGGCCAAACATGTTTATCCTGAGCGTTTGGATTTGGGTGGTTTATTTCATCAACTACTTTTGCAGCCCACCAGTCTCTTGTTGAAGGGTCAGGGTCTTTTAAATTTGTTTTAATTCGCACAACCGCCTGCTCTTCTTTTATTTCATGCGCAAGCATTTTGCGCCATTTTTCTAAATGAACTTCCGGTTTTTTTCCTCTGCATTTGCATGCTTTTGATGCCCAGATTAATTTTCTCCATTCTTCGCTTTCACATTCGCACACGTAAGCCATTTTGTCATTTATTAGTTTTTCAATTATCTCATAATATCTTTCAAGTCTGTCGCTTGCGTTCGCTGTTTCGTCAAATTTTATCCCGAGCCATTCAAAGTCTTTTTTGAAATCTTTTTCAACGCCTGCAATTGGGATTTTTGTTTTAGGATCAGTGTCATCAAATCGCAATATGAATTTTCCGCCGTATTTTTTTATGTATTCATCAGTAAGCACTGCTGGTCTTGCGTGTCCAAAGTGCATTACTCCGCTTGGATTTGGAGCAACTCGTGTAATAATTTTTGTGCTTGGCGTTACCCAGTCAAGTTCTGGAAGAGTTTTTTCTTTTTCCACTCTTTTTAGTTCCCACCCTTCGGCAGTGAATTTTGAGTATTCGCTATTCAGCATATCTTTGTGAAGCTTATTCACGCCCGCAACTGTTTCGTTTATTAGAGGCATTAATTTTTTTAAATCTGCATCAGGAAATAAAGCTTTTACTTTTCCAACAACCGCGCCAGCCTGTGATTTGCCGCCATGCTCAAATGCATTCTTGATAGCGTACTTGTAAGCAGTCTGCTTTACTTCATCCATAAGTATAAGTTAGATAGAAATGGTTTTTAGGAGTTTGCCTTAAATTGAAAGTCTCCAAAAATAACTAAGTTTTTAGTTTTTTGGTTTTTAGTAGTTTTTAGCGTCTTTCCAGTGCTTGTCAAAATAATGGATGAACGCGCTTGCCATTGGAGCATGGTCGTTTAAGATTGTAAAGTGGTAATCAGATTTTTGTTTTTTAAAATCAGATATTGCAAGAACTACTTTTTTGCCGTCGATAATAAATGCGTTAAGTCCGTGGTTGTGGTGGCGAACATCAGCAACTTCTTTTAATTTCTTTGACTGGAATGAGTTTAGAAGTTTTATTGAGATATTTCTCTGTTTTGCTCTTTTAAGAGCGTCATGAAGTATTTCATGTTCATCCTGTATTTCAGTTAACCCTTGTATGGATTTATTTGCTTTCAAAAGTTCCTGTCCTAAAATTTTTTCAAAGTCCTGTTTGTCCTTTACTTTCATTACTTTTTCTCCGCTTTCTTCTTTTCCCTCAACTGCAAGCATATTTTCTTTTACTTCAATTGCTTCTTTTTCAAGTTGATTAAGCTGATTTTTTTTTGTGATAATTAAAATGTCAATTGCTTTCTGGGCTTCAACTGCGCGGTAAAGTTTTGGCCTTCCCTTTATTTCAATAATCAGATTTTTTTCTATTAATTTTTCAAGCACATCATACACTCTTGTTTTTGGAACCTGCGCGGTTCTTGAAATTTGCGGAGCTTCCGCTTCTCTTAGTGAAAATAAAGTGTTCAGCGTTTTTGCTTCGTATTCAGTTAGGCCAAGCTTCTCAAGTAATGCATATGCTTCATTGTTATTCATTCCCAACCACGTCGTACTAGTTCTTGATATAATATATTGGCTCAAACAAGTATATAAATTTACTTTAAAACGTGAATTAGTGGAATTATAGGGCATATTTCCTGCTTAAAAAACGTTATTTAGGCGCTTAATTAAGAATAGTGCCTTAAAAATAGTCAAGAAAAAGGATTTACATCCTTCTTCTTCCTCTTCTAAATCTGTTTTGAGGAACCTTTCTTGTCTTTTCCTCTTGTGCTTCGTCTATTTCCTGTTCAAATTCGTTAACTTCGGATTTGAATGCGTCTCTTGCTATTTCCTTTCTTTCAACAAGTGTTTCTCTTGTGATTAAGTAGTATAGTAAAGCAAGTGATTTTCTTCCTTTATTGTTTGCAGGCACTACCAAGTCAATATTTTTCAAAGGAGAGTCGCTTCCTGCGATTGCTATTACAGGTATTCCTATTTCTGTCGCTTCTTTTAGCGCCTGTGAGTCAGCAATTGGGTCTGTTACAAATACAACTTTTGGCTCGAAAAATACTCTTGCCTGTGGGTTTGTGAATGTCCCAGGAATGAATCTTCCTGTAAATTCTCTTGCTCCAAGCATCATAGCCATTTTTCTTGCAGGCTTGTGTCCGTATAGTCTTCTTGCCAGTATTGCTACGTCTTTGCCTTGGAATTTTGCAAGAAGTTTTGCTATCATTCTGATTCTCTTGTCGATTGTTTCGATGTTAAAAACCATTAACCCGTCATTTCTTTTCTTAAAGATGTATCTTCTCATTTCGCCGGTCTTCATTTTTGTTCCGATGTGTACTCCGCTTTTGAGGTACGTTTCTATGTCTATCAAAAGGTCTTTTCCTTTGTATAGTTCGCTATCATCGATTTCTTGTTTTGTTTCTTTTTCCACAACTTTTTCTTCCATATTACCACTCTTTCAAGCTACTAAAAATAATTCTCTTTATTTTTTACATTCCCTTTTCTTACATTTCCTTACTTTGTGTATTTCATTACATCGTCTACTAACTCTGCGTGCGTTAACAGCACTTTTCTGCAGCAGTATCTTTTTATGCCAAGGTCGTCAAGGACTTTTCCAGCGTCTTCGCCTTTTTCCACCCTTTCTTTAAACTCGGTGTACGCTCCGCCTATCGGTTTTCCGCAGGAAAAACATCTTACTGGAACAATCATATCCTCACCATTTCCATAAATTTAAACAACTCTTGCAAAACAAAAAAATGTTTTGCAAAAGATGAAACCAATCATCTCTTGCTTTTCTGCTTTTTCTTTCTCGCTTTTCTTCCAAGCGGCTTCTTTGTTTCAACTCTTCTAACATCATCGACAAGCAGTGATCTGTCGTATGCTGTGAAAGTGTCTTTTAGCTTCTTGCCTTTTGCTTTTACTAAAGCTTTTGCAATGCATGATCGTACTGCTACAGCCTGGCTCATAAATCCTGAGCCTTTTACTGTAACGTCAATATCAAATTCTTTTGCAGCGTCTCCTGCAAGTCTTACTGGTTCGCTTACAAGCGCGCCGATGTACCCTTTTGCGTATGCTGTCAAATTCATTGAATTTACTTTTACTACGCCTGTTCCTTTTCGGATTACAGCTCTTGCGATAGCAGTTTTCTTTTTTGCTTTAACAATCATTCCTGCTTTCTTTGCTGCCGGCTTTACTTTCTTTTCTTCGTCCATTTTTTACACCTTAAAAATTACCATCTTCCGCCAAGTTCTAGCGCGATTTCCTTAAATGTCATGAATGCGTGTCTTTCGTTGCATTTAAACATTTCAAAAGTAACTGCTTTTTCTTTTGCAAGCTCTGCTGGAACTGAGTTGTATACTGAAAGTTTTTTTATCAGTCTTTCTTTTGCTCTTTTTGTTGTTGGAAGCATGTTTCTAACCATTCGTCTGAACATTCTGTCAGGAATTCTTGCGTATTTTGGTCCGTAGTGAGGGTTTGACTTTACTGCTGCGTCAACTCTTCTCTTGAATTTTTCAATTATGCTGTTTCTGGTTCCTGTCATTACTGCATCTTGTGCATTTAGAACTATTACGCTTTCGCCGTTTATTAGTGATTTTGCCACTTTTGTTGCTATTCTTCCTGCAACAAGTCCTTTTGCGTCTATTACCATCATACTATAACACCTTGTAAATCATATCCCCATTTTGGCTTTAATCACTTTACTATGACTATTTCGCTTGCTTTAACTCTGCTTACATCTTTTGCGAAATCTTTTAGTAAAATAAATTCCCCTTTGGCTGCGATTTTTGCTTTTGCGCCTTCTGAAGCGTTTACTGCAACTACTTTTGCTTTTTCAGTCAGTTCGCCTTTAACTAAAACTTTTCCAGGCACAAGAAGTATTTTTCCCTTGTTCTTCTTTGCCATTACATTAAGCTTGTCAAGGTTAACCACTACTTTATTTCTTGTTGGCTTAACTAATCTTTCTGCCAAATCCGCCCATATAGCGCTTTCTGTTGACTTAGCTGCTTTTTCAAGGCTCGCAATGAGCTTTATTGTTTCTAACTTTTTTGCCATTTTTTATCACATCAATTTCAATTACTAAATATCATTCTAACTATTCATGCAGGGGACAAGATTCGAACTTGCGAAGGCACTAAGCCACAGGATCTTAAGTCCTGCCCCTTTGACCGCTCGGGAACCCCTGCTTAACCAATGCCGATTTTACTTTGTCCCAGCTTGGCTTAGCTTTTTTCTGGCTAATCCCCTTTGAGCCGTCAAGTTCGGCCGGTCTTGATTCACTTTGTGAATCATTAACCTTATAACTTCTTGATTTGCTCATCGAGCGCGTCAAGATTTAGAGTCAACTGGCCAATTGCGCTCTCAAGTAATTCTCTTGGAGTCATTTGTCCTGTTGAGTCTATTGATAATACAAAGTCAGTCTTGCTGTATTCGAATTTCACGCCGTGTTTTCTTAGTATGTCAAGGTGCTGGTTCTGCTGTTCTGTGTTGTAAGGGTCAGCGAAGAATAATTTTCCCGCTTTTACTTCCATTGCTCCTTTTGGAACTTCTGCTAAAATTGCTTTAGTGTCATAGCTTTTGTCGTTAATTACTTCAATAAGCTCGTTGTATGAAACAATTGCCGGCTGGAATCTTACGTGCTCGCTTCCAGTGTTCATTACTGCAGTCATTTCAATTTTAATATTCTGCTCTTTTCCGAGTTTTGTAATTGGAATTTTCTTGTCAAGTATTTCTATTTTTGGGTCTGTGCATTTTATGTCTTTGCTTGTTACAAGGCACGGGCCTGTTTTTTCCAAAACCAATTTTACTGTGTCGCCTTTTTTGTATCCTTTAACATCAGTTTTGATTGGAAGAAGCCCAAGTCGGTTTGCGAGCATCTCATCAAAGATTACTGAGTCATTTTCATAAATTTGTATCTGGTCTATTGCAAGGCATGGAACTTTTGTCATTACTGTTCTTCTTAGTGTGTTCATGAACGAAGCGTCAGTTCCTTTTACAAGGTATTTTGTAACAGTTCCTTTTTCATAAACTTTTTTTATGTCCATTTTTTACACCTTTAAATTTAATTTATTTACTTCTGTGATTTTCCTCTGAATTTCTTCTGCTTTCTGCACCCATCGTGAGGAAGCGGAGTTACGTTTTCAATTGAAACGATTCTTAGGCCGTTTCTTGTAAGTGACCTTATTGCTGCTTCTGCGCCTGTTCCTGGTGAAGGGCTTCTGTTTCCGCCGTGTCCTCTTACTTTTACAAACACTTCGCGTATTCCTTTTTCTTTTGCAGCATTTGCAATATTTTCAGCTAACTTCATTGCAACGTAAGGAGAGCCTTCTTTGTGCTGTGCTTTTGTTTCCATTCCGCCTGTTGCTTTTGAGATTGTTTCTGCGCCTGTTAAGTCTGTCAGTAGCATCATTGTATTGTTATGCGTTGCATAAATGTGGATTACTCCTCTATTTTCTGCCATTTCATCACCAAATATTATTCCTTAGCCTCTTTTTTTGCTTCAACAGGCTTTGCTTCGTCGAACTGTTTCTTTAGTTCTGATTCTTTTTCCGCTTTCGCGTGGTCTTTCTTTGAAACTTTTTGTTTCTTCTGTTCAAACATCATTTCGTCGCCGTGCCATGTTATTTTTGCTTCTTCGTCAGCTCCAACTATATAGCTTGGCTTGTCAACTTTCATTCCGTCAATCTGAACGTGTCCGTGTACAATGAATTGTCTTGCCTGCTTTGGAGTGTTTGCCATTCCTTTTCTCCATACAATTGTCTGAAGTCTTCTTTCAAGTAGTGCCTCTGGAGTCAGTACAAGCACATCGTCAAGAGATGGTGTTCCTCTTAAGATTCCCATAACTTTTAGTGAATCAAGAAGTTCTTTTTCTCTCTTAAGTCTGTTTTCAAGCGCCAAAGCAAGTAACTTTCTTGCAGTCCCTCTTTTTGTTCTTATGATTGTTTCTGATCTGTAAAGTTCTCTTTTGTTTTTCAGACCGTATACTTTCTTTAAGTCTCTTTCTTTTTCGATTCTCTCTTTCTGGAAAGATCGTCTTGGTCTGTCAAATTGTTTTCGTTTCTTCTTTGGGTCACCCATAATCATCACTTCTTAGCGTCCTTAGCTGGCGCAGGTTTTCCTGCAGCTGGCTTGCCGACATCTTTCTTTGTTACACCAACAGTTCCGCCTTTTCCTCTGTGTTTGCTCTTTGTCTTCTGTCCTCTTACTGTCAGTCCCCACATGTGTCTTAGTCCTTTGTATGACTTTATTTCAGCCATGTTTGTAAGGTCTGTTCTTAGTGAGAATGCTAAATCGTTCATTGTCAAGTGCTTGTCAGCGCCTGTTTCAATATCTTTCTGTCTGTTTAATGTCCACACAGGAAGTTTGTGTTTTTCAGGAGCAAGTATAACGTCCTCAAGTTTCTTTATTTCTTCATTAGTTAGTTCGCCAAGTCTTCTTCCTCTTGCGATTTTGTTTTCTTTTCTAAATTGAGTTGCTATTAGCCCGCCAACTCTCTGCCCTATTCCTTTTATTCCCTGCAGGCTTGTTTCTATGTTTTTTGTGCCGTCAAGGTCTTTTCCGATTACACGTACTATATAATTAAATTCTGCTGCTGCCATTGTTTATCAACTCATTCATTTCCAAATATAATTACTTCAAAGCCTTCATTACTTCATCGTGCGAAGCTTCTTCTTTTACTTTTACTTCTTTTCCCACTGGGAATAAGTGCAAAACATTGCATGTTTTTCTCTTTACTTTTGGCCCGTCGACTAATACTTTTCCTTCTTTTGGCTTTGACAAAACTACTACTGTTCTTCCCGCCTCTTTTCCTTTTGTTTTTATGCAAACTTGGCCAACATCCATAACTATCACATCTTTTTCCTCAAAAATTCATCCAATTAATTAATATCCGCTCTTTTCATCGCCTGTTTTACATATTTTCTGTATTTGTCGTCAACATCGTCTATTCCTTTAACGCCTGCAACAACTTTTCCAAGTTCAATAAACACATCTTCTCTCGCTTCGCCTGAAAGTATTCCTCCAAACGGAGCTGTTGGTCTCTTTTCGCTCTTGCTTTTTCCCAAAAGTCCTGCTTTTGTTTCATGCGGAACTCCTGCTAATGGTTTTCCTGTTATTGAGCATTTGATTTTTTTGTGCTTTCCCTTGAAGTATTCTCTTTTTGTTTCAGTAGCTGTTTTTTTGTTCTTGTACTGCATTCTTCGTTTTCCGGGAGCAACCATTTCATCACCAATAAATATTATCCAAATATTTTTTTCAAATTCCAAATTTTAAAAATCATTTTCTCTTTTTTGCCATATCATATATTTTTTCAATAATTCCAAATACAATTGTTGCAATCAAATAATAAAAGAAATAAGCTTTGTAATACCCTGTCTGCATTGTCAGGCATTCTCCGCCGTTAAATACGCATGCAGGTATCCAGCTTCCGGGGCTCCAGATTGAGAAGTCTAAAAATCTTGGCAGCGGAATTATTGATTCAAAAATTACTCCTGTGAATAGAAAACCCATTCCCCAGAGCGCGAGCAAAAAAACCGGAAGTATTATGAAATTCAACTTCATTGTTGAGTTCATTATTTCCATATTTGTCTGCAAAATTCTCGTCTGCAACTCGTCAATCTCTTTCTTGTTTTTATCTGCCTCCTTAAACAATTCTTTAAATCTTTTATTATCATCCTTCATCTTCAACTGGAGTTCTTTTACTTTTTCCCTGTTTCCAAATTTCCTCTGGAGAATCTTCGTTATTGCAGCAAGTCCTACTGTAATTGCCAGTATTGCCTGTGCAGGAACCAAACATTCACCCTTTTTTTACTCACCAGTATAATTATTTTCTTAAAGACAACCTTTAAAAAGGCTCTTATCAAGCCTCCTAAAATTGCCTCTAAAATCTAATTATTATTTATAAATATCAAATTTCTTTGCTAATTACCTTTTATTCACATTTTTCCAAGGTATTTTGCCAAGAGTTCCTGCTGTGATTTTGCGATTTCTTCGTAGAAACGGTATATGATTCCAACAGTTAGTAATATTCCTGTTCCGCTTGTTACTCCTGCTAAAACAAAGTCTCCTAAGCCCGCAAGTAATGCAACAAATATTGAGCCAAGGATTGTGATTGGAGGAATGTATCTTTCAAGCACTTTTTCAATAACTCTCTTGTCTCTTCTAAATCCTGGTATCTGCATTCCGCTTCTTTCAAGCTGAGCTGCAACTGCTCCTGTGCTCTGGTTTCCCATTTGAACCCAGAACCATCCAAATACAACACATGCGATTATTAATAATGCTAAGAACACAATCCCTTGCGCAATTGCAATCATTGCGGCATTAGTAAACCCCTGGACTATTAGTCCGTGCACAAGGCTTAATCCGCCGATGTTTGGAACATTTGTCGCCCACGCAATTCCGCTTAGGATTTGCCCAAGGATTGGAACTTTTTGGACAAATAATGCCCATAACTGGAAGTTCATAAAAAGCGCCATTGCTAAAATTACAGGCATGTTGCTTACGTACAAAAATTTAACAGGATATCTTCCGCCTGTTCCCCTATAGCCCATTGTTATTGGAATATTTACATGCATTCCTTCGGCAAATACAACTACTAAGAAAATTGCTATCACACCTATTATTGGCAAAATTAATGTCGGGTCTCCTGTCGCAAACATTCTGAATAATATTCCTCCTGATGCAAGTCCTGGGTCAAGCGCTGTTTCAATCGGAGGGAATAATGTTGCCCAAAATAATCCGCCAGTTACTCCTGCTGCGATAAATAAGCTTACTCCTGAGCCGATTCCGTATTTTGAAACTATTTCGTCTAAGTATAATAATATCAGCGAGCCTGCGGCTATTTGCAAAGTTAAAAATAATGTCATTGGGTTCATTATTCCTCCTCCGCCGATTGGAGTTAATAGTCCGCTTGCTACGTAAATGAATCCTTCAACAAAGCATAATACTACTGCAAGTATTTTTTGAAGCTGTTGGAATTTTGCTCTTCCTTCCTGGCTTCCAAGGTCAAGGTTGATTAGTTTTGCTCCTGAAAAAAGCTGTAAAAAGATTGATGCCATTACAATTGGCCCGATTCCTGCTGTTATTATTGTTCCAACTTCGCTTGCAAGCAGTGTTTGCGCGAAAATTATCTGCTGAACGCTTTGGCTTGTCACATCAAGTCCTACAAGCCTTATTTTTGCCATTATGAAAAAGATTAATAGGGCAACAAGAGTCCAGAGCATTTTTGTTTTAAAAGTTACTTCTTTTTCCGGGCGTTTAATTTCAGGCAAGTACTGGGATATTCCTACAAGTGTGTCAATTATTGCTCCCAATCCATTCACCCGCTATTATTTTTTCAAAAATTATGTTTTCTAATTAAAATAATGTAAATGGGTTTTTAAGCCTTCTTATTTTTTGAACAGCCAAAACCAATTTATGCTCAAGCCCCCTCTTTAAGGCTTTAAAAAATTTTTTTGAAGAGAGTTTTACTTCTCTTCAACTTCTCCTTCAGCTTCTTCGAATTCAAGATCTTCATCCGCTTCGTCTCCGCTGAATACAGTGTCATCAGTTTTGAATCCTTTCTTTGCGAATTCAAACTTTCCGCCCGCTTTTTTGATTTTATCAATTGTTTTCTTTGAGGCGTTTATTTTCAGCACTATTTTGTGCGTTGCTTCGCCCTGGCTTAAAACTTTAGCGTAACCAGATTTCTTTGTTACAATGTATTTGTCGCCTTCTTTTGCAACTCTTCCTGTGCTTACTAAATCGTCAAGTGTTAAATCTAGTCTTGCAAGAGTGATTTCTTTTCCTTTCTTTTCAGCGCCAAGTCTGTATAAAGCAGGTTTTAGTCTTCCGATTGTGTGAAAGTTGTGCTTGTTTGCTCCTGACTTTCCTCTTCCGCCTCTTGAGCCAGCCCCTCTTCGGTTTTTGGTGTTGCCTGCTCCCATTGTTCGCTGTCCTCTTAGCTTGTTTTTCTTTCTTCGTTTTCTTTCAACCATTGCTTTCACCCAACTGCTCTTAACAAATATAACCTTTCTTTTCTCCAAATAATTAAATCATTTTTACAATCATTTCGCTTATTTCTTCTTTTCTGTTTCCAAGCGCTCCGCCCAGTGAGTAAGGAGCTTTTACTCCCTTTCTTTCAAATCCGCCAGCTGGCGGGCTTAGAGTAAAGCAGTTTTTTATTCCAACTTGCGCCAGAGTTTTTCCTTTTTTTAATTCTTCAACTGCCTTCTTAGCGTCAATTTTTGCGCCTGCTACAACAGGTCTTGCTCTTTTTGAGATTAATTCTTTTAGAGTCTCGTCGTTTATTTTTCCGTATGTTGCGTAGTCTTTTACAATGTTAAGCATTCCTTCGGTTTTCTTGTCAACTGCCCAAAGGCTTAGGTTGTTTATTCTCCTGAGGTTTAAGTGTTCAAGTGCTCTTTTGATTTTTGGCCCAACATTTACTGTTCCTCTGATTCTTATTACTGCATACATAAAATCACGCTCTAAACAATCCTAATTCTCCATTTAATGTGCTCTTACTTCTTTTTGCATTTTTCTTTCAATGTCTCTTGATGCTTTCATTTTTCCTGTTTGTGACAGAGCATCAATCGCTGCTAATACAAAGTTTAAGTGTATAGATGATCTTCCTTTTGTTCTTCCCCAAACATTTCTGATTCCTGAAAGTTCAAGCACTGGCCTTATTGCTTTTCCCACAGCCAGTCCAGTTCCTTTTGGCGCAGGCATTAATGTTACTCTTACACTTCCTGTTTGTCCTTCAACTTTGAATGGAACCGAGTGTTTTTCGTCAGTTGCCTGCTCTTCCCATGAGCCTGATCCTCTGTATATTCTTATTAAGTTTAATTTTGCAACTCTTTTTGCTTTGTTGATTGCTGGGAATCTATCAGCGTCTTTTGCTGTTCCTACCCCAACAAATCCGTCTTTGTTTCCAACGATTACTTCTGCTCTGTAAGAGTATTTTCTTCCAGCTCTTGTAACTCTTGTTGTTCTCGCAAGCTGAATTAAGTGGTCTTCAAGTTTTAATAATGAATCCATTATTTCAGGCTCCATTACTCTCATTCCTTTGTCAAATATTTCGTTAATGTTTGTAATTTTTCCAGCTTTTACTGCTCTTCCAAGATCAGTTTTTGGAACCCAATTTGCTAAAACCGCTTGTCTTTCAACTATTTCTCTTTCAATCTTTTCGATTTCAGTTTCTTCAGCTCTTGGTCTTCTGTTTCCGCCGTGCTTTCCTGCAGTTGGTCCTTTATTTTCGCCTCGTCTATTCATGCTTTCACCTTCGCAATTTCAGCTTTTGCTTTTTCGAAAGTTTTTTGGAAAGTTCCTGGCTGGATTCCTTCCTTTATGTAACTTGCAAATACAACTTTTGCCTTGTCGCCTAATTTCTTTGCGTAATCATCAAGCACTTTTCCGTTTAATCTGTCTTCGCTTGGCACTGCGTCCGCGCTGTATGGCATTTCAAGCCCTGAGTCAACTGCTCCTTTTAATGCAGCAAAGATTACGCTTCCGTGGCTTGGGTGTTTTCTCCCGATGTCAAGAACACATGGCTGTTTTCCGGCTTTCTTTCCAAGCAAGAATCCAACTAAGTATGCTGATGGAGTGTTGTTTGTTCCGTGCCATCCGTACTTCTTTAGTTCTTTTGAATCAACTGATGCAATTGCAATATCTCCTTTAAGGTCGAATTTCATAGCCTGTGCGATGATTCTTGTGTTTGTTTTTCTTACAACGATTCTTACTTTCTTTGATTTTACTAAAGCAAGTCTCTTCTTGTAATCTGTCTTTCCTTCGCGTCTTCTTCTAAATTGTACTTCATATGTGGATTTGTGAGCCATTTTACTTCGCCCCCTCTATGTATTCAACTAAATGTCTTTTTCCTCTAAAGTAATTTCCTTTAATTCTCTTGTAGGTCTTTGAGTATCCTGCTGCTTTTACTGCTTCAGGATTTTTTTCTTTTAATTCTCTAAGTGTGCTTCTCTGTGATCTTACTCTTCCGATCCAGCTGTCTCTCTGCTCCATTCTTACTCTCTTTCTTGCAGTTCTTTTTCCTTTTCCTCTTCTTCTTCCTTTTGCTCTCTGGGCTTTTAATGCTCTTGCTCTTCCCATGCTTTGGCTGGCAGATGCTCTTTTCTTGATTACTCTTTCAGCAATTAATGTTCTTATATCGTCTTTTGTCATTGCTTCAGCAACTTTTGATACTTGGTCAGGCTGAATGAATATTCTTCCTTCTCCGACTTTTAGTATTCTTGCTGCGAGTTCCTTTGCTTTTTTTGATTCCATCAAATCCACCTAGCTAAATATTATCCTTAGTTTAATACCCAAATTCCTTTTTCGTTTGCTTTTTTCATTAATTCATTTCTTTTTCTTTTTCCAATAGTTCTTGAGAATCTTGCTGCCTCAACTTTTGGATTGATTTTTTCAAGATCATTTATGTTGCATACTAAAACATCAATGTATCCTGATGGGTGTATGTCTCTAATTTCAACAGCTCTTCCGTATCCGATTTTTGGCCGAAATCCGTGCTGTAATCCCTTGTCAAGATCAATTCCGTGAGGTTTTCTCCACTTGTCCCATTTTGCGATTGATTTTCTTCGGATGTTTTTCTTTCCGAATCTTCCTCTAAATACAGGAGTGTGAGTTTTTGCCAATAGCTTCTTCTGGTTTTCTCTTGCTTCCTTGCTTTTTGCCTTGTTTTCTTTTTTAACGTACTGGATGAATTTCTTAGCTTCTTTCTTTACAGCAGTTGTTGCCTTGCTTTCGGTTTTGCTTTCAGCTTTTTCAGACTGTTTTTCAGTCTTTAAAGTTTCAGCTTTTGCATTTTCAACTTTAGCGTCTGCTTTTTCAGCATACTTTTTGTCCGTTGCTTTCTTTTCAGCCATAAAATTCACCGTTTTTCAAAAATTACTTCTTCTCAATTATTTCTTCGATTAATTTTCCTTTTTTCTTTTCTTCCATGTTTGAAACTTCAACAAGATATATTCCGTCCTGGTATCTTCTTATATCCTTGTTCTTCACTTTTGTTTTCTTTTCCATATTTGACGCAGTCTGTCCGACAGCATCTTTGTCAATTCCGCTAACTGTAACGTCCTGTCCTTTAACTTCAACTTTTGTGCTTCCGATTATTGGAGCTTTTCTTGGGAATTTTTCTCCAAGGAAGTTTTTGATATTTACTGTTCCCTTTTCAACCGCTAGTGACATTGGGAAGTGCGAGTAAACAACTTTCAACTGGTATTTGTAACCGTAAATTAATCCTTCAACCATGTTTCTAATGTGCGCTGTAAGTGTTTCGATTAATACTAATGTCTGCTTGTTGTTTGGAGTTCCTTCAATTTTAACCTCATTTCCATGGGCTGTAACTTTTAGTCTGTAGTTTTTGAATTCTCTTGTCAGGCTTCCTTTAGGCCCTTTTAGAGTCAAGTGCCCTTCCTCAAGACTTGCGTGTATTTCGCTTGGCAGTTTTATTGTCTTTATCATTGTTCCAGCCATAATTATCACCTATTGTTTTTTGCAAGTTCATTAATACATGAATGCAATTAGTCTTCCTCCGAGTTTCTTTGACTTTGCTTCTGCGTGAGTCATTAACCCTTGCGAAGTTGATACTACTAATAGTCCAACATCTCTTGCAGGAAGGTATCTTTTTTCGTATTTTTCAAACTCTGTTTTCTTAACAGCGTATCTTGGTTTTATTGCCTTGCATTCGTTCATCTTTCCGCTTAATTGTATATTAAATGAAATTATTCCGTTTGCGTCTTCTTTTTTGTAGTCGTTAATGTAACCGTTGTCTTTTGCTATCTTCAGTATGTCGCCTAAGAAATTTGAGGCAGGTTTAACTGTGCATTCTGTCTTTGATGCCACTTCTGAATTTCTTATCTTCGCGAGTGCGTCAACTATTGGATCTTGTTGTGCCATTTCATCACCTCAGTATTTCTCCCAACCTAAATCGTTAGCTCTTTCTTTGAAGCATCTTCTGCAAATACCCATTTTGTACTTTCTTATCATGCCTTTTCTTGTTCCGCATATTTTGCATTCTCTTTCGCCAGGCGTTCTTTTCTTCATCTTGTCATTTTTTGATTTCTGCTTCCTCTTTACAAGAACAGCCTTTGCTTCAAAGTCTACCATATTCATCTGCCTCTTAAAATAATTATTCAACCTCAATTCCCATGTCTTTTACGAATTGAACTGCTTCCGCTTTTGTAATCTTCTGTTTTGCGCCTACTTTTGTTGTCTTAAGCGCTCTTAGTTTTACTCTGTATCCTTTTTTCTTCAGTGATACTAAAACATCAAATCCTTTTATTCCAAGTTTTGGGTCATACTTTGCGTCAGGAAGGTCAATATATTCTCTTACTCCAAATCCAAAGTTTCCCGCTTTGTCAAAGCTTTTTTCAGCTAACTTGTTTGACTTTGCTATGAATGCTTTTTTCAAAAATGCCATTGCTTTTTCGTCCCTTAGCGTTACTTTTATTCCTATTGGAATTCCTGGTCTTAGTCCCCAGTCAGGTATTCTTGCTTGGGATATTGTCTGAGCAGGCTTCATTCCAGTGATTAACTGCATTATCAATGTGCCTTTCTTCATGTCTTCGGGCTCAGAACCTACGCCCATATTTACTACAACTTTATCCAACAATACTTCCTGCATAACACTCACTTAAATCCAATTTTCCTCTTCATTTGTCCTTTTGTTTAGTGCATCTCCGCTAGAGCTGCTTTATTTTTTCCGATTATGAAAACATTTTCCGCTATTGTTTCAAAATCTTCTTTTCCATTTGAAAGTTTCACAAGCTTTGCTCTTCTTGCTGTTCCTTCAATTATTCCTTTTACTGTTGCCAGTTCAGAGCAGTGAGCTCCTTTTGTAAGATAAGCTGTAGAGCCGTCCTTGAATTCAAGAACTTCTTCAACCTTTCCTTCAGGCAGTTTAATTTTTAGCGAATCCCCTACGTTTGCTTTTATTCCCGTGTATACTCTTCCATCGTTTGTTGTTATTTGGATTCCGTCGCTTGTCATTATCTTTGATGAAACTTTGCTTATTTTTTCCATGCTGTTTTTATCCAGCAATTTTACCAATAATCTCTCTTTGTCGTCAAGCATTATTCTGAAAAATAATTTCTGCTTTTCTATTGATACAATATCAAATAATCCAACAGGGAACTGGTGTTCGTTTCGAACTATTCCGTTTACCTTTACTTCTCCGTTGTTTAAAATTTCTTTTGCTTCTTTTAGCGTAGTTGCTACTTTTGCGAAATCTCGAATTATTAAGCCTAAAGCCATCGCTGTTTCTTTGTTGTGAGGGCCTGATTTAGCTCTTATTGTCCAGTAGTTTCCTTTTCTTCCCATGTTTATCTGTTTTGGCATGCTGATTGCTTTTGATCTCTTGCTTTCTCCTTTAGTGCTCATTCTTTCGCCTCCTTTTTGCTTGCAAATCTCTTTCTGTCTGTTCTGTCAATGTCAACTATTAATACATTTGATGAATCAATTGGAACGTCTCTTTCTGCTCCGTTTGATTTCTTCTTAACAATTTTTTCAATGAAAACTTTTCTTGATTTTCTTTCAACTGATTTTATTTTGCCTTCTTTTCCAGCAAATTCTCCTCGCATGATTTTAACAACGTCATTTTTTCTCAGGCTGATTGATCTCTTTCCAAGCTCTTTTGCCAACTTTTCGCTCAAATGCGCAGCCATTGCTTTTGCTACTTTATGCATCGGCATGTTGTACATCTGCTTCCTTGACTTGCTTGGTTTCTTGCTCATCTTTTCACCTTTTCAATCATCCATTTCTAAATTTAAACTACCATTGGCGCTAGTCCCGCAACTTTTGGGAATCTTTCGCCTACTTCCTTTGCTACGCATCCTTTTATTTCTGATGCTTTTGGAAGTCCTTCTTCATCAACTAAAACAACTGCGTTGTCGTCAAATTTAACTCTCATTCCGTTTGGGCGTCTGAACTGCTGTCTTGTTCTTATGATTACAGCTCTTTCAATCTTTCCCTTCATTTCTGGCTTTCCTTTCTTAACTACAACGTTAACAAGTCCGCCTATTCCTGCAGCCGGGTACTGTTTCTTCCTGCTCTTGTATCCGAATACTGAGATTATGTCAACTTCTTTTGCGCCTGAGTTGTCCGCGCAGAGTATTCTGCTGTGTAGAGTTAATCCTTTGTTGTTTAGTATACTCATTGCTCTCATCATAATCACCGATAAATTTTATTCTCTTACTGTCTCTGCCCCTTGATTACTTCCATTACTACAAATGACTTTGTTTTTGAGATTCTTCTTGTTTCTCCTGCTCTTACCCAGTCCCCTTCTTTTGCGTTTATGCTTTCAGGGTTGTGCGCTTTAATTCTTGATCTGATTTTTTTGTACCTTTCGTACTTTGCTATGTACTGAGTCAATTGTCTTTCAACTGTAACTGTCTTGTTTGCTTTTGCCGAGATTACTCTTCCTTCGAATATGTTTCCGCGAATCGGGAATTTAGTTTCTTCTCTTTTCATTTGCATTACTGTCTCTTGTGACTTTTTCTTTTCTGTCTTTGGTTTCTTTTCAGCCATCATTAATTCCTCCAATCCTTTGTTCGATCTTGCGGTCTTTTTGCAATCTCATTTCCTTTAATTATAACCTTTTCATCTCCAATTTCAAATTCAAATTCACATTCTTTTTTCGGTATGATAAATTCTTTTTGTTTGCCGTTGTGCTTGCCTTGGATTTTTAGCGTATTTTGCGTTTCATCAACGATAATTCCGCTTATTCCAATCCTTGCATTGTCGCTGCTTTTGATCACTTTCACCTTCAGGCCGATTAATTCGTGCGCCGATAGGTTTTCCTTTGTGATCTCGTATTTTTTTTCCTTTATCATCCTCCCACTTTCATCCTCTTGCTTCGATTAATTCTTTCTTATAACCTTTTTTAATCAAAAATTCTACAACCTTATTTTTGTGTTTCCCTTGTAATTCAATTTCATTGTCTTTTACTGTTCCGCCACATGCAAATTTTTGTTTCATTTCTTTTCCAAGTTCTTTTACTGTGTCTTTGTCATCAATTCCTGTTACCAGTGTTACGAATTTGGAGAATTTTCTCCTTATTACATCAACCTTGATTTTTTGCTGTTCTTTAGCAATATTGCTAATGTCAAACAAATCCTTTGGTAATCCGCTGATCTTGTCAATTTCTTGCATTTACTTCCTTTCCCCCTTTTTTTTCTTTGCATTCATTGCGGTAAGTATTCTTGCTATTTCTCTTCGTATTTTTCTTATTTTTCCAGGTTTTTCGCTTCTTGTTCCGCTTGCAACTGTCGCTCTTTCTTTTGCAAGGTCCTGCTTTAGCTCTATGGCTCTAGCGTTAAGCTCATTCTCAGTCATTTTTAATAATTCCTGGTGCTTTTTTGTCATAAATATCCCTTTTCAAATTTTCAAACTTACTTCTTTTCCTCTGCCACTGGATCTGACTTTGCTTCAGCTGATTTCGCTTCTGCCTTTGCTTCGTGTTTTACTTCCTTCTTTGCTTCCTTGTGTTCGTGCTTAACTTCTTTTTTAGCTTCTTTGTGTTCGTGTTTTGCTTCCTTCTTTTCTTCTGCTTTTGCTTCTGCTTTTACTTCAGCCTTAGCTTCAACTTTTGCTTCAGTTTTAACTTCAGCAGTTACTTCAGCTTTTGCTTCTTTCTTTTCAAGCTGTTCTTTTGCTTCAATCTGTGATGCTTTCATTTTTGTAATTGTTTTTTTAGCGTCAACTTTATCAGGGAAGATTACATCAGGATGTATTATCATCAGTCTGATTCCTATTGCTCCAGCTTTTGGATATGCTGCTGCTTTTGCTGAGTCAACCCATTTAGTCTGTGCTCCAAGCTTCTTCATGTATCCGTATGCAATTCTTACTTTTTTCTTTCTTCCGCCTTTTCCGGATAATTTTCCTTTAACTACAAGTTCAACTCCTTGGGCTCCAGAGTCGATTACATCTTTTACTAATTTGTATGCAATGCTTCTCCATGAGAATTCTCTCTGTATCATCCCAGCCATTCTTTCTGCAAGGATTTTAGCGTTTAAGTTAGGGTTTTTTATTTCCTGTATTTCAATCTGCGGATTGTCTATTTTGTATTTCTTTGCAACAATGTCAGTTAGTAATTTTATAGTCGATCCGCCTTTTCCGATTGCTAGCCCTGGCTTTGCAACGTAAAGAACTATTCTTGTTACAAGAGGTGTCTTGATTATTTCTAAGTGCGAAAAGCCTGCTCTATCAAGTTTCTTTGTTAAGTATTCTTCAAGTTCCATTTTATTGAAACTTTTTTGTATGAATGTTCGTTCAATCATTGTGACACCTGTAAATTTCATTCTCCAAATTTATTTTGCTTCCTGCACGATTACTTCTATGTTTGTCGCGTTTCTTCTTCTTGCTTTTCCAGCTATTTTTCCTTTTGACTGGTAGCTGTATCTGTTCATCCCCATATTTGCGAATGCGTGGATAATCATTAATTTTTCAGCGTCAAATCCCTTGAAGTCCGCGTTTGACTTTGCAAGTTCAAGTAATTTAACAAATTCTCTTGCTACTTTTTCAGGGAATCTTCCCGCTTTTTCTCCGCTCTTTGAGTCTCCCTTTCTGTGGGCAACTTTCTTGTGGTATTTGTTAAGCGGAAGGAATTCTTCGTGGGCTTCGATTCTGTTCAGCCATTCAATTACCTCATTCACTCTTCGTGTCTTTATTTTGTTGCAGATTTCAGTAGAGTATTTAACTGAGATTGGAGCATTGTTTATTTTTGCTCTTGCAGTCTTGCTTGCTTTTCCAACTTCTGCCTGGTAATTGCTTTTCGCCATTTTCTTCACCAATAAATTTTATCCTAATTTTATCCTCTTGCGGTTACTGCAGTCGAGCTCTTTGTTGCTCCGATTCCTGCTTTTCCGTGCTGTAATTTCTTTCTTGTTAATGCAAATTCTCCTAAGTAATGTCCTAACATTTTAACTGTAATTTCGATGCTTTCAAATTCTTTTCCTTTGTGCACTGCGAATTTTGCGCCTATCATTGCTGGCACTATTACCCAGTCTCTTCTGTGTGTTCTAATTGCTTTTGCTTTTGGGTTTTTCTTGAATGCTTCAACTTTTTTTAGCATCTTCTTGTTCACGCCGTTTTTTAGCAGTGATTTTCTTGCTCTTGAAGTGCATAGCTTTGCGAATTCTGCAACGCTTAGCGCTTGAAGCTCAGGAAGCTTCTTTCCTCTAAATGTCAATTCTTTTGTTATTGCTGCCATTTTTCTTCACCTGCTAAATGTAAAAAAAAAACCAAAAATTAAAAATACTCTTTGCATTTGCAAAGAGTTCTTCAACTTTAGTTCTTCTTCCTCCTTCCTGTTCTTGAAGAAGCGATTGCACCAACTTTTCTTCCTGGTGGCGCGTTTCTTGATGTGCTCTTCGATTTTCCGGGCTTGTGTGAAGCTCCACCGAATGGGTGGTCTACCGCGTTCATCTTTACCCCTCTAACTCTAGGATACATCTTTCTCTTTGATTTGAATAAATGATAATTGTTTCCTGCTTTTACTAAAGGCTTGTCTTCTCTTCCGCCGCATGAGATGTTTCCCACTGTTGCTCTTACGTTTAGAGGGAAAGTCAGCATTGCGCCTGAAGGCATTTTTACTGTTACTTTCTTGCTGTCTTTTGCCATTAATAGGGCGTAAGTTCCGCTTGATTTTACAAGTGTTCCTCCGTCTCCTGCAATTTTTTCAATATTAAATACTGGGCATCCTTCAGGCAAGTCGCCTAAGTAAGATACGTTTCCTACTTCAATGTCTATTCCTTTTCCCTGCTGGATTTTCTTTCCAAGAGCTAATCCTTCTGCTGCTGGAAGGTATTCTTTTGCCCCGTTTACAAATGTAATTTCTGCAATTATTGCGTGTCTTCCGTTTTCTTTTATTAAATCCGACACTTCGCCTTTCATCATTTCGTCAGACTGCTGGATAATGTATTTAGCTTCAATTCCTTTGTGCTTTGCCTTGAATGTATGGCTTCCTTTTCCGCTTCTCTGTGAGATTAATCGTTTTCCCATTTTTTATCACTTTTCAAATTTAAATTATAAATTTTACAGCACTCCAAGCTTTGTTGCAAGTTCGCTTGCTTTGAATTTCTTGTCAAGTCTTATGATTGCTTTCTTTCTTCCTTTCATGTCTCTAACAACATTAATCTTCTCAACTTTCACGCCGTATGCTTCCTGCAATACTTTTCTTATTTCTGTTTTGTTTGTGTTGTCATTTACTACAAATGTAATCTTGTTTTCCGCTTCTATCATGTTAACTGCTTTTTCTGTTACTAACGGGTAAAGCAATACTTCTAAATCGTGAAGTGTTGCTGTTGATTTTAATGCTTTTTCTTCAGTCTTTGCCTTAGCTTCTTTCTTCTCAGCTTTAGCTTCTTTTGGCTTAGCTTCGCTAATCTTTGATTCGTGTTCATGCGCTTCGTGAGGAGTTTTTTCTACAACTGCCTGTTTCTTTTCTGCGTCAGTCAATTTTACCATAAATCATCACTAAATATCATTTTACTTCTTCACAGACTTTGCCTTAACTTCTTTTGCCGCTTCTTTCTTTGCTTCAACTTTAGCTTCTTTCTTTGCATCAGCTTTAGCTTCAGCTTTAACATCTTTCTTTGCTTCTGCTGCTTTCTTTTCAGCTTTAGTTTCTCTTACCTGCTTTATTTCGTGAACTTTTTCTTTTCCAAGTTCTTCTATTGCGCTCTTTGTCCAAACAACAAGTCTTCCTGCTTCTGCGCCTGGAGCCAATAAGTCAACGTTTAGTGACTGCGCTGTTACTGCTTCTACGCCTGGCAAGTTTCTTGATGCTTTTAAAACAGGAGAATTTTTTCCTGCAACAATTAAAACACTTTTCTTTTCTTTCCAGATTCTTCCTCTTGATTTTCCTCTTCCCGCTCTGTGTCTTATTTTTCCTCTCGCGTTTTCAAGATCTTTTCCTACGCCGATTTTGTTTAATGCTTCAAGTACTTCGCTTGTTTTTGCTACTTCTTCAAGCTTGTCTTCTGCAACTATTGGGAGTTCTTTCTCAACTATAAATCTCTGTGAAACAATTTCTTTCATTGTTGTTGCTGCGATTGCGCTCTTTAGTGCCTGTTTCTTTTCTTTTTTGTTGATTCTTTCTTCTATTGTTTCCCATGCTTTTAATGGGTGCGCTGCTATTCCGCCAACAGACTGCGGAACCCAGGCAACTCTTCCGTATAATAGAGCTCCTCTATTTTTTAGTCTTGGAAGTCTTGCGTGTTCAACGTTAATTGTTCTTCTTGGAGCTGGTACTCCACGATAACCCATGTAAGTAGATGTGTTCTTTTTTCCAGCTCTAGGATCTGCTCCCTTTGGCTGTTTCTTTGCAGTTTGTATTGCCTGCGCTGCTCTTTTGATTAGTCTTGGCTTGTATTCTGTTTCAAATACTTTTGGCAAGTCTATGCTTCCCTTGCTAGTTCCGTCAATTCCAATAATATTTGCTTTCATCCAAAATCAACCTTTCAAATATCAAATTTAATTGTTCGCAATTATTTTTTCTACCGCTGCAAGCTGAACTCCCTTCTGCTGTGCTGGTCTTAGTGATTTTCTTAATGCAACGCATCTTTTTACTGGCCCCGGAATTGATCCGAAGATTAATGCGTAATTTGCTTCAACAAGCCCGTAATTTTTGAATCCGCCTTTTGGATTTACGTCTGTTGCTGTTTTAGAAATTTTAATTAGCTTCTTGTTTGATTCAGTTCTATTGTGGTATCCCATTTGTCCGGGTCTTGCAACTGTGAACATTACTGTCGCAGGGTGCCATGGTCCGATTGATCCAACAACTCTCTGCTTTTTGTGCTTTGGTCTAAATGTTCTTACACCAAATCTTTTTACTGCGCCTTGGAATCCTTTTCCCTTGGTTACAGCCCTAACGTCTAAAAATTCATTTTCTTTGAACACTTCATCAATTGCTACTTCTTTTCCTAATTTTTCTTTTGCAACTGCCAACTGCTGTTCTTTTGTTCCGCCAAGGAAAACTTCGCTTACTTCAGGAGTTTTCTTGAATTTTGGCTGTGTGTGAACAAGTAGTGTGAAGTATTCTATGTCAGCTAATTCTTTTTCAAAATCAGCCATTGTGTAAATATCATCCTTCTTTGCAGGCTTTGCTTCTTTCTTGTCTGCGCCTTGTGATTTTTCTTTAAAATTTAAAATAGTTCTCTTTAACTCTTTGTCAACGTGTTCGCTAATTACATCGCTTAATGCAGCGTATCCGATTTCTGCTTTAGCATATGCTCTTACTCCAAATACTTTTAATGGAGGGCATTCGATTACTGTTGCTGGCGCCACAACTTCGTGGTTGAATGTTGGGCTTGCTTTGTGCACGTTTTTTCCCATTACCTGCACCATTCCAACTTTATAAGCTAAAAAATTAAGAGGCTTGTTTTCTGTTCCATAACCTTTTAGGCTTGGAGTTTCTTTTTTTGACCTTACTCTTGGATAGTAAGACAATGATCCTCGTCTTGGAGCGTTGTATTCCGACATTATATCACATTTTTCGTTTTATGTCAGAGTAACTGGGCGCCTACCTAGCGCTTGTGGCAAAAACCTCTTTCTTTTGGAGATTTTTGAACCAAAAAACAGTGTTTTTTGGTATTTACCCTAAAAAAGCTCACCAACTTTTATAGAGCAGTGTACTCAAACTATAATGTATTTTCCCAGCTAAACCTTTATAAACCTGCTGTGAAGGTTTGCCAAATTTGCGTCGTAAAAACTTTGTTTTGCCCGAGCTTATGGCTTATTTATTTTGTCCATTTTTGGCTGTTGTCTCTTTCAACTTTTATATTTCCTCTTCCTGAGACAATTCCAACTAATACTATTACCGCAATTATCACTATTAGAACTATTCCGATTGTCATATTTCCTGCTCCGAATGCAAATAATCCTGCAAGCGAGTTTGTTTGGCCTGTATTAAATTCTGTTTCAATTTTCTGTCCTTCAAAGTAAAAGGTTGCTTTTCCTTTGCCGCTTGCGGCTGTTCCTGTCGGCTCAAGAACAAGCGTTGAATGATTTACTCCAGGAGAAAGGCTGATGCTTTGTTTTATGTCCTTAAATCCTGCTGCGCTTATTTCAAGCGTTCCGTTAAATTCTTTTGAAGTCGGATTGTTTAGTTCAACTGTAAGGATTGTATTTCCGCTGTTTTTGTCAAATTCAGTTGTTGCAGTCATTTTTACGCTTTTTACTTCCCCTTTAGCGCTGTTTGTCAGTGCAACAAATTTTGATGGAAGCGAGCACCCGTCAACAATTGGCCTAAAATTTAATTGTCCGCTTGGCGCGCTCATTGAGATTGTTAATTCTCTTGCAATAGTTGAGCCGCTTGGCAGTGTTATTACTGTTGGAGTGGCATCCACTGTCCCTTCAACAAAGATTGTTGCAATTTTGTTTGTCATATTTTGTATTGAGAACTGCATTGTGCCAAAGTTTTCAATATTGTATGCGTTTGGGGCTGAGATGTTTAGTCCTCTGCAGTCTGTTTCAACATAGTCGCTTTGATTTAGCACATTTACTGTGTATATTGAATTTATGTCTCTAAATTCGCATGTTCTTCCGTCAGCGAATTTTCCTCTTACTTTCACATAATTATTGTATGCTCTTTCGCTTGTTACGTTTGGTGTTGTTAAGTTTAGTATTACATTTCCAACTTGTCCTGGGAAAATATACTGGTCGTTCATATAAGGAGCTGCTATCAGCCCGTTTGATGTTGTTGATATTTCAAGTATCTCAAATCTTTTTGTTGATAAATTTTGCAGCGCAAATGTTACTTTCTCGTTTGATGATTCGTCTGCATAAATTGTTTTTGATTCAAGTCTTATATCATCGCAGTCCGAGCTTGTTGAATTGTAATAATAGTCGTCGTAATAATCTGTTGTTGTATTTGTCCCTGTATCTCTCACAGTTATATCAAATAGTCTTGTTCCAACATCTGATTCAGAGCAGGAATTTGAGTTTAGTCTTCCGTTTACCGCAAGCGTTCCAGTAGTTGTTGAAGTTGAAGAAACTGTCCCCACATCAACTGAAACAGTTATGCTTCTTGTTGATCTGCTTGGAACTGTTGAGTCATAATCAACTCTTCCGTTTCTAATTAGCGAATTTGAAAAGTATGCTCTTGCGTTGTCTATTGTGAAGTCATAATCTGTGTTGTTTTCAATTGTGAATACTTTTGAGCCTGTTCTTCCTTCATCCACAGTTAGTGTTGAAGTTGTTAGTCTAATCCCCGAGCATGAATTGTCAATTACATCAGCGTATGCTTCCATTTTGTCAAGCTGTGTTGAAGAGTTGAATATTAATCCGTCCACTCTATATCTTGTGTAAGTTGAGCTATTTCCTGTATTGAATTCGTTGCTCCATACAAAAATGTACGAGTCATTTGAAAGTTCCTGTGTTTTTAGGCTTGTTGTTCTAAAATTTTCCCAAGTAGAGTTGTTTGAGTTATATCTGTAAATTTTTGCCTGCGCCCCGATGTTTGTCGGGCAGTCAGTTCCTGAATGTGAATCTACTTCAAATTCAAGTTTAATATCAATGTCATTATTCTTTGCTGTTGAGATGCTTGAGTAGTATGAGTCAGTGTTTTCTGGCCTTAGTTCTGTTGAAAAGTTTGTTAATGAGATATTGCATGCAAATGCGTTTATGCTCAGCATTAAAAATGCCAAAGCAACCAGTGTTATCCCAAGTAATTTATTCATTTAACCAACCCACCTTATGGCGCGCATCTAAAAAATTGGCGTGCCAATATATATGTTGCGAGAAAGGAATATATATACTTTTCGCTTATTAACTGGAAGAAGTTAAATGAGTGCTTTTGGCTTTATTTGCCAAAGAGCACACTAAGATTACTTTAGTTTCTTTTTCCCTGCAAAGCTCCGTTTAACTATAGTTTTAGAGGCATTTGAGCCCAAAGATACAGCGCTAGCCCCTTTATTTGCCCCTTTTAGCTGGGAATAAATTTCAATCGCCCCAAAGTAAGTCATTATTGAGCCAACTGCCTGCAGCACTAAATATGGAATTGACAGCAAAAGATAAATCGGGTCAATCATGTACCCAATTGCGCCGGCAGCCCCGGGATTTGTAAAGCTTATCGCAAAATTATACGCCATTGAAGGAATCATCCCTATTCCCACTATTATGCCAACAATAAGCCCAATCAAAAACAGCCCTATAAAAATGTTTAGCGTGCTTCCCGCAGTCATTTCCCACGAATCTTTTAACGCATCCATTATGTTTTTTTCGCTTTCAACAAACGAAACCGCGCCCATTGAAAGTTTTATTGCATTGTAAATCAATATTGCAAGATATGCTAATCCAAGCAATAATCCAAGAATAAAAAATAGAGCAAATATTATTACTCCCAGAGAGTAATTCCCGCCAAATGATGACAAAAATATGCTCAATAGCCCTATTCCAATGCAGACTATTGATGCAATTCCAACCAAAAGAAGTTTTAGATTGAATATTGAAAATAGAACTGAAAAGAATGTTGCGATTTCAAAAACAACAAATCTCGCCCACCTCAATAAATCAAATTCAACAAATTTTCTGCCTCTTGAATTCAATGCTTTTGCAATGAAAAGGTAAGAAAATGCTGATTGAATTATGAGTGAAACTATTGTTAGCACTAATAAAAAAATAGCTAAATATACAATTGAATTCAGCGCGGCAAGATTAGAAGTCGCTTCAAAAGTTATGAACGGCTTTAGAACTGAGTACATTACATATGATGTTGCCACAAGCACTGCTGTTAAGTAAATAAAATACCCAAGGATGTATTTCCAAACTCCTTCCTGCTTCATCCAGCCAAAAAGTCCAAATTCAAGTATTTTGCCGTAATCAAGTTCCATCCCATCCCTCATTAATATTAGCAGTTTTTTATATTTAATTGTTATCTATTTGCTTCGGCAAAAGCATTTTGGCTTAAAAAATCAGAATAAAAAAATAAAATCAGCCTTTTATGCAAATCATTGGTTTTAATCTTGCGACTTTTTTTGAAATATTAGTTTTGTGCATTACTTCAACAACCGAGTTTATGTCCTTGTACGCATTTGGAGCTTCTTCAGGCAAGCCTTTAGTGGACCTTGCTTTAACAATAATTCCTTTTTTTGCAAGTTCCAAAAGCAAATCTTCCCCAGACCATTTTTCTAGAGCCGCAGTTCTTGACATGCTTCGCCCCGCCCCGTGGATGGTTGAGCCAAAAGTCTTGTCCATTGCAGCATTAGTCCCTTTTAAGATAAATGAATGAGTCCCCATTGAACCGCCGGCCATTACAGGCTGTCCGATTTTTCTGTACTTTAATGGAACTGCCAAATTGCCAGGCCCAAATCCTCTTGTGGAGCCTTTTCGCTGAATGAGGACTTTTTGCTTTTTATTTCCCCCGCCATCTAAATATTGTCCAACATTATGAGTTTCTATTTTGGCAGTGTTGTGCCCCACATCATAAAATGTTTTTGAATCGTCTTCGCTTATTTCAAATACTTTTGCAAAACTTCTTTTTACAAGCGCTCCAATTACAAATCTATTCATAAATGCAGCATTGCTTCCCGCATTTATTGCTCCAAAGTACTTCTGCCCTTCTTCGCTGTTAAACGGCGCGCATACTAAATCCCTCTGCGGAATTTTAATGCTGTATTTTTTTACTGCGCTGTCAAGTATAGATAAATAATCAGTTCCTATTTGGTGTCCAAGCGCTCTTGAACCGCAGTGTATGCTTACCATTACTCCGCCTTCATTAAGTCCGAATGCCTTCGCCGCACTATCATCAAATACTTTTTCAATCTCCTGAACTTCACAGTAATGATTTCCGCTTCCAAGCGTTCCAATCTGGTCAAGCGCTCTTTCTTTTGCCTTGTCAGTCACTGCACTCAAGTCAGCGCCTTTAACGCATCCTTCTTCTTCCAAAAATTTTAAATCTTTTTTTGAGCCAAATCCTTTCTTAACCGCAAATTTCGCTCCTGTTTCTAAAACTTCATCCATTTCAGTTTTCTTTAAAATTAATTTCCCGCGTATTCCAAGTCCCGCAGGAACATCTTTGAATAACTGCTCCGCAAGTTCTTTCTTTTTCTCCCCGACTTCTTTTGCAGTTAATGGAACAACAATTGAGTGAACTCCGCAGTTTATGTCAAATCCTGTTGCGGCAAATGTAATTACCCCTTCTTTTACATCGCTTGCAGTGGTTGTCCCAATTGGCGTTCCGTATCCTACATGAATATCAGCCAGCGAAACTACTCCCACTAAACCAGCAAGTGTGCATGTGTCAGCAAGTTGTTTTAATGAATTTGAATCAGGCCTTTTATTTTGGTCCGCTCTCAGCACCTCAACCTGTTCATCGCTTGCATAAATTTTGGCAGGAATTCTCATTTCGCCTTCTTTTTCAACTTCAAAAGAAAACGGAGCGACTTTTTTTACATTTACCATATTTATCACAAATTAAATAACATTTACTTAACGCTTTATTCAAAATTTATTTAATCAAACATCAATTATGCACTGCGCAATCCAATTGTCTCCCTGCGTTTCAACTTTGAGCTCGGAGTAAGTTGCGGCTTTTGCGTCAACTTTTATTTTATGCTTCTTTTGGTCAATTTTTTCCCCAAACACAGTTGCTTTTAGTTCCCAAGTTTCGCTTGTTTTTGAATCATCTAAAATTGTGTAAATATTTACTCTTATTTTTGAGTAAATCATTTTCTTTTTGTCTTTGATAAATAAAAGCTCATTCAAAAATGCAACAAGAAGCGCCTGTTTATCAGAAGCAGTAACTGTAAATACATGCGCTTTTTTAGGCTCAATTGAATTAACATCAGCCATTATTTCATACATTCCCTTTGCGCATTCGCCAAATGCTTCTTCAATTGTTTTTCCAATTCCGCGCACGCCAATATCTGCTCTGTGTTCAAAGTGCTCAAACGCCACTAAATCACCAAAATTACTTTTCGTTTTAGTACTGTTTTTTGTTTTTCTTTTTTTCCCATTCTAAAAAAGGAATAAATTCAGCATCTTCATGCACGTGTATTTCTTTAATGAGCCTGCTTTTTGGAGCCGCTTTAATATCGCCGTAAATTTTTTTGTCGTCAAACCCTATTTTCGCAGCGTCATTTCTTGTGCATCCGTAGTACAGCGTTTTTATTTTTGCCCACTCAGCTGCAGCAAGGCACATCGGGCACGGTTCGCATGAAGAGTATAACTCGCAGTCGCTTAAATTAAATCTTTTGAGTTTTTTTGTAGCCCTTCTTATTGCAACTACTTCAGCGTGCGCAGTGGGGTCGTTTGTGGACAGCACCATATTATGCCCGCGTGCAATTATTTTCCCTTTTTTTACAATTACCGCGCCAAACGGTCCGCCTTGATTTTTTCGCAGAGCTTTTTTTGCTTCTTTAATTGCCTCAAGCATGAAGTCTTTCATAATAACATTAGGCTGTAAGTAGTTTTTATGTTTTGCGTGGACCAAGTTTGAGGGTCAATCGCAGCTAATCTCGAGTGTATGCAACAATAACATTATTGTCAATTCTTGGTGTATTATTGTCATTTGTTCCGATTAGGAAAGCTTTTAGCAAAATTGCTGTTGCTCCGCTTAGTGTTTTAAGCGGCGAAGCCGTCCAGTTCGCTCCACTGTTTAATGAGTAACTCCAGGACACTCTTTCAGGATAAAGATTTTCATTTGAATCAAATGATTCCCAGTTAAATCCTGTCTGCGGGGCGCTTAAGACTAAATGTCCTATGCTTACTGCATTTACATCAACGCTTCTAAGCATTGGAGTGTACTGCGAATCATTGCTGTCCAAAAATGCTTGCCACTGGAACCACGTATCATAATCGTGGCTTTGTGAAATATCAGTTGTGCCAGAAAGTGTGTAATAAGATGTATTTGTATCATCAGGCCCGACAAATTGTTCGCTCCATATTCCAGTTGCCAAGTCATTTGAGTCAGATGTTCTTATTTGTATTCTTATATTAGAATCAACTCCAGCAGCACTTACTAAATATCCATTAAAATCAACACTTACAAACCTTTTTGGAGTAGGACCAAAATAAATTGAGTTTGAAATATATTTTCCAGCTGGCAAATAATATCTTGTCGGATCAGGATATAGATTTGGGTAATCTGCGCTCCACTGGTACCAAACATCTCCTCCATAGTTATGGAATGTCCAGTAAGTAAATGGCTCGCGAGATAAGTTTCTCACAAGACCCTTAAAATACGCCGTCCCCATGTCACTGTATGAATTATTTTTTGACACACCGTTTAATTGAACAACATTTGTTGAAGTGGGATTAACAAAATAACAATTCACTACTCTTGCTGGATTTGTAGCATATTCACCATAAATGTTATTATCATTCGCCGCGGTTGTTTTTACTCGCCCTACAAAGAATGAGTTGCTTATTGAGGTCCCGACTGAACCCACAAGTCCTCCAACTTGGGAAGATAATCCGTTAACATCAGGGTATATTGCATAAGAATTATTTACTGTCCCAGTTACTTCCCCTGCAAGACCTCCAATGTATGAACTTGATGCGACTAAAACAACAACATAACTTCCTTTTGCATAAGAATTATTTATATCAGCTGCGCGTCCTGCAAGTCCTCCGACTCGTCTTTGATAAACGGGGCTTAGTGATAAGTCAACATTTCCGTCAAAGTAGCTTTGGTTTATTGAATTAACATATCCTGCTAGTCCGCCAACATAAATGTCTCCGCTTCCCCCTCTATATGCTAAAACATTTGCTTTTGCATTTGAGCGGTAAATATTAATTCCTGCTCCGCTCGTTCCGCCTCCAACAAGTCCTCCAACATATCCTCCTGAAGCGTATATTCTCCCAATTATTGCATTTGAATCATAAATCATTGTTGCTGATGCAACTGGTCCGCCAACAAGTCCTCCGACTGCGGAGCCGGTTCCATTCAAATAATTTGCCCTCGAATAATTTCGGTAAAATTCATTTGTGTATCCTGCGCTATATCCAACTGTCCCAACAAATCCTGAAACGTTGCTTGCTCCGCTAACAGTATTTCCGTCATAATATGAATCATTAACATCAAACCCATCTCCTGAATAAGTTCCAACTAATCCACCCACTGAACTTCCAGTTGCAATAATATTGTTTACTCTAGCATTGCTTCTTACAATGCTTCCGCTTCCAACTTGCCCTGCAAGCCCCCCAACATAACTCGCCCCATTAATATCATTAAATCTTGAGTTTGAGTCTGTGATTCCCCCACTTCCTTCAAGTATCCCTACAAGCCCTCCGATATAATTTGTGCTTGCAGTTACTTTTATGTAATCTCCAAATGCATTTGAGCGCTGGATTGTTACTGCTCTTCCTGCAAGTCCTCCTGTTTTGTGCCCGTACATTGTTGTGATATATTCGTTTATGTTTGTGTCGGCATAACAGTCATAAATTCCGTTTGAATATCCTGAAAGTCCTCCGACAAAAGAATCTCCGGTTCCCCCTCTTCCTAATTCAAGATATGCTCTTGCAAAGCTTCTATAAATATCAATTCCTGCTCCGCTTGAACCGCCCCCTACTAATCCGCCTGTGTAGCTTGTTGAGCTATTGTAAATTCTTCCAATTATTGCATTTGAGTCATAAACTTTTGTTGCTGATGCGCTTGGAGCACCTATTAGCCCCCCGATTCCAGCGCCTGCTGAATTAATGTAATTTACTCTTGCATAATTTCTGTAAAACTCATTTGTATATCCTGCATTGTATCCATAATTTCCAACGAGTCCCGCAACGCTTCCTGCTCCGCTTACTAAGTTTCCGTCATAATAACAGTCATTAACATCAAATCCATCTCCTGAATATGCTCCAATAAGTCCGCCGATATTGCTTGCAGTTCCTTTTACATTTGTTGTTCTTGAATGACTTCTAACTACGTTTCCTCCTCCTACTGCTCCTGCAAGTCCGCCCACATAACTCGCTCCATTAATATCAGAAAAGAATGAATTTGAGTCGCTAATTCCGCCTGTGCTTACGTACCCCGCAAGCCCTCCGACATAGTTTGTGCTTCCCGGAACTCGGATATAATTTCCTGTAGCATATGATTGGGTTATTGTTGCCGCACTTCCAACAAGTCCTCCGATATAGTGTCCATACATTCCAGGAGTTACATCAATATTAACATCAGCATAGCTTTGTGAAACGGTTCCTGCTTTCCCTGCAAGTCCTCCAAGTTGTTGGTCTCCTGTTCCCCCTCTTGTTAGTTCAATGTATGCCCTTGCAAAGCTTCTGTAAATGTGAGTATCTCCGCTGCTTCTTCCTCCTGCGAGCCCTCCAACATAAGTGCTTGTTGCATTTATTCTTCCAACTATTGCGTTTGAATCATAAATCCATGTTCCACCGTCAACATCATTTGTTCCGACAAGTCCAGCAACATTTCCAACCCCAGTTATTTGATTTGAGCGCACGCTTGATTTATTCACACGCGCTACATTTGAACAGCAGCCTCCGTTGAAGTACCCTATAAGTCCCGCAACGTTTGTTGTTCCTATAACCGTATTCACATCAACGCTCACTGAATTAATATCTCCGTTGTACTGAAGCGCAACTGCTCCTGCAGCAGCCCCATTTGTTGCTCGCACATTATTAATGTCAATTTTTACGTTAACAATATTTCCTCTGCCGTATCCTGCGAGTCCGCCTACTGTTGCGCGTCCGTTTACATCAATTAATCTGATATTTGTGTCAGTTACATTTCCGCTTAAATCTCCGACAAGCCCTCCGACAATTGATTCGCTTGAGCTTGCAGTGCCTCCTTGTACTAATGCCCCCCTAACTGATGACCTTGAAACTGAGCCGTTGATATATCCTGCAAGCCCGCCGATTTTATTTCCAGAGTATGAACCTACCCAAAGTATATTCACATCAGCGCTTGAATCTGCGATTGCATATGCTTGTCCAGCAATACCCCCAATATACGAATCGCCCGTGCCCCCCCTGCTTATTTCTATTTGTATTGTTACATTTGAGCGATTAATATAAGCATTTCCGCTTGATACACCAAGTATTCCCCCAACATTTGATCCGGAAGTAATTAATCTTCCAATGATTGCATTTGAGTCATTTATTGTCGCTCCTCCATCAGCTGTGGGGTTGCCGTATATCCCGCCTATTCCGCTTCCGGTTCCTCTAAGTTCTGCGATATTTACTCTTGCAAAATTTACCCGAGTATAATTTGAACAGCATCCTCTTCCATTGTATGCGATTAGCCCGCCAACAGGATATGTGCCTTCAATACGATTTGCGTCAACCGTTGAATAATTTATATCATTGTTTGAATAAATACTTCCAATAAGTCCTGATGCATATGTTGTTCCTTTAAGTCTGTTTATTGTTGCTTTGAGCCTTAGCGCTCCGCTTCCAAGATATCCAAACATTCCTGCGGTGTATGTTGTTCCGTTTATGTCCCCAAGAATTGTTACATTCAAATCAGTTACTAAAGTTCCTGAATAAGTCATGTGCCCTACAAGTCCGCCTGTATATGGTCCCGAGCCTACGATGTAGAGAAATGTTCCTTCAGAATTTGTGAGATTTAACGAGCTTGAGTTTGTTGTTCCAATGAATCCTCCAACATATCCTGTTGAGCTTGAGCCGTATACTGCTGAATTAGTAATTCTTACATTGCTTATTGTTCCATATGCCTGTCCCGCAAGCACTCCAACATATGCGGTTCCTAAAACATTTGCATCAGTAATATTGAGATTTGTTATTGTTCCTGTTGAAGTTCTAAAAAGTCCAGAATATGACCCGGCTTTGTTTATGTAAAGGTTTGAAATTGTATGATTGTTTCCGTCAAATGTTCCTGTAAAATTAATTGTCCCAAACTTGTCGCCGGCAGCAGTGTAAGCAGCGCAGTCAATATCAGTTGTTAAAACAAAATTCCCTCCAGGGGTTGTTGTAATTAGAGCGTTAATATCAGAGCATGTTGAGATGTCTGTTGCGAACACAATTTGCGCAGCACTTAGCACTAAAATAATAAATAAAATTTTCTTAAAAATATTATCAACTCATGCAAATTTGCCGTATTAAGTAAGGCTTCGGACTTTTTAATTGTTGATTTTTATAAAAAAATGCGTCAATTCAGGAAAAATGACGCCTCTAAAAGTAACAGGTAGTCTTAAAAGTTTTTTTGCCCACAAAGAGGCACCGGTGATGGTATGAAGATTAGTTCAGCCGTAGAAAAGGCAATTAACGAGCAAATAAATAAGGAGCTTTTTAGCGCGTACTTATACTGGTCAATGGCTGCTTGGTTTGAAGAGCAGAATTTGAAAGGGTTTGGAACTTGGATGAGGGTTCAGGAAGGAGAGGAAAGGGTTCATGCGACTAAGTTGTTTGATTTTTTGATTGAAAGAGGAGGAACAGTAAAACTTGCTTCAATTGAAGCTCCAAAACTTGCTTGGAAATCTCCGCTTGACGCGTTTGAAGAAGCATATGAACACGAGCAGTTCATTACAAAAAGCATTCATGATTTGAGAACTCTTGCTGAGAAAGAAAAAGACAGCGCTACTGAAGTCATGCTGAATTGGTTTGTAAGCGAACAAGTTGAAGAAGAAGCTAATACAAGCGAAATAGTAGGGCAATTAAAGTTAGTGAAGGATATGCCTCCCGCTTTAATGATGCTTGACCATAGACTTGGAAAAAGAAAGGGTGAGGAAGACTAACTTGGGTTAGTTTAAAGATTTTTTAAGAAAAAGTTTTGATTGAAAGGAAGTTTTCCTTTCAACTCAAAGCATATTGAATTTTTGTGAAGAGTTTTATCCCTTCAAGTCAATTTCTAAGTGTACACTTTCAGGTATTTCTACTCTCATTACCCTTTTTAGTGTCCTTTCGTCGGCTTGTATGTCAATTAGTCTTTTGTGGATTCTCATCTGCCACTGTTCGTATGTTTCTGTTCCGCCCCCGCATGGACCTTTTCTTGTAGGAATGCAAAGTTTCTTTGTAGGGAGAGGAATTTTTCCTGAGTGTTTAGCTCCGGTCCTTTCCGCAACGTCAATTATTCTGTTGCATATGTCCTCCAAGGTTTCAAAGTTTGTACTGCTTAGTTTTATTCTTGCTGTCTGCATAAACACCCACTTTCCTTTTTCTTACTAAATATAAAGGCGGAGATGGAAAATAACTTCCATCCCCACTGACTCGTTCTTAGAACGAATCAACTAATCTTTTGTTTGTTATCGCATTAATTATGCTTTTTCTACTTCCAGCACAACTCCTGCTGCTACTGTTTGTCCCATGTCTCTGATTGCGAATCTGCCCATCTGTGGGAATTCTGAGAACTTTTCAAGACATACTGGCTTTGTTGGAACAATCTTTACGATTGCTGCATCTCCAGTCTTCAAGAATTTTGGATTCTCTTCAACTGTTGCGCCTGTCTTAGGATCCATTCTCTTTCTTAATTCAGTCAGAGTCATTGACATCTGTGCTGTGTGTATGTGGAACACTGGTGTGTATCCAACTGGAATTGCTGTTGGGTGGTTCAATACAACGATTTGTGCAACGAACGCCTTAGCAACTGTTGGTGGATTTGTTACTGCTCCAACAACATCTCCTCTTGCCATGTCTTCAGCACTTAGTCCTCTAATTGCGAATCCAATGTTGTTACCTGGCTTTCCTTGCTGTAACTGTGTGTGATGTTCTTCAACTGATTTTACTTCACCCTGTTTGCCGCTTGGCATTACAACAACTTTATCGCCTGGTCTTACTATTCCAGTTTCAACTCTTCCAACCGGGATTGCTCCAACACCTTTGATGTTGTATACATCCTGTAATGGAATTCTTAAAGGCTTGTCAACTGGTGATGGCGGTGCTGTTAAATCATCTAAAGTCTCTAGTAGAGTCTTTCCAGCGTACCATTTCATGTTTTCAGTTTTCTTAACAATATTGTCTCCTCTCCAAGCTGATACTGGAACGACTTTAATATTGTCTGGCTTGTAACCAACGCCTGTTAATAATTTCTTAACCTGGTCTTGCATATCGTTGAATTTAGCTTGGTCGTAATTTACTTCGTCCATTTTGTTTAATGCTACAACGATTTGTTTTATTCCCATAACCTGTGCTAAGAATGCATGTTCTTTTGTCTGTGGCTGTATTCCTGAAGAACAAGCTACAACGAGAACTGCAACATCAGCTTGTGATGTTCCTGTTATCATGTTCTTAACAAAGTCTCTGTGTCCAGGAGCGTCAATAATTGTGAACTGGTGTTTCTGTGCTTCAAATTTCTTGTATGAAACATCGATTGTTACTCCTCTTTCTCTTTCTTCTTTTAGGTTATCCATTACATACGCGAATACGAATGTTCCCTTTCCTCTTGATTTAGCTTCTTCTTCAAGCTTTCTGTATTCCTGTTCGCTTAAAGCTCCCCCATCATAAAGGAGTCTACCAACTGTAGTTGATTTACCATGATCAACGTGTCCAATGAATACAACGTTGATTAATTCCTTTTCTGCCATTATGATTCCTCCAATCGCACAAAATATCCTACTAATAGCCAGTTATCACTAACCGTCCGGTAGGACTATTCGCGTCACACAGCGATTTTAAGCCGTTCACCAGTATACGCTTAATTAATTCCCCCATAAGAAAGTTTTTAAAGGCTTGTTCTAAAGCCCTCAAAATTAGCCTTCTTTTGCTTTCTAAACGCTAAAAAAAGAATTTTAACTAAAGAAGGCATTAGTTTTACATGCCAATTACAAGTTCTTTACTAAAACGCGCTCCTCCTGCTTCACGCTACCGCTCCGCCGTCCAAATAAAAAAACAAAACTTAAAGCATCATGAAAGGGTTGGCGCTCTTGGAGCAAAATCTGCTCCCACGCAAACTGTTCAGCTCCGTGCAAGGAGATTATTATCAGCAAGGCAGAAATATTTTGCTCAGCTTAGAGAAATTCCTTTTGTTAGAGAGCTTCTAAAATCCCAGCACCGTTTTGCGGTTGAAGTTGGAGGAAAAAAAGTCAATTTCACCATGCTAAAAACTGGAATTAAAATGGAAGGATTAAACCGCCCGATTGTGATTGTGCTTGATAATATGGGAAGAAAAGTTTTGTTTTACAAAAGCACCGGAGCGAATAGTAAAAAGCCCGGAACTTGGCTTCCATTTAGAGGACTTGAGTTTGCGACTTTTAAATCAGGAAAAAGAGATTGGTGGTATCAAAAATATGCTGGACATCCAAATTTTCCCGAGCATTTTAGATTAATTTCAGATGAAATAAGAAAGCGCGAAAGCGAAATTGATTTTAAAAGAAAATGGGATTCTGATCAAGTTGCTGCGATTAATGAATACTTTTAGTTTCAAAATAAAGCAAGCTGATTTTGCCACTCTATTAAGAACTTTTTGCACTGATAATAAATAAAGTAAGCAAAAATAAACAAGAATTAATAAAAAAGGTTTTTTTATGAAAATTATTAACGCGCACACTCATTTTTGGAAGAGCCCAGCTCTTGGACTTGAAAATGTCACCATTCTTGACTTGCATAAGGAAATGAAAGCAAATAAAATTGATACCTCAATTGTTATTGGCGGAAAAATTAATCCAGAGCTTCTCACAAATCAGGAAAGTATTGATGTGATTGAGAAATACAAAGTTTCGGACTCGTTTAAAGTGATTGCAGGAATTGACATTAGGGAAGATTTAGGAAAACAAAAGAAAGAAATTGAGGAATTATTCAAACAAACGAAAATTGTCGGAGTGAAAGTGTATTTAGGATATCAGCATATTTTTGTTAATGACAAACTTCTTGAGCCTTTTTATGAGCTTTGTGAAAAATATGATTTTCCAATTATGTTTCACACAGGGGATACTCTTTACGAGACAGCTAAACTAAAATTCTCCCATCCGCTTCAGATTGACGAGCTTGCAGTGGATAATCCTAAACTAAAAATAATAATGGCTCACTGCGGCAATCCTTGGATTATTGATGCGATGGAAGTTTTGTACAAGAACGAGAATGTATATGCTGATATTTCAGGATTCTTTTATTATGAAACCCAAGCTCGCCTCTACCCATTGATGAAAGCAAAAATGAATGACTTAATCAATTACGAAGCCGGGCATAAGCTCCTATTCGGAACTGACTTTCCCCTAACTCCAGCAAAACCTTATATTGATTTCACAAAAAGCCTTGATTTTACTAAAAAAGAACTTGAATTAACAATGCACGGCAACGCCGAAAAGCTGTTTAAGTTATAACTAGTTAAAAAAAATAAATTCAAAAAAAATTAAAATCTAAAAAAATAGAAAAGTACAACCGCATTTGCGATTGTACTAAGTTAGTGTTTAATCTAGGAAGAACTGCCATGTTTTGATTTCGTCTGGCATTCCTTTTCTCTTTCTGATTTCTTTTACAGTTGAGAGCTGCAAGTCTCTTGGAAGTAGTTCGTATCCGTAGTATTCTGCTGTCCATACTGCTCTTCCTTGTGTTGCGCCTCTCATTGCGCTTGAGAACCCGATTAATTCTTTTACCGGAGCTTTTCCGATTATGATTGATGAGTCTCCTTCTTGTCTCATTTCTGTAATCTGCACTCTTCTTCCGCCTAATTCGCGTGAAGCTGCTCCCATTTGGTCTTCTGGAACTGTCACAGTCAATAACTGTTTTGGTTCGTACAGCATTGTTCCTGCTTGCAGCATGCATGCGTATATTCCGCGTGTTACTGCTGGCAGTACTTGTGCTGGTCCTCTGTGGATTGAGTCTTCGTGCAGAGTTGCATCGTCAAGTTCTACTAAAATTCCTTGGCATTTTTCTTTTGCAAGTGGACCCTGTTCTATTGCGTCCTTAAATGCCTGGATTACTAGTTCTCTAATTTCGTGCAGAGCTGTGATTCCTCTTGTCTTGTCTATTAATGCGCTGTTTCCTTCAACTGCCCATACTTTCTTTGAGTCATCAGTTGAGAATCCAACTGCTTGTAGTTTTGCAATTGAGTCAGCGTTTTTGAACTTTACTTTTCCGATTGGAGTAGTTAGTTCAGATAGTTTTTGGTAAATATTTTCAGGCATTGGCACAACTCTCAACTTGAATTTGTTGTGTTTGTTTGGTGACTTTGCTTCAAGCACTGCGCTCTCGCCTTCTATTCCTTCGTGGAAAACAACGATTGGAGGAGATGTCTGAATCTCAATTTTGTGGTTGTTAACAATTCTGTATGTGTTAACTTCTAAGTGCAATTCTCCCATTCCTGATAGTAAGTGTTCTCCTGTTTCTTGGTTGATTGTTGTTCTTAAGTTAGGATCTTCTTTGGATAATTTTCTTAGTGCTTCAATTAATTTTGGCAAATCTTTTGGATTCTTTGCTTCAATTGAAACTGTCATTACTGGTTCAGCGTTACTCATGAAGCTTTCAAACGGCTTTACTTCTTTATCTGTAGCAACTGTTTCTCCTGCGTAAATATCTTTTGTTCCAACGATTGCTGCAATATTTCCTGCTTCTGCTTTTGATATTGTAACAAATTCGTTTCCCATGTATACTCCAACTTTTGATACTTTTACTTCTCTATGAGCTCCCAGTAAGTGAACCATTGCGCCTGGAGCTAAAGTTCCTGAGTATATTCTTCCTGTTGCAACATCCCCTGCGTGAGGGTCAACTGATACATCTGTAACAACCATTGTTATCGGTCCTTTTTCGTCGCAAGTTGTCATTGATTTTGCTGCAGGGATTGTCATGTCCCCATTCCAGATTTTTTGTATTCTGTATGTCTGCGCTTTCTTTGGGCTTGGAAGGTGTTCTGCAACCATCTGCAGTACTACTTCGTGCACTGGAGATATTTTTGCAAGTTCTTCCTGCTTGTCGTTTTTTAAATAATCATAAACCTGTTTGAAGTTTATCCCTGATTTTTGCATGTACTGCGCGCTTACTCCCCATTTCTTTTTAGCTGAGCCGAATGCCACAGTTCCTTTTTGTATGCTTACCTGCCATTCGCTTTTGAATTGTTCAGGAGCGTTTCTTTCAATTAAAGTGTTAACTTTTGCAATTACTTTTACGAACTTTTCCTGCATTTGCTGTTCGTTTGCGTTTAATTCCTTTATAATTCTGTCAACTTTATTTATGAATAAAACAGGCCGAACATATTCTCTTAGAGCTTGTCTTATTACTGTTTCAGTCTGAGGCATTACTCCTTCAACTGCGTCAACTAATAGTATTACTCCGTCAACGGCTCTCATTGCTCTAATTACTTCTCCTGTGAAGTCAACGTGTCCTGGTGTGTCAATTAAGTTTACTAAGTATTTCTGGTTTTTCCAGTCAAATGCAAGTGATATGTTAGCGGCGTTAATTGTGATTCCTCTGTCCTGTTCCTGGTCTTCGTAATCCATCATCTGTACTTGGCCTGCCAAGTCTTGGTTAATTAGTCCTGCTGCTGCGATTAGCGAGTCAGATAAAGTAGTTTTGCCGTGATCGATGTGCGCTACTGTTCCGATGTTTCGGATATGATCTCTGTTGCTCATTAATGTTTCTACTAATTCAACCATTGATTCTGTTCGTCCCAAATTAACCACCAATTTATGCTTAACCTCTTCAACCCTCACCTGAGTCAAAGAAAGTAAAAATAATTTTGCAGGACATTGAGTCCCGCAAGTTTCGCTAAAAGTTTTATCAATTACCTTGATGCTTTTGCGATTCTTTCAACTTCATCTTTTCTCTTTATTGCCGAGCTTTTAATATCATTTCCTGCTGCAGCTATTATTTCGTCTGCTAGAGCCTGACTTGCGCTCACTTTTTTATTAAATGATGCTCCAAATCCTCCAAGCGCGATATTTTTGATTGCTTCATCAAGTCTCTTTAATGGTGAAACATCAACAGCAAGTGAGTATGCAACTCCCCCTCTTTTGATTCTTGTTACATCTTCTCTTGGAGCTGAGTTTTCAACAGCTTTTACAAGAACCTGAATAGGGTTTTGCTTCTTCTGCTTTTCAATTATTTCAAATGCGCCTTCAACTATCTGCATTGCTTCCATTTTCTTTCCGCAGCTTCCTCTGCCTCTTATGAATTTGCCTGATAGTTTTCTTTTTCCTTGTCCGGACCTCATTATTTTGTTTACAAGTCTTTCTACAACATTCAAATTTGCTTTTTCAAATCTTCCCTGCGTCTTTCTTCCAAATGAATGAGGGATAATGATTGGGTCTATGTTCATGTATTTTACAAGGCTTGGGTCTGTTATCATTACATCGTTAAATGACCACTTGTTGAATAGTTTATAATCTGAGAATTGGCTTTTCTTTTTTACAAAAAATGGTTTTGCTTCTTCAGTCTTTGGGTGCTCTGCGCTTTTTGCAGCGGGCGCTTTTGCGCTAGCTTTTGCTTCCTGCTTAGCTTCTTTTGCATGCTCTGCTTTTTGAGCAGGAGCTGTTTTTGGTGCTTCAGCCGCAGCTGGTGCAACTTTTGCTTCAACTTTTGCTTCAACTTTATCCATTCCATCATCCTCAGATTTGTAAAACTAAACTTTACCTTTTTGTCTTCTCTTTCTTTCCTGTTCTTAGCATTTCAAGGCTAATTCCGTTTACGTGAGTTACTCTGTACTTAACTCCCCACAAGTCGCCTTTTGGTCCGTTCTGTGCTCCGCCAAGTCCTTCAACAACAACTTCATCATGTTCATCAATGAATTTTATTGCTCCGTCGTATGGCGCAAGAGCTGTTAGTTCTCTTCCGTTTTTAATAAGCTGAACTCTTACGCACTTTCGAATTCCTGAGTTTGGCTGTTTTGCTTCAACTCCTCTTTTTTCGAGTACGATTCCTCTTCCTTGAGGCGCTCCTTCTAATAAGTCTTTGAAAATATTATTCTTTAGTCTTGTTTTCTTTATGGATCTAGCGTCTTTCTTTCTCCACTTTCTTCGCTTTTTTTCCATTCCTGAACCTGCAAATTCTCCATTACCCATTTAATCACTCTTCGACACTTAACATAAGTCAAGAAATTTTGTTTCCTGCTCACCAACTATCTAACTCCTTAAAGCAAATCTTTTTAAATGCTCACAAAACCCTTCAAGTTAGTTATCACCACAAATTTATATGCTTATCCGCCTAAAACTCTATTATGAGCTACATCAGCCAGCGTTTTGTCAAAAAAAACAAGTACTATTATCTTGAGGAGTCATTTCTCCACGGGGGTAAACTGCTAAAGCCAAGCATTTATCTTGGCCCCATCAGCCCTTCAAACGAGATTTTGCTCAAAGCATTTGATGAACTAAAAAAGAAATGCGCCAAATTTAACCACCCAATTCTTACTCCGCCTTTGACTGAGTTTATTTCAAATCGAACCGCCAAAATCCATGACAAGTTGAGGAAAAAGAGGCTAAAAGCGCAAAAACTTACTCCTTCAAACCAGCTGCTTGCTAATTTGCACACAAAAAGAGTTGAACTTATCAAAGCATATTTGCTTGAATCTAAAAAAAAGGGCGAATTTAAGTTTGAAAAATGCATTTTTAAGTATGAAGAGCTTCTAAAATCAAATGTCCCGATTTCAAAGGAATCAATTATTGATTTGCATAATTCTATTTACAGTTCAAACCAGCATTTTGGATACCGCGCAACAGATCTCCCCTCAGTTGAGCCTTTTAGGTTCCCTTCTCCAAATGAGATTGAGAGTTTAATGAACATTCTTCTTGAATGGATTAATGAAAAATCAAAATTAATCCACCCTATTGAGTTTTCCGCAAAATTTCATGCTAAATTTTCTTCAATCAGCCCTTTTTCTCAGGGGAATTACTTCCCAGCGCTTCTTATTTCAAATTTGATTCTTGAAAAAAACGGATTTTCATTTATCAATCCTTTATTCAAAAACAAAGATAAATATTTAGCCGCGCTTTCCGCGGGTTTTAGGGAAAATCACAAGCCTTTGACTAAAATATTTTTAAAAGAGCAGTTATCAAATACGAATTAAAACCCTTTATTTCAGTTTTATTGCATGATTGAAAAGATTCATTTAAAGTATTCATACATCAAAGAATGCATTTCTAAAATTACTCTCATTGACCCGATTAATCCAAATAAAATTGAGCTGGATAAAACAGTTTTTTATGCCCAAAGCGGAGGACAGCCAAGCGACACTGGAACAATTACCCGCCTTTCTGACTCAAAAGTATTCAAAGTTATTTCGGTTAAAAATGAAAATAATCTAACTTTGCACGAGCTTGAAAATGGAGAGGGGTTAAAAATCGGCGATGAAGTAAAGTGTGTGATTGACTGGGATTTGAGATATAAGCATATGCGGATGCACACAAGCGCGCACATCTTAGCAGCAATTATTTTTCAAGAAACAAAAAATTTAATTACAGGAAATCAATTAGGGGCAGAAGAATCCAGAATGGATTTTTCAGTAAAAGATTTTGACAGGGCGTATCTTACTTCAATTCAGGATAAGGCCAATGAAATTGTTGCAAAAGATTTGCCGATTGTGATTTCTTTTGAAGAAAGGGAAAAAGCTCTTGAAAGGCCCGAGCTTTTTAGGCTCAAGGACAAGCTTCCAAAGGATATTCCTGTGTTTAGAATTCTCTCAATCGGCGATTTTGATGTCCAGGCCGACGGCGGAACTCACGTAAAAAGCACTAAAGAAGTCGGGAAAATTATAATTACAGATATGAAAAATAAGGGCGCAGAGAATAGAAGGATTTATTGGAAGCTTAATCCAATAGAATAATATACTATAGCGTTCTTTTTACTTTGGTGTTTTTATGAAGGCTTTTATTATTCACGGCGCTTTTGGAAATTCCAAAGAGAATTGGCTGCCTTGGCTGAGGCAGAATCTTTCAAAATTAGGAATTGATGTTGTTGTTCCTGACTTACCCACTCCTCAGGGGCAGACTATTGATATTTGGATGCACATGATTGACAAGTACATTAAGGATTTGGATGAGGGGGCAATTTTTATCGGGCACAGCGTTGGGTGCGCATTTATTCTTTCAGTTCTTGAAAAATTAAAGTCTCCAGCAGTTGGATGTTATTTTGTCGCGGGATTCACTGGCGCGCTTGGAAAAGATATTGATAAATTAAATAAAAACTTGGCAGAAAGAAACTTTGACTGGGTTAAAATAAAATCCAAATCAAGAAAATTTGTGATGTTTGCTTCAAACAACGACCCTTGGGTGCCAATGGAGAAGTCAAAAGAATTAATCGAGAAGCTTGGCGGAGAATTTGTGATGATTCCAAACGCGGGGCATTTTAATTCGGCTTCCGGATATAATGAATTTAAGCCGCTTCTTGAAAAAATTATTGAGAATGTGAAAAAACCCAACTAATAAGCCTAACAATTTTAGCCAGGCACTTATGGAGAAATATCCAGTTTAGCATAGCAGTTCTTTTAACTTATAACTAGTTCAAGTCCAAAATTTCTCTGAATTATTTCTCTAACTCTTTTTATTCTGGAGTTGTTTTTGAATGCTTTTGCCTTATTCTGCGCATCAAGCATTACAATTATTTTATCAGCTGTTTTTCTTGCAGTAACGTAGTCAATTTCAAGTGATTTTGCAAATACATCTTCCGCTTTTTCAAAATAAGGGAGCAGTTCTATTCTTTTATTTAGCTTTTCCTGCAGGGTTTTCACATTTATTGCTTTTTTTCCTATTGCTTTGCCCATGTCTTTTTCGTTAATCAAGAATGAAACCAATTGTCCTTCAACTAAGCAGTCTTTTGCGCTGACGCCTGTAACTTTTTCAAGCGCGCTCATTAATAATAAGTCGTCCATTGTTAGTTTCATTTCGCCCACCAATTTTATAAAAATAATTTTGCTGCAAAATTAATTACAGCAAATTCACGCCATTTTTAGATTTCAAGCACTTTGCTTTTTCCTGCGTCAAGGATTAGCATTGTTGATATAACAAACGGCTTTCCGCATACGCTTCCAAGAACTAGTCCTGTTCCGTCGTATTCGTAGTATTTTTTGCTTTCAACTGTTGCTATCTGCTTTAGAGTTTCTCTATCGTTTTTCGGCATGTTTTTTGACACGATTAGCATTTCGCCTTCGTTTGCAAGCATTTTTTTCTTGCATTGTTTGAATCCGAACGCTACTTTTCCTGTGTCTACTGCTCTTCTTATTTCCTTATTTGCATCTACGCTCATAATTTCACCTTTTGCTGTTATGAGCCCTAAAACGCGAACTTAGAATGAGTAATCTTTTCTAACCTTACTCCGCTCTAATGCTTCTCAAGGCTTTAATATAAAACTTAACTTTAGCCAAGGTTTAAAAATCTGGCGAGAAGCTTTTTCCCGCCAAATCCCTTAACTTTAATCAATCCTATCTTTCACTTCATTAGCAGTTCAACAATTCCTGTTCCAACTTTGATTGGCTGGCCAACAATGATGTTTTCTACTACTCCTGTTAGGTTTTCTCTCTCTCCCTTAAATGCTGCTTCAAGGAGGTGTTTTGTTGTTTCTTCGAACGCAGCTCTTGCGAATGGTGATGCTTTTCCTTTTGTGATTCCTGTTCTTACTATTCCTTTTACTTCTCCTGAGAAAGTCATAAGGTCCGCAAGAAGCATTATGTGTCTTACATCAACTTTGATTCCGTTGTCGTCAAGAACTTTCTTCAGCTCTGTTACTACAAGGTTTCTTCCTGCTTCTATTCCTAATACTTTTGAAGTTTCAATTATGTCGTTAGTGAATACTCTTTCGTTGTCCACTCCTTCAAGTTTTAAAACGGCTTTTAGGTTGCTTCCGCTTGTTTTTACAACGAACTCTTCAGTGTCTTTTGTTTTTTCCTTTACTATTAATGTTTTTGTTATTCCTTTTACTCCGTGAACTTTTTCATCCAAGAGTTTTAGCATTTCTTTTCTGATTTTTAGGTATTCGCTTTTCTTTTCAACCGCGAAGTGCACTGTGTTGTCTCTGTATATTGCTTTGAAGTCTTTTAGTCCTTTCTTTAAAATTTCAGCTACATCGTCTGATTTTAATCCAAGTGCTTTTGTCTTGTCTGTCTGGATTTCTATTGCAACTTTCATGTTTTCAAGGTCTTCGTTTATTTTTACAACATCCTGCACTCTCACATCAATTAAGCTTCTTGCGAATTTTTCAGCTTTGTCCTTGTCTTTTCTAAATTCGCTTGCTAAAAATATTGTCATTGTCGGGTACTTTGCTTTGCTTCGTCCGTCAACAATTTCTTCCACTCTCTGAATTCCAGAACCAACGGATACTTCCGCAGCTCCTGCGAAGTGCTTTGTTCTTAATGTTAATTGTGTTCCTGGCTCTCCAAGGGACTGCGCTGCAACTATTCCAACAGCTTCTCCTGGCTCTACAATTACTTGGTTGTATTTTGTCATTACAGCATCAGCGAATTTGTCCGCTTGTGTTTTTGATAATTTATAAACTTCTGAGATTGCAACTATTTCTTCTAAGAGCTTCTTTGGAAGCGCTACTTGCTCCCAGTTTCTTTCTTTTTCTTCGTAAATTTTTTCTGAAGGGTCAATTTCTTCCTCTTCTTCAACTGGAATTTCTGTGTCTATTTCGGGTGCTCTTCCTTTTTTCTTTGCTGACTTTATTTCTATTTTTTCTGCTGACTTTTCTTCGCCTTCTTCTGCTTTAGCTTCTTCTGTTTCAGTAGCCTCTGTTTCTTCTTCAGTAACGTCTTCTTCATCAACGTCTTCTTCTACTGCTTCTTCGCTTACTACTTCGTCTTCTCTTTCTTCAACCATTTTTTTCACCCTTTTTTAGTCAGCTAAAAATAATTTACAAGGAGCCCTTGTCTTTGAGCTTCTTGTATTCTTCTTTTACATCAACGCTCATTCCGCCTTTTGTGTTCTTAGGGAATACGCCGTCTTCTCCGTACTGGTATTGAACAAGCATGTTTGATGCTGTTCTTACTGTTCCGTCAGGAGCTGCTACTAAGTCCTTTAATGAGTTTGCGAGTCTTCTGTACAGGTATCCTGATACTTTTGTTGATACACCTGTGTCAACTTCTCCCTGTCTTCCACCCATTGAGTGGTAGAAGTACTCTTTTGCGTTCATTCCGTCAAGGAAGTTTGATCTTATGAATCCTCCTGCGAGTAATCCAACATCTCCTTTTTCGTTTGATGTGATTAGTCTCTTGTAGAATCCTTTCTTTGGTCTTCCTTCTCTTACGCTTGCCTGTCCCCAGAATCCTGCAATGTTCATCAGGTTAATTGAGCTTCCTCTTGATTTTGCCAGGATCATTGAGATTGTGTTTAGTGTTATTTCTTCGCCTATCACGAAGTGAAGTTTTTCTTTTAGGATTGCTTTTTCCACTTTGTCTTTTGCTTCTCCCGCGATTCTCACCATGTAAAGTTCGAAACTTTCAAGGATTGTTCTTCCCGGGATTACGTCCAGCGTTCCTTTTTCGTATTGTTCAACTATTACTTCAGCTTTTTTCATTGCATCGCTGATTACTTTTTTCTTCAGCTCTTCAATTTCATCGCTTACTTCAAATTCTGAGAGTGATGCAGTCATTCCTTTGTGTGTTAATAGATATGCTGTGATTCTGTTTATTCCTCTGTAGAATTCTTCAATCACTGTGCTTGGGTATTCTCTTGCAAGAGTGTCAACTAATCTTCCTCTGCCTTCGCTTAGGGCTGATGAGTCAATTACTCCGCTTACAAGTTTTCCGTCAACTATTTTTACTTTTTCCATTATTTCGCTGATTATTTTTGAGTCAGCTTGAGTGTATCCTGCGTCTTTGAATACCTTGCTTGTGAATGATTCAAATTCAAGGTTCAAATCTTTTGGAAGTATCTGCGAGAAGATTAATTTTCCCGAATACATTTTGCCTTTGTCTGCTTTTGGCAAATCAGTTACTCCAATTGAGAAAAGTAATTGCATTGCTTCTTCTTTTGTGAATGTTGTTTGTGGCATTGTCAGTGTGAAGCATCCGCTTACGCCGTCTTCCTTTGGCGCAATTACTGGGCTACCGTATCTTGGAGAAATGATTTGGTCTCTTACAAGCATTAGTTTTTTTGCTTCTGCTTTTCCTTCTTCTGTTTGTGGAACGTGGCAGTTCATTTCATCCCCATCAAAGTCCGCGTTGTATGGAGGACATACGATTGGGTTGATTCTGAAAACTTTGCCCGGCATTATTCTTGCGTAGTGCGCCATCATTGATATTCTGTGCAGTGATGGTTGTCTATTGAATAGAACAATGTCTCCGTTTTCAAGGTTTCTTTCTACTCTGTATCCAATATCAAGTTCTTTTGAAATTTCTTCTCTGTTTTCTTCGCTTACTTTTCTTCTTGTTCCATTTGGTCTGATAATGTAAACTGGCTTGTCGCTTTTTTCAACCATTTTCTTCATTGTTTCTAAATTCCATTCAGTAACAAATTCCGGAACGGTTAATTCTTTTGCCGCTTCTTCAGGAACTCCAAGTTCTGAAATGTCAATGTATGGATCAGGAACGATTGTAGATCTTGCTGCGTGATTTACTCTCTTTCCAGTCAAATTGTACCTAAATCTTCCTTTCTTTCCTTTTAATCTCTGTATAATTGTTCTTAGAGGTCGTCCGCTTCTGTGTTTAGCCGGAGGAACTCCTGCTGTGTTGTTGTCAAAGTATGTTGTTACGTGGTACTGTAGCAAGTCCCACAAGTCTTCTATGATTAACTGCGGTGCTCCTGCTTCAATATTGTCCTTAAGTCTATTATTGATTCTAATAATATCAACTAATTTGTGAGTCAAATCATCTTCAGATTTTATTCCTGATTCAAGTGTGATACTTGGTCTGATTGTGATTGGAGGTACTTGCAGTGAAGTTAAGATGAACCATTCGGGTCTGATTCTTGTAGTGTCATATCCAAGCAGCTTCAAATGTTCTTCAGGAATTTTTTCTACCCATTCTCTTATCTGAGTAGGATAGATTCTTTCCTTGTTGAAGTAAAAGTTTGTTGGTTTGTCAAGCTGTGTTTTGTGCACCGCTGCGCTGCAGTGTGGGCACTTTTTAGCATTTTTTGCTTTTAGTAAAATTCTTTTTGTGTAATCGCTTACTTTTCCTTTTCCGCCTTCGTTTAATTTCTTGATTTGTTCGTCTGCGATTAAAAGGTGTCCGCATTCTTTGCATGTGCAGTTCATTAATAATTCAATTCTTCTTCCGAATTCTGAGTGTATTACTGGGCGTTCTAATTCTAGGTGTCCGAAGTGTCCTGAGCAGTTCTTCATTGTCTGTCCGCAGGTTTTGCATTTTATTCCGGGGTTAATTACTCCTAAGTGCGGGTCCATTAATCCGCCTTCCATTGGGTATCCGTCTTTGTCGTAAGTTTCAGGAGTCTTTATTTCTATTGCACTCATTTTTCTTACTGTTTCCGGATCCAGGAAATTGAAATCAACGCTTCCGATTTTTTTCATTATCATATTCTACACCCGCCTATTCTACACCCTAAAAATTTAATACCTGATTTTACACCTTGTCCACTAAGTTTATTTTGCCCATTATTCCTAATGCTTTTAATTCCTCAAGCAGTAGTTTGAAACCGTATGACATTTCTACAGGATATACTGCTGTAGTTTTGCAAAGAGGGCAGTATCTTTTTCTTCTTATTTCGTCGTTTACCGCTATTACTCCGCATTTTTCGCATACAAGTTCAACTGTCTTGTCTGAGTCTTCGATTAGTTTTTCGTGAAGCAGCATTGCAGCTCCGTGTCCGACAAGTGTTTCGCCTTCCATTTCTCCAAATCTTAGTCCGCCTTCTTTTTCTTTTCCTTCGGTTGGCTGTCTTGTCAAAACCTGCACAGGTCCTCTTGCTCTTGCCTGCAGTTTGTGTGTTACTACGTGGTAAAGTTTCTGAGTTGCAATTACACCAGTAAATATTTCTCCTTCAATTCTTTTTCCGCTGATTCCGTCATAGAAGATTTCCATTCCGTCTCCTCTAAATCCGTTTTCGCGTAATAGCGCTTCAAGTTCAAGCATTGGAGTTGAATTGAACGGTGTTCCGTCAATTATTTTTCCTGCCGCAGCGCCTGCTTTTCCGCCCAACATTTCTAATAAGTGTCCCATTGTCATTCTTGATGGGATTGAGTGAGGGTTAATTATGAGGTCCGGCTTTATTCCATCAATTGTGAATGGCATGTCTTCTTCTGGAACAATCATTGCCACAACACCTTTTTGTCCGTGTCTTGATGCAAGTTTGTCTCCAACTGCTGGAATTAACGGAGTTCTTACTTTTACTTTTACAAGTCTGCTTCCGTCTTCTGCTTCTGTCATCATTACTGTGTCAATGTATCCTGGTTTTCCTTTTCTAATAGTTAGTGAAGCGTCTCTTCTTTTTTCTTCATCTACCCCAAATTCAGTCATTTCTTCAAAGAATCTTGGAGGGGAAGTTTTTCCGATTATTGCTTCGTCTTCTTCAATTCTCTGTTCAAGCTGTATGATTCCGTCAGGGCCTAATTTTTTATAGTTGTCTTCTTCTACGTACCCAACTTTTTCTTCTGTTGGTATTTCGAATTTGTCTCTCTGCCCGCCTGGGTATCTCTGTTCAATTGTTTCGTAATTTCTAAAGTATGAAGCTCTTGCAAGTCCTCTATCGATTGCTCCTTTGTTTAAAATTATTGCATCCATTGTGTTGAAGCCGTAGTATGGCATTACTGCCATTACAAAGTTTTGGCTTTGAGGTCTTTTGTCTAGTTCAATAAAATCCATTGTTTTTGTTTTTACCAAGTTTTTTTCTGGGTAGTAAAGCATGTATCCTTCTGTGTCGTGTCTTATTTTGTAGTTGATTGCTCCCATTCCGATTGCCTGCTTAAACATCTTTGCTCCGTGCAGTGCCTTTCCAGCCATGTTGTGCTGTACGTATGGAACTAAGCTTGTTATCACACTTAGTGTTGCTGCTCCGTCAATTTCAAGATGAGTTGTTTCTTTTGTAATCTGGCTTTCGTCCTGCGCAGCCAGTGCGTTTTCTTCTTCTTCAGAATCAAGGTATTCAATTACGCCCATTTCAACTAACTGGTTGAATGATAATTTTCCTTCCTTTACTTGTTTTGCAAGTTCAGGAGTGTAAGCGCTTTTTCCGTTTTTTACTACAATTACAGGTCTTTGCAGTCTTCCTGCGTCGGTGTTTAGGTATATTTCATTAGTGTCTTTGTGGTGGGATACGTTCATCTGGATTGGAAGTTTACTTTGTCTTCTTGCGTCAATTATTTTTTGAGTCAGCTCTTCAGGATTTTCGTGAAATCCGATTAACCTTCCATTGATGTAAACCTTTGCTATCGTTGCCATTTTTCCTCACCCACAAATTATTTTTTTCCTTCAACACCTAAATATAATTAAAGCGCAAAATTTCTTCGCGCTTTTTATTCTGATTTTTTATAATTTTTTTAACTTTACTCCCTGTTTGTGCAAAAATTCTTCAACAGGAGTTTCTTTTGCTTCTGTTGTTACTTCCGCCATGAAGCAGAGATTTTTTACTAGTCCGCACTGCGGTCCGTCAGGAGTTTCTATTGGATCAAGTCTTCCCCAGTGTGTTCCGTGAACGTCACGTGCTTCGTATAATTCTCTTGTTTTGCTTAATTGTGATTTTACTTTTCTTAAGTCTGTTAATGGAGCCAGGTAATTTACTCTATCCATGAATTTTGCAACACCAGTGCTTCTTCCAATCCAGTTTCCTGTGCTCATTGCGAATTTGATTCTTTCGCTTACTGCTCCAGGTCTTACGATTGTTGAAATGTTTAATTTTCTTCTTCTTGTTACAGTTCTGTCAATCTGGAATCTCAAATCTTTTACAAAGTACTTGAATGAGTATCTGAATAAGTGTTCCATTAACTTTCCTGATAGTTCAAGTCTTTTGTTTGTGTAATGGTCCTTATCGTCTTTTCCTCTTAATCCGTATGAGCGTTCGATAGCTTTTGTTGCCATCATTGCCAAGTAATATGCTTTAGCAAGTCTTGCAGGCTCGTCCTGTCCGATGTGAGGAAGCAAAAATCCGTCTATTACTTCTTTTGCTCTTCTTAATCTGTAATCAATTACCTGTCCTGGAGCAACGAATTTACCAATCTTATCAAGCGCTTCTTCTTCAGTATTGATTTCGCATTCTTCCCAGTTCAATAATAAGTCGTTTTGTATTTCAATTTGTTCAGGGAATGCGTCAAAAATATCTTTTTTTGTTTTAAGCCCTAGCGCTTTGAATAATGAGAATAGTGAAAGTTTCTTTGGGCTTGTTGGGAATGATGCGTAAATTAATCCTTCGTTTGATCTTAGTATTCTTACTCTTCCTTTAAACGCACCTCTAGTTGAGATAACTTCTGCAACAACTCCTTTTTCTCCTTCAGAAATTAATACTCTGTCGCTTGAAAGCACTTCTTGTGTCATTAATGCTTTTTCGCTTCCGTTTACAATAAAATATCCGCCAAAGTCTTTTGGATCTTCGCCCATTTCGGTTAATTCTTCAGGGCTTTTTCCATTTAACCAGCATAAATTTGATTTTACCATTATTGGCAAATCTCCAATGTATGTTCTTCTTGCGTCTTGTTCAACATCTCTTCTAAAAAGTCTCATAGTTAAGTAAATTGGTCCTGCGTATGTTCTGTTTCTTAGTCTTGCTTCCATTGGAGTGAATTCGTCTCTTGGGGAGCCGTCAGCTTCAATGATTTTTGGCTTGTCAAGTTCAATATTAGAAAGTTCAATTCTTACTTCTTCGATTTTTGGAACAATTAGGGCGTTCTCTTGAACAATGTCAGTTAATTTTTGATCTATGAATTGGTTAAATGAGTCAATCTCCATTTGTGCAATATTCTTATTTCTTAAATATGATTCCATTAATTCCCAAGACATGCATTTCACCCTTTATGTTGCGGATTGCTTTGCCCTTTTAGAGCAGATTAGCCGAATCAACCCATTTCGGCTTTAATTATAATCCGACCATTTTGGCCAGCCTAAATTTAAATTACTCTTCTATAGTAAACTGTTTGGCCAGCTGTTAGAGAGTCTCGGATTATTTTTACAACATCGCCTTTTTCAGGCTTTAGGTGTTTTATTGCAGCGTCTAGTTTTTCGATTCTTGGCAGAGCGTCTTTTTTTATTCCAAGTTCTGCCATTAATTCTGCAACTTTTTCTTTCTTAATCAGTACATGCTCTGGAACTAAATAGTGTCTTTTTTGTTCAACCAATCTACCACCAGGCAAATATTCTCTCTTTTTAGCGTCATGCGAAATAGGAAGCGAGAAAGTTATAAACAATCAAGCAAAAAACCTATAATTCACCAAGCGCCTAACAGCCATCTAAGGCCAATAATATAGAAAGTAGATTTAGAAACCTTTATAATGGTTGGTGTTAAGCTGATAAAATTCGCCCCTTTTGGCTACTTCATCCTTCTCAGCTGTTCAAAATAAGCTTCTTCAACCTGTTTTATCGGTTTTCTTTTGGACATATCTTCTCCAGAGTAATGCCAGAAAGAAATTGAGTCTTCTATTGGCCTCCAGCAGAATAATATTTCCTTGTCATTGAATTTTGAGTACAAATCAATTTCCATTTTATCAAGGTCTCTTACTACGCAGCCCTGCCTTATCAAAAACCCGAGCAGAGAATAAAGTTCAACGTTTTTTTCGTGGAAGTTTTTGTTTAATTCAACTTCAAGCAGAAAGTTTTCGACATTATCTTCGTCAAATTCAATTTTAGTGTTGTCAAGCATCTGAAGCTGTTCATTTAGCTCGCTTACTCGCTCAACTTCGGGGCGCAATTTCTTCAAAAGTTCATTCGCCTGCTTTAATGAAAAGTAGATCCTAGGCATATCTAATTGGGAGTGATAATCATTTATAAAGTATTGGAGGAATGAGATTTTAGTCGGGGGCAAAATTGCTTCTTGATATTGTGATTTGATATTGAATTGATTTGTATGAATAAAACAAAGCCTGAATTATTGGTTGGAATTGCAGATTTTACATGCGCAATTGCCGCTGTAAAGAACGGCGCTGATGCGGTTTATTTTGGAGTTAAAGGATATAACATGAGGGATCTTGGAACTAATTTTACTGAAAAAGAACTTGCGAAATTAATGAAATATTTGCATGAAAATAAAGTAAAAGGATACCTTGCTCTTAATACAATTATTTTTGAGGAAGAATTAAAGAAAGTGGAAAAAATTATTCTTGCCGCAAAGAAAGCAAGTGTTGATGCAGTAATTCTTTCTGATATGGGAGTGCTTGCGGTTGCTAAAAAGCACAAAATGAAAATATTTTTGAGCACTCAGGCAAGCGTTTCTAATTCCTTAGCATTAAAAGAATTTGCAACTTTAGGAGTATCAAGAATTATTCTTGCAAGGGAATTAAATTTAAAGCAAATAAAGGCTGTGAAGAGAGGCGCAATGAAAAGCAAAGTTGAAGTTGAATGCTTTATTCACGGCGCTATGTGCATTTCAGTTTCAGGAAGATGTTTTTTGAGCCATGATTTATTTGGAAGAAGCGCTAATAGAGGCGAGTGCCTTCAGCCGTGCAGAAGAGCTTTTTTCCTTGACGGGACTGCGCCTAATTATGAAAAAAAGGAAGTGTATCTTGACGGCGACACAATTCTCTCCGCAAAGGATATGAAGACAATTGATTTTTTGGATAAGGTTATTGATACCGGCGTTGATTCGCTTAAAATTGAGGGAAGAACAAAGCCAAGCGATTATGTGGCTGGAGTTACTAAATGTTATAGAGAAGCGATTGATGCAGTAAGTGATGGAACTTTTTCTAAAGAAAAGGTTGCACATTGGAATAGAGAGCTTGAGAAAGTATATAATAGAGAATTTTCTGAAGGATTTTTTAATAAAATTCCTGACGGAAATGATTTAGCAAGGGGGCAGGGAAGTTTTCAAAAGCAGAAAAGGGTGCAGGTTGGTATTGTTGTTAATTATTATGCAAAAGTGCAGGTTGCTGAAATCAAAGTCATTGATGATATAAAACTTGGGGACAAGCTTGTGATTGAGGGGATTACTACTTTTATTGAGCAGACTCTTGACTCAATGCAGGTGCATCACAAAAATGTTTCAAGCGCTAAAAAGGGCGATCTTGTCGGAATTAAAACAAGCGAAAGAGTAAGAATTAATGATAAAGTTTTTGCATTGAGAGAAAGAAAATAAATTTTTGAATTAACCAGAAAAAGTGCTTAAACTTAATTTATTTAAGCAGACCATTTTCCAAATTTATGCTCTTTTATTTGCAAATGGTCGTCAATCGCGCTTTCTTTTCTCCTTCTTCTTACTTCAGCCAAGTATAGAATCAATATTGAGAGAAGAATTATTATCACAATTGAAATAATTGATTCGCTCTGCCCGAACTGGAACAGTGAAGTGCTTTTGATTGGCTCCTCAGCCGATGCTTCAACATGCCCTGAATTAATTACAAGATTTTCTTTTGTATTAGTGTCAGGTGTCGCATTAAGTTTGTTTGGTTTTGTTGGATTTGAAATTCTCACTTTTGGATGCGTTATTAAAGAACCATTTTCCACAGGTTGATTTTGCGAATTATTAGCTAATGGAGCGCTTCCTCCAACTGGATTTGCTGATGCCAATGCCCCTGTGCTTGCCGGAGGGCTTCCTCCTCCAGTTGGAACAACATTTACCGTTGCTTCTGCAAGAAGTGCGTTTGAATCATGACCTGCATGGTCAATTGATTTTGCATAAAATAAATAAGTTCCGTTTGCCAGTCCGTCAAAAACATAGCTGATTTCGGTTGTGCTAATCCACCCATTAGTTCCGTTTTGAATAAAATAATTTTTTATTCCAGAGCTGTTCTCATCAGTTGCCAAGTAAGTTAATGTAACGCTTGAGCCGTTCACGCTTGCATTTAAGGAAGTCATTACAGGAACGGTTGAGTCAATCATTACACAGCTTTCAGTCGAGTTGGAATCATTTCCAGCCAAATCAAATGCTTCAACAATATAGCAATAATTTAAATCAGAAATTATAGCATAGTCAAAATAATTTGAATCAGGGGTTTCTCCAAGATATGTCCAAGAATTTGAGTCAGATTGTTTTTTCCATATTAAATAATTATTAATTCCGCTCAAACCATCGCCTGCCCCGCTCCATTCAAGGGCAACAGGATTTAACCCAAAATTAATATCAAATCCTATCGGCAAATTCAATACAGGCGCAATTGGAGAATTTTTATCCAAAAGCAAAAATCCGCTTTGCATAGCTTCAATGTTTCCCGCATTGTCTTTCGAGTAAAAATTCACAATATAATTTCCATCAGAATCAATTGCAATATACTCTCCGCTTCCTATAGTCATCCAGTTAGAGTCAATTGCCGGTATTTGATAATAGGTAAAAGCGCATCCAGTTCCTGTGTCATAGCACGAGAATAAAACATTAAAGTCATTCTTTTGCCAGCCGCTAATTTCTAAATTAGTCATTGGGTTTGAATTGTCAATTGTAAATTCATTGTCCGAAATGTCCGCTGAATTGTCGCTGTCAAAGCGCGCTTTTAAGAAAAAATTGCCGTCATTTCCGCTCGGCATATTAAACACAGGGGCAAGAGTATTCCAATCATAATGACAGGCAATTATTTCAGAGTAAAAATTTCCATCGCAAATAATTTCACTTTTTGACAGTCGTTCGATTAAATGGTCTTTATACCCAATAACTCCGTTCAAATCAGTCAGCTCTGTTAAATAAAGCGAAAGAATCGGGTCTAAAATATCTTGAGGATAAGTTTGGTCGGCAATATAAAGCAAATAATCTACTTGATATGTTCCGCTTAAGTATTCGCCCCCGTTTGGCTTAAGCACAGTCAAATAATCAGCGCTTGCAAAAGCCATAAAGCCTATCAGGATTAATGACAGAATTAATAGTTTTCCAAATTTATTCAAATTTCATCACTTTAACAATACAAAGTAATCGCTTCCGCCTATTAAAAATATTGCGTTTAGTTCGTCAATTGTTATGTTCTAATTATTACATCAAAAAGCAAGGATTTCTTTTTAATAAAAAGAATAAAAGTATAATATGCATCAATTATATAACTTCAGAGGGCTTTTCGAAGCTAATGGGGCTATCCCCGTAGCGACCGCTAATTGTAAATCAAAAGCTCCGTCAATGCAGCTTGCCTAAAGATTTGGCTGGCAGCAATTGGAAGGCTATTGGATGCATTAAAGCTTTTAGCAAGGTTTTATGAAAATAAAAAAATAATCCTGCTTTTTTGCTTTCTTTAACCAGCTAAATTGATTTTTGGCTTTTTGCCGCAATTTGGACTTTCTTTTGCTGCAGAGAATTTTGCGCGGCAGTTAATTCAAATATAGATTTTTAGTTAGCGTAAGCCATCGGCGTAGAAATTAGTCTTGGAAAAGTCAGTTGAAGGAGGTTTTTGGTGCGTAGGAGCGAAAGCAAATGGTTGAAAATAATTTAGGCATAAGGATTGAAACAAACCGTCTTGTGCTAAGAGATTTAAGGAGGGGGGATGAGGCAAGCATTGTTGAGAATGCAAATAGTTTGAGCATCTCGCAGTACATGACTCTGCTCCCTTACCCATATAATCTTAGCGACGCAGAGTGGTTTGTGAACAAGAACATTCCACAATCAGCGCAAAGCGTTGATGAGAGGACAAACTTTGATTTCGCAGTAACTTTTAGGGACGAAGATGTTCTGATGGGAGTTATTGGGCTTTCAAAGATTGACAGGTTTGAAGGAACAGGCACTGTTGGTTACTGGCTTGGCGAAAGATTCTGGCGGAGAGGAATCATGGGCGAAGCAGCAAGGGCAGTAATTGACTTTGCGTTTAGCCGAATCAATTTGAGAAGAATTGATATCAGCGCGGTTCCAGACAACACTGCCTCAAATGTATTGATCCGCTCGCTTGGCTTCTCTTATGAGGGCACAAGAAGGCAAAGGCATCGCTCAAAAGCAACCGGACGCGTGCATGATATTAATGAGTACGGGCTTTTGAGGGAAGATTGGATTAAAATGCGCGGAGAAAAAGAAAAAAACCAAAAATAATGAATAAATACTCCTTTGGTCCTTGTTGTAGCATGGTTGAGATTGATAATCTTGATTTCTTCGGCTACAATGAGGACCAGAGAAAGGTCCTTGCGCTTATTAAGGAAGCAACTAAACCAAGAACTAAAATAAAACTCTGCCTTATGGCTGCGCCTGCTTATGTTGTTGATTTTGATTATAAGTATTTTGTTCAGGTAATGAAAAATTTGGGTTTTGATAAAGTCACTGAACTGACTTTTGGAGCGAAGATAGTAAATCAGCAGTATCACAAATATATCAAGGAGCATTACTCTGATTATATTAAAGGCGGAAAAAAGAAGGATAAAAATTTCAAGGATAAATTTATTGCTTCAGTTTGTCCAGCGAGTGTTTCTCTTATTGAGCATCAGCATCCTGAATTAAAAAAATATCTTCTTCCATTTGTTTCTCCCATGGCTGCGATGGCGAAAGTTGCAAAAAAGAATTTTCCGAACCACACAATTGTTTTCCTTGCCCCGTGCGGAGCAAAGAAAGTAGAAGCAGTGGGTTTTGTTGATAATAAAGGAAAAAGATTAATTGAAGCCTGCGTTACTTTTGCGGAGATGAAGCAGATTGTTGCAAAAGAAAAGCCTTCAAAGCACCACTGCTCTCCTATTTTTGATTCTTTCAATAATTCATACACTTCAATTTATCCTCTCGCTGGGGGCTTGAGCGCCACTCTTCACTATAAGGAAATTCTTGACAAAAAAGACATGGTTGCCTGCGACGGCTGCAATAATCTCACTTCGCTTTTTTCTAAAAATCCCGACAAGGTGTTTTATGATATTTTGTTCTGCAATGGAGGGTGCATTGGAGGCCCAGGAGTTGCTTCAAGAGCCCCGATTTCAATAAGAAAGCAGAGAGTGCTTAGATACAAGGCTCATTCAAAGAAGCACAAAACTGCAAAAAAACAGGGAACAGAAGAATATATTAAAGGAATTGATTTTTCAAAACACTTCTACAAATAAATTTTAAGCATCTGCCCCAAGCATGATACTTTTAATTATTTGCATTCATTTTTTTCTTATTCAAAATATTGCTTAGCCAAAATGTGTGTGATTTTATGATTTACCATGTGATTACAACTCCTGAATGCAATTTGTGCTGCGAGTATTGCTGCGGAAAGGCTTTTGACGAGCCAGATTCAAAACTCGAATTTGAAGCAGTGCCTCATTCACCCCAGTATTCACCGCAAGAGCTTAATGATTTCTTAAAGCGCGACAAAGATAATCCAATTTCGCTGATTTTCTACGGCGGAGAGCCGCTAATGAATGTTGAGTTCATCAAAAAAGTCATGGATTCGCAGGCAAAGTACAAAACTGTGGATAATTTTTTGATTCAGACTAACGGCGTTCTTCTTGATTCTCTTCCAAAAAAATATGCGAACAAGTTTCACACCATTCTTGTTTCAATTGACGGCGGAAAAGAAACCACTAACTCCAACAGAGGAGAAGGGGTTTTTGAGAAAGTAAATAAAAATCTTAATCGATTGATTAAGAACGGTTTTAATGGGGAAGTTATCGCAAGAATGGCTGTTGAAGAGCCCACTGATTTTTACAAGGATATTATGGATTTGATTTCTCCAAAAGAAAAAGACTCTTTTAGATTCACTTCTGTTCACTGGCAGCTTGACGCAAATATGTGGCACGATTATGAAAAGAGAAATTTTTCACAATGGGTTAAGTCTTACAATAGGGACATTTCAAAGCTTGCGGATTTTTGGGCTGGAGAACTTTTGAAAGGAAATGTGCTAAGGCTTTATCCTTTTATGGGAATAATGGATTCTTTGATTAACAAAACCGAGTACCATTTGCGTTGCGGTTCAGGAATTGGAAATTTCACAATTCTTCCTAATGGAAAGATTTCTGTCTGTCCGATAATGTCAGGAATTAAGGAAAATTATCTTGGAGATATTAAAACTGCGCACCCGAGTGAGTTGCCTTTCAAACTTACTGTGAAAGAGCCGTGTATTTCTTGCGGCGATTTTGAATTGTGCGGCGGAAGATGCCTTTATTCAAATCTTCACCCCGTTTGGCCAAAAAAAGGAATAAATGAAGTCTGCGCTTCAATTAATCATTTAATTAAAGAAATGAAGCGCATTCAGCCGATTGTTGAAAAAGGGATTAAAGAAGGGAAAATTAAGAAAAAAGATTTGCAGTTTTTAAAATATAACTGCGCGGAAATAATACCTTAAAACCTTTTTAATAATTCTCTAATCCTTTCGAAGAAAGGATGTCAGCGTATTCCTTTCGCCTAATGGAATTGGCAAATTAAATTGCGCGGAAATAATACCTTAAATAATCCCCTGAAAAACACCTTAAAAAAAATAACAAAATACAACTTATAGCCTCTAACTTCTAAACTAAATCACTAAAAATACTCAGGAATACTTGATTAATCCAAAACCCCCCCTGCCCCCATGATAGCTTTTTATTCATCGGAAGCATAACTTTTTCATGAAACCAGCAGGAAAACTGTTTACAGTTGGTGGAGTTCTTAAGCCAAAAAAAAAGGATCCAATAGCCCCAATTAGGGAATTAAGCGCGGCAAGGGCAAAAATCAAGCGCCCTGTTCCAGGACTTATTCCTATTGAAAAGGCTCCGAGGGGAATTCAAATTGGAGCGATAACTCTTGCATTAAACGCTGCTCAAGAGAGACTTGTAACTAAATATGGTTTTCCTTCAAAAAGGGCAGAAACTGACGCGGGAGTAAGAAGGCTTGTTAATGCAACTACTAATATCAGTCAGGCAATTACTTTGCTTGGAGAGAAGGAAAAAAGGGCTCTTAGAGCTGACGAAGCAAAAAGACTTGGCGCGTTAAAATCAGCAATTGCTAAAGAAAGGGGCGTTCATAAAGTCCTTGGAATTAACGATAGATACATAAGGCTCTTGTTAAAATAGCATTCCAAACTGCCTGCCGGCTTTTGCAAATAATTTTATTCTCCAAAAATCAAGTTTAGTTAATGAACACTCCTGTTAAAATAAAAAATATTGACATTATCGTGTATCCTTTTTTTGGATTGGGTTTTGAATTAAAAACTCCTAACGGTCAGCGAAAGTGCAATCAGTGGATAAGAAATATGGAACAGGGGCTTAAAACCCGCGACACTGTTTTTGTTGTTCTGCACATGGTGGAGCACAACATGGAGGAGTACGAGCGCGAAGCAGTTCCTTTTATCAATAAGTTTGAGCGCGCTTTTCAAGAATTAAAGATGCAGGGAATAGGATACTCCGACTGGGCGGGCAATTCGCTTCAGCAGGGGCTTGAGATTGAGCGGTGGCTTTCCAGAAAAAGTCTTGCTAAAAATGTTAAGATTAGATATTATGGACAGCATGCGGGCGCGTGCGTCCGCGCAATTGGAGGCCCGCTTGCGCAGATTCTTTCAATCCGCCTCAAAGCCAAACAAAATATTTTGGCAACATACAAGGAAATAAGCGCGCTTTCAGTAAAGGATTTTGCTTCTTATGCTTCAAGGATTCTTGGGCACACTGTTTCAAAGAGCGAAGCGATTGAGTTTCTTGAAGCTGTGAAATCAAAGGAACGGGGAGCAAGTATTTTTTCAATCAGAAGCCCTTCAAGAGTGAAGTCATTTTTAAAAAGAAAAAAGATAGTTTTGAAAAAGCATTAAAAATAATTTTGCCTCATTTAAGCTTTGGGAATTTTTTTTATTTTGGCAAAAAAGAACTGCTGTGTGTTGTTGTCCTGAGGGTAAAGTCTTACGCAGTTTTCGCAGATTTCATTTTTGCGGATTTTTACTCCTTCTAAATTCACTTTCTCAACTATTGCGTTTTTTCTCTGCCGCAAGAGCTGCATTACAACTTCTTCATTCTCTTCAGGGGAAAATGAGCATGTGGAGTAAACCATTTCTCCGCCGTCTTTTAGATAATCAAACGCTCTTACAATTAAGTGTTTTTGCTCTTCCGCTTTTTTAATTACAAGTTTTTGCGACCAGTCAATTAGCGCTTCTCTTTTTTTTCTCACAAGTCCTTCGCTTGAGCATGGCGCATCAAGAAGTATTTTGTCAAATCTTTTGTTTCTTTTTAGATTTCTAAAATCAATTCTTTTAGTTCCAACATTTTCAAGCCCGAACATTGCCTTTGATTTGTTTAAAATTGTAAGTCTTTTTGTGTGAAGATCAGTTGCAAGCACTTTTTGAGCCAAATTGCTTAATTGGATTGTCTTCATTCCAGGCGCGGCGCATGCGTCAAGAACTGTGTCATTTTTTGTTGGATTGAGCGCAACTGCGGGCATCATGCTCGCTTTTTCCTGAACACTTATCCATCCTTTTTCGTATTCTTCAAGTTTTCCGGGCTCGGAGTATTCAATTCCAAATGCTTGGGGGTGAAATAAAAGAGGGGTTGTTTTGATTCCTTTTTTAGTTAGCGATTCAATTACCTGTTCAACGGTTGCTTTGTTTGAATTCACCCAGAATGATTTTGGCTGTTTTTGTTTTATTGTTTCAAAGAATAAGTCCCATTCAGAGCCCAATAGTTTTGAGTATTTGTCCAAAAACTCTTTTGGAAAGTATGTGCTTCTCATAAGAAAATAGGCTCCTCGAATGCTTTATTAGTTTAAGCATTGGAGTCTGAAAACGTTGAATCTATTTGATCTAAGGTGCCTGATATTCCTGAAATATCAGAGCCCACATCGTCAATTGTTCTGCTCACATCGCCTTCTGAAGTAAGTTTTGCGCTTGTGTCTCCGCCGCTTGGGGTGTTATTCATCATAGATAGTCCGATTAGTATTCCTGCAGCTATGACAACAACTATGATTACTGCGGCAACTATTGCAATTATTTTATTTTTCATTCATTTCACCCTAAAATTGTGATTATTACTTCTTTTAGTATATTCTCTCTTATTTCTTTTATTCCTTCTCTTACGCTGATTGCGTCTTCTTCGCTGAAATTATTAATATTATCTTTTATTCCCTGTTTGATTGAATCAACTTTGACAACCGCGCTGTTTAGCAGTTCAGCCGCTTTGTCAAACTTTGCGGCCTGTTCAAGCTCGTTTTGTTCTCTGTAATAATTTGCGATTGATTTTATTTTTGCAGCAGTTGCTTTTAGGTCAATTCTTAGGCTTTCAAGTTTTAGCGCAAGTTCAAGTAATTTTCCAGAGTCAGTCAAAACTGCTTTGTTGATTGTAGTTGTTGTGTTTGTTTCAACTGTTGGTTTTACTCCAACGCATTCTGCAATTGTTATGCATCCGAATTCGTTTGTTTTTGTTAGGAACTTTCCGCCCAAATTAGAGCATCTTTCTTCATTATCGCTTAAGTCTTCCGGCTTTTTGCAGTTTTGCTGTATTGAGTTAGCATCATTTGGATCAAGGCATAGGTAAGTTGGGCATTTGCCATCGTATTTTATAACTACTTTCCAGTTATTTGCGTAGCATTTTTCTTTTAAATTTTTAATATCTTCAATTGGCTGTTCTTTGCATGCTTGTGCAACGCAGCTGTTTTCAATTCCCCTTGCTCCGCAGTCTTTTATTTTGCATCCGTCTGCATTAACATAATATTTGCATCCTACTTCGCATTGTTCTTTTACCTGCAAGTCAACTAAAGTCACAGCTTCTGCGCCTATGCATTTATTGTCAATAAAAGGAGGCATTGCAACTGGCTCAACCGGTTCTATTGTAGTTGAAATTGGCTCTATTGCTTCAATGTCATTAATTGTGTTGCTTGTTGTGATACTGTTTGAACTAACAGCATTGCCATCCACTGCAACAATTGCTACAAAGTTTGATGTTGTTGAAACCGAGTTTGTTTCGCTTGGCATAACCGACCCGCTTCCTCCGCCGGTGCTTCCGCCCGCGCATTTAGGAGTAAGTTTTTCGCATGATAATCTTGCAATATTTTTCCATTCAGCGTAAGGAAGGCATTTTTCTCCAACTTGGCTGAATTCTTTTCCGTTTGAGCATTTCCAGAATGCTGATTTGTAAAAATCGCTTTGAGACTGTGCGCATTTTGCTTTCCAAATGCATCTTCCAACTTCGCAAGTCTGATGTATTCTGCTTCCGTCAGGACAGCTTGATTCCATGCAATCTTTATCTTCAGCGCATTCATTTTTGCATTCGCCGGTGTAAGCTATTGCAACATGTTCGCATGCTGCCATGCATTTGTTTCCGTAAGTTACTCCATTTTTTCCGCATACTGGAGCATATTCTTTTGTGCATGCGCATGGAGCTTGTTTGCATTCGCCAACATAAGCTATTTCAATATTTTCGCATGCTGCTCCGCATTTGTTTCCGTAAGTTACTCCGTTTATCCCGCACACAGGCATATATTCCATTGTGCACACGCATGCATTTGTTTTACAATTAAATTCAATTTCCTGTCCTTTCCCGTCAAGAACTACTTTTGCTTCTCCAAGGCATGAGCTTTTCCAAAGCTGTGAAGTGCCGATTGTGCCTCCGATTGCAGCTGTGCAGTCGTTTATTCCGTAGCATCCGTTTTCGTATTCAGCCGCTGTATTAAGAGCTTGGTAGCATTTTTGATTTTTACCTTCAACATTTCCGTTGAACACGCATTTTACTGTTTCTTTAATATAATTAACATCAGAAACTAGGCAGTCTTTTGGGCAGTTTGCTTTGTTTTCCCATGCTTCGCACACCCCGTTTCCGCATTTTGAGCATATCCCGCCTGTGCCTACAATCATTCTGTCAACTTCATAATCCCCCACTGAGTTTAGTTTAGTTGGAGGTATTGCAGTGAGTCCTGCGCAGCATCTTGCGCCTGGATAAACAGGAACTGACTGTCCTTCAGGAGTGCAAGTAAGGCATTCTCCAGAGGATATCATTTCTGCGCCTGCTGCTTCAAGCATGCATTTGTTTGAGTAAGTTTTGTAATCATAAGATGAAACGCATCCGCCGCATGCATCTCCTGTGCATTCAGGGCAGGCGAATGTTTTTACCATTCCGCACACGGGATTGTAATCAGCTGTACAAACCCTTTCAGGCATGTAAATTGAAGTCTGGGTATTAGAATCAGTTCCGGGAGCAAAAACTGCCGCGGAAATTAAAAACATTATTAGCGCTACTGCAAAAACTCGATTAATTTTCATGCCCATCAATAGTTACTCTATGGACTTTTGTTATATTTAAAGGTGTTTATTTAATTTGGGCTAAAAAGGAGCAAATTTTGCCTTAGTATTATGTTTTTTAAAGAGTTTAGCCGTATCAATAATACAGGGTGTGGTGTATGAGCGCAAGTATTGCTGAAATGGAAGATTTAAAGTACGAGTACGAGAAGGCTGTAAGGCTTAGAGACAGTCTGCAGAAGAATTTGGACAGGAGAAAGAAGCTTAATTTGGCTGACAGTAATTATGAAGCTGATATTAAAGCCGAAATTGAAGAGATGAATTATCGTCTTTCCGATATGAAGGCAAAACTTAGAAAAGTACAGTCCGAAATGGCACGCTCAAGAGTTATTTCAGAGACTAATGAACGCTCCCCTTGGGAAAAGTAAATAATTTTTAAAAAATTCAGTCTGTGCATTACACCGCGCCTGAATTTTTTATCATTTTTTGTTATATTTCTCTCTCATAACAATATTATACTATAAAATGCATTTTATTTTTATGATTTTTTCAGCCAAGAATTCGATTTCAAGCATTAAGTGCCTTGCTTGCAGGCATTACTGCATAATTCCAAAGGGAAGTTTTGGGATGTGCGGAGTTCGAAAGAACGAAAATGGAAAAATCAAGTTAGTAGTTTATGCAAAGCCATGCTCTATGAATCTTGATCCGATTGAAAAGAAGCCTTTGTTTCACTATTTGCCTTCTTCAAAGACAATGAGCATTGGTTTTTTCGGTTGCAATTTTAAGTGCGACTTTTGCCAAAATTTTGACATTAGTTTTGTTCGAGGTTCTTCCGCGGAGAAGGACAGCGAGCTGTTAAATGAAGTCGCCCCTGATAAGTTTGTTGATTTTGCAAAAAAAGAAGGCGCAAAAAGCGTTGCGATTACTTATAACGAGCCAGCAATCACAGTGGAGTATAATTTGGATGTTTTTTTGGAAGCGAAAAAGAAAGGATACTCTCTTGGGACTGTTTATGTGAGCAACGGTTATGAAAGCGTTGAGCAGATTAATGCCCTCGTTAAGGGAAAATCTCTTCTTGATGCGATTAATATTGATTTAAAAAGTTTTGATAATGAGTTTTATAAAAAAACCTGCGGAGCCTCTCTTGAAGGAGTGCTTGACAGCATTAAATTATTTCACAAAGCGGGAGTTTGGGTTGAATTAACCACCCTTCTTATTCCAAATCAAAATGATTCTGATTCCGAAATTAAACAAATGGCTGAATTTATTTTTAGTGTTGATAAAAATATCCCCTGGCACTTGTCCGCTTTTTTCCCGATGCATAAAATGAAAAGCACTCCTCCGACTTCAAAAGAATCTATTGAAAATGCTGTTAGGATTGGAAAAGAAGCAGGGCTTAATTTTGTTTATTCCGGAAATGTGCATAATTCTAAGAATGAAAGCACATTTTGCACTAAGTGCAATTCGCTTTTGATTGAGCGCGAGGGATTTAAGTCAAAAGTAATAGGAATGAATAACGACAAGTGCATTAATTGCGGCGAAAAAATTAAAGGAGTTTTTGTTTAAACTCCATTTAACGCAAATTAATTTTTTAAGTTGATTTTTTATGAAAGAAAGCATCAAAATAAGAACTCCAAAGTACGCGGGCTCTTTTTACCCCGCAAATAAAAAGGAGCTTTCGGATTTAATTGATAAAATGCTTTCTAGTTCAAAGCAAAAAAAAATCAATGGGGAGTTAAAGGCGCTTATTGTTCCGCACGCAGGGTATGTTTATTCAGGGGAAGTTGCCGCATTTGCGTATAATACTCTAAAATCCCATATTAAAAAAAATTCGAGTTCCGATTCAAAAAGAATTATTCTCTTGGGCCCCGCGCATCATGATTATATTGACGGAATTTATTCATTTGAAGGCGAGTGGGCCACTCCTATTGGTAAAACTAAAATCCATAAATCAGGGCTCTCTGTTGTTGAAAATGATAACGAGCATTCTCTTGAAGTTCAGCTTCCTTTCATTCAAAAAGTTTTTTCAGATTCAATTTTTGAGTTCATTCCAATAATTTATGGAATTAATGCCCCTGATTTGATTGCAGAAACATGCGTTGAGCTTTCAAATGATAATTCAGTAATAATTGCAAGTTCTGATTTGAGCCATTATTTGTCTTATCCTCTTGCAAAAAAAGTTGATAATAAAACAATTAATTCAATTCTTTCTCTTGATTTGAAAAAGTTTTTACAAATCGGGGATGCGTGCGGAAAAACTGGAATCGCCGCAGTGATAATGCTTGCAAAAAAGAACAATTGGAAACCAGTTCTTTTGGATTATAAAAATTCAGGAGATACCGCGGGCGATAAGAGCCATGTAGTGGGTTACTCGGCTGTTGCATTTATTAAGTAGGTCGCCTTAATAGGAAGTGATTAACCATGGCGGGCACAAAATCAGTCGCGGGGAAGGAAAAATTTTCTTTGAATAAAAAAGAGCAGGATTTTTGCACTAATCTTGCGAGAAGAAGCATCGGATTTTCGCTTAGAAACGATTCTCTTTTGAAATTTACCGATTTTGAACTTACTTCTTTTCCAAGAAAACTTTTAGAAAAAAAAGCCTGTTTTGTTACGCTTCATAAGAACGGCGAGCTTCGCGGCTGCATCGGGCACTTAAGCGCAATTCAGCCTTTGTATAAGGATATTATTGAAAATGCGTTTAACGCGGCTTTTTCAGACCCAAGATTTGATGCTTTAAGAAAAGAAGATTTAAACGAAGTTGTAATTGAGATTTCAATTTTAACCGACCCTGTTTTGCTTGAGTTTAAGGATGAGAAAGATTTGCTTGCAAAAATCACTCCTAAAAAAGACGGGCTAATCATAAGCAAAGGATACTATAACGCAACTTTTCTTCCAAGCGTTTGGGATGAATTAAAGGATAAAAAGAAATTTTTAACCCAGTTGTGCCTTAAAGCCGGGCTTGACGCTGACGAGTGGAGAAGGCCGGGAATAAAAGTTCAGATTTATCACACAATTAAGGCAAAAGAATAATTCAATCTCACCAAATTTTTTTTAAATTCCAATTAATAAATTTTTTTCACTCTTCGCAAAAATATATAAACAGCTAAATCCCTGTTTTATCATGCCCCTTCCGCAAAGCAGAAAACCAATTAAAAAAAAGCTTACTCGAAGGGATTTTCTTTTAATGGCTGGAGCAGGAGCCGCTGCTGCGATTGGAATTCCTGTTGCTGGAAAATTAATTTCCGCAGCCCGCAAGAAAGAGCTTCAAAGAGTTTGGGATGAAAGATTAAAAGAGCACCATACTGGAGGCAGAAAAGGAAATGTAATTAAAATGGCTGAATCCACCCCTGCTATTGCGGATCTTGAAATGGGTTGGGTTAAGTTCAAATCAGGCTTCATTAAGGAAGCTGCGATTAGAAGAGGACTTCAATCCACAATTCTCCACCCAAGTTCCGCATCAGCAAAAAGCGACATCCACACTCATCGGCTTAAGTCTTATCCCAAAGGCTCGAAATTTGAGGGTCTTGCAAGAATCAATTCTTATCCAAGTCCTGGGGATATTCTTGATTTAGTTCTTTATTTTAAAAAGAATAAATTTCGGCGCACGACTCATATTATTACAGTGGATGAGGCGGGCAAAGTTATTGGCTCTTCAGCAATCAGGATTTCAAAAAAGCTTGAAGGATCTCTTACGGATGCAGAAACCCAGAAGATTGTGAAAATGGGCGAGGATATTCACGCAAAAATCCTGCAGCTTGATGCTTCAGAAAATCAAAGCGAGTGGAAAAGCCTTGCAAATTCTGTTTGCGATGATCATTTGAAATTTTTGAGTTACTTAAAAGGCAAAGGGCTTCAAGTTAAGCGTGTGCCGATTAAAGGATACTTTGCGAAGGATGGGGAATTTCTAAAAAAAGCCCCTTAAACTCGAAACCCATTACTAATTTTAACTTAAATGTCTCAAAAAGCCTTAACTTATGTATAACGAAAGCCCAAGGATTACTATTTTAAATCGTTCTTAGAAGAAATAGATTAGTTTTATAGGTGTCGTTTGGGCATCGGTATTTGGTGGTATGGATGGGAACTAATTTTACTGTTATTCTTGAAGATGGAGAGGAAATCTTCCCGGCTCTTGCGCAGGTTATTAAGGAAAATGAGATTACTTACGGAATGGTTGTTTCTGGAAAAGGGGCAATTAAAGATTTTGATATTATTTCTCACGGGCAAAAGGGCACTGTGGAGAAGGTTAATTACAAGAGAGAGTTTGAAGTTAATGCTTTGAGCGGAAAAGTTGAGACAAGAAATAGAGAGCCAAAGATTAAGATGAATGCTCTTGTTTCAAGCTCAGGCTTTACTCCAATTACAGGCGAGCTTTTGAGCGGAAGAGCGGCTGGTTCTCTTCAGATTGTTCTTAGAAAAATAGATATGAAGAAAATGATTGAAGCTTAATTTTCTTTTGGCTTCAATCAAGGCTTTTTTCTTTTAGATAACCTGCTTGTCAAAAACGAATGTCTTTTTTGAAATTAACTTATTTCTTTGAGGGTTTTGGGCAGGGAATTATTTCGCATTTGTGCCCTATGTCATCAACAGAAATTTTGCTTCCGCATTTAACGCACAATTTCCCGCCTTTCATCAGCGAATCAAGCGTGGGCTTCTTTTCATCCATCATTAGAGTAAGCTTTTGTTGTTATTAATATTTTCTAGCCCATGCATTTTTGCCGATTTTAGCCACACAATAATCCTTTTATAGCAAAAAATCCTATTTTACTCATGAATTTTTTATTCAAAAAATCAAAAGGGCAGGTGGCAACAGAATATTTGATGCTTGTGGGAATCTGTCTTTTAATAATCGCGGGGTTGACAGGCTATGCCTTCATTCAGTATCAGGATACTGTGGCGTCTTCGCAGGCAAAAGAAACTATGAAGGAAATTAAAGAGGCTGTGAATAAGGCTTATGCGCTTGGAAGCGGAAATGCGTTTATTGTTAAAATTACTATCCCAAATAATGTTGAGTCTTTTAACGCATCAGGACGCGCTCTTAGAATAACTACAAGCCTTTTCGGCTCTTCAAGCGAATCGCTTGAGGAAATGGATACTAACATTAGCGGCACTCTCCCAATTACATACGGCCCGCATGATATTCTTGTTTCCAACAATAATGGAACAGTGATTTTAAGTGAAATATAAAATTTTTTCAAAAGGGCAGGTTTCTGTCGAGACTCTTCTTGCAATAGTGATAGTATTTGTTTTTTTGATGATAGTTTTTCTTCAAAATTACAGCATCAGCGGCGCAAATGACACTATTTCAAGCACTTATATAAAAAAAGGCGAATGCTTAAGGCTTGCTTTTGCAATCAGCAAAGCTTACACTGAAGGTGACGGAACTTCAATTAATTATAATTTATCTGAAAATGCCCAAATAATTCCTTTGGAAAAGTCCGTTAAAATTGGGGAAGATTACTGCAGGTTTCTTGCGATTTCAAATCCTTACTCTCTCTCGCCCTCCACGCTCACAATAACAAACAATAATGGGATTATTGAAATTATTTCTTCGTGATGATTATGAGTTTTTTAATAAATAAAAGAAATCGCATTCGCGGGCAGGTTTCAAGCATTGATGTGCTTGTGTCAGCGGTTATTTTTGTTCTTGTTTTCGTTTCTCTTAGGGGGGTTTGGATTCAAAACATTGAAGAAGCGGAGAATAATTTTTATTTTTCCGAGCTTCAGCTAAAATCCGAATCCGCGCTTGACAGCCTTGTAAAAACTGAAGGATATCCAATCAACTGGACTAATTCAAACGTTGAATTAATCGGACTCGCAGACAAGCCGCTTATTTTGAGCGATTCAAAAGTTGCCTATTTTGCTTCAATGGATTATAATAATGCAAAGTATATTCTTGGGCTTGGAAGTTATGATTTTAAGATGGATATTTTAGCCGAGAATCCTGCGGATAATATTTCAATTGGAAAAGCGCTTGATCCAGATGTTTTTGTATACAGCGTAAAAAGAACTGTGGTGTATAAGGGAGGTTTTGCGGATGTTTCATTCAAAGTTTTTTCAAAGTAAAGCGTTTATTTTCTCGCTTGAATCGCTTATTGCGCTTGTGCTGTTTGTAAGCTTTCTTCAAATAGCTTATTTTCACAACCCTAATCAAAATAACATGCGCGATATTGCCATGAAGAATGCTCTCTCTGATGCTTTGTTTGCGGTTGACTCAACAGGCTTTGCTATTGAGACTTTTGATTCAAATTTATTGTCAAATCCCCAGAAAATGTCCGCGGTTTATTCAAAAATAGATTCTCTTCTTCCTCAAAACGAAAATTTGCGGCTTGAAATCACCGCGTATGACACTAATTATGATACGTGCGCATTAACCCAGAATTTTGATTCATGCTTTACAAAGCTTTACAATTATTCTCCGATGGGTCCTGCGGTTCCGACAAATAAAACTGTGTCTCATAAAAGAATTCTTCTTTCAAGCAAACAGCCTCCAGAGCAGTGCTCAATTGGCGCGGTATTCTCTCCAAATAAAACTTCCCCTGCTGAAAAATTATTCTTAGAAGGAAAGGCAAAGAGATTATTCTTTGATTCTAACGGGATTGATTTGAATGTTTTCTTTGACGCAAGAGTCGCGCCAATTAAAGCATCATGCGATGATAATATTCATGTTGATATAAACATTTCAGTTCCTGATTACACTATTACTTTTGGAAGGCTTCCTGCTGATATTGCTGTTGTCCTTGACACCTCAGGCTCTATGGATGAATTGACTGTTTTTCGCCAGCACTTAAACGGCGGTTCTTTTAATTCAGGAACTATGACAAAGAAAAATGGCAACTGCAATAGTTACGGCAACTGGCAGACGCTTGCAACTTTTGTTTCAGATTCTTTTATTGACGGCGAGCCAAAAGTCGGCGTTACTATGAGCTATTCAGGTTATGCGGGACAGTGCAATAGGCCAAGGTTAAGAGTCCGCTCTCCAAGCGGAACTTATATTCCCGGGACAAATGGAACAAGCACTGCCACTCCGATTGAGATTCCAATTACTAATCCAGTTCTTGGAACTTACACTGTTCAGGGCTGGAGCGATGATTCAATTAATTATGATTTGAATTTAAATTTGCAGAAAATGTCCACCGCAAAGCATTCAGCGAGCTCATTTATTGATTACAACGGCTGGAAGGAGCAGTATGACCAGCTTGCGCTTGTGAGTTTTAACACTTACACTTATCTTGAGCAGCAGCTATTAAAAGCGACTGATGCTAACAGGACTGTTTTGAAAAATAAAATCGCCGCTCTTCTTCCAAGCGGAAACACTGCGATTGGAGATGCAATTACTACTGGAAGAACTGAAGTCACAAGCTCGCGCGCAACTCCGGGCTCAATGCGTTTTTTAGTTCTTCTTTCCGACGGGCAGAGCAATACCGGCTCTAATCCCTTGACTGCCGCGCAGACTGCAAAGGACAATAATGTAATAGTTTACACAATTGGTTTTGGAGCTGATGCAGACCATGCAATTCTTGGCAGCATTGCCTCGCTAACAGGGGGAAAATATTACCGAGCGGATGACGGCGATGCATTGTCAGAAGTTTTCACTTATATTGCGATTGGAATTGGAGAGAGTCTTTCCACCCAGCCTCCTGAAATAGCAAATGATGCAAATTTATTAATTCCATTATCCAACTGCTCAAATGTTTTAAGCCCCGGCGCGGGGATGTGCATTAAAGTAAGCGATTCAAATTATCTTTACTATAACATTGGGCTGCTTGATAAGGACCACCCTTGGGCTGGAACTTTTGATTTGAACATCCCCTGCGACTCTCCTGAAGCCTGCTCGTTGAATAATTTAATTCTTCCAACTCCGGGAACAATGCTTTACTGGAAGGATGTTAACGGAATTGACCGCCCGCCTGTAATGTGGGATATTAATCATTCGCAGAAAATTGATTTTAACTATAGGGATTTATCATTAAATATTTTGAGCGCATTTACTATCGGCTCAAGCCAGGTTTCGCTTGATTTGAATACAAGAAATTCTGGAACGCTTTCCACTGGAGCGACAAGCGTTGACTTTTTGTTAAACGACCCCTACACCGGGACTCTATTAAAACAGGAGCCGATTAGCGCTCTAACAAGCGGGCAGAGTGTTTTGTTTTTAAATGAAAGATTAAATTCAAGCGGGTGGCTTTATGCGGTGATTAACCGCTCAAAGGTAGTAAGAGAATGCCCTGGAAATAATATTGCTTCAATTTACTGCAGCGGCACTTCAAAAACACAGTACTTTGTTGTGGATGCTTGGACGTGGGTTGATTAATTTATGAATAACCGCGGACTGCTTTTTACAATAATGACTCTTTTCATGATTTTTGGAATTATCGCGCTTAATGAATCGCTTAATGATATTTCAAGAAGCTATTCTCCTTCAACTTCTGCAATTTCCGCTTACTCCGCGACTGATTCTTTCAGAAATGCCGAGAGTCTTTTGTATGATCTTGACCAGATTGGCTATTCAAAAACCGCCAAAGAAAGAACGCTTCCTTTTTCTTACACGTTAAATAAGGATTTGAATTTTATTTCAATCACTCAGGAAATTTCTCTTGGCTCCGCGCAGATTAATGACTTGTATTCTTATTTGAATATTTCAGCGGTTTTTTTAAATGACACAAATTATTCAAATTCTTTTACAGGAACTACGTTTAATGTTTCTTCTCCAAAAAATACAGCATGGGGCGGGAGTGAAAAATCAGTTCATTTCCTCTTGAATCCATTGTGCTATGAGTATGTTATTTTTGACGAGTTTAATTTGGGTTTTTCTAAATCAAACAGCCCAAAGTGCGAGAGTGCTTTTAACTCTTCAAGCATTAAGCGCTTTGACATAAGCATCACAATTCTTTCAAATCTTTCAGATTTTAACTCTCTTCTCTGTAACGGAGCGATATGCCCTGCTGCAGCATACAATGCAGGCGACACCCGCCCTTATTACAGCATTACTTTAATTGACACAAATTGTCCAAAATGCAGTCTTTCTCAAAAAACCGCTTCTTCTCATTTTATTTCTTCAAGCGACCTTAATTTTTCTTTAAAATGCATTGGAGGGGCATGCGCTTCTCCAGAGCTTGTGGTTAAGTTAAACAATTTGGATTTGAGTTATAGTTATTCTTCAGACCAGAAGCTTTCAGTTTTGACTAAAGTTACATTTAATTCAAAGCCAAAAGAGTTTTTCATAAGCGACGTGAATCTCCTTGCCACAACCGGACAAAACGGCGCAGAGAGAAGAAATAACTAATCCGTTTTGCGATTTTTAAGCCGTTAAAAACGGCGAAGATGAAGTTTATATAAAAGAAAGCATCTTTATTTGCTGATTAAAATGACTAAAAAAGAAAAAGATGATGAAAATATCGAGGATATTTCAAAGCCTGTAATGATTACCGCTCCGGATAAGCGCAAAAAAAATACTCTTTGCGAAACTGACTTGAAAAATCCATGCGTTATAACGGATTTTGACAAGGTTCTTCGGGCAATTAATGAAGCGGGAATTATTAATGCAGGCAAGTTGAGAAAGGATTTGAAAATGGACGGCTCAAAGTTGAGGGAATGTTATTTGACTCTTGAAAAAGCTGGCTCGGTTAGAATTGAGTACCCTCTTTTCGGCTCTCCTAAGTTAATAAGCGCTGAGTTTGAGAAAGCAAAAAAAAGAAGGGAAATGATTAGAAGGGGCGAACAGTTAAGCGATGAGGATTTAAACGAAGATATGGCAAAGTAATTTAATTTTGGATAATATTGGTGAAACAATGGTTGAAGTAAGGGGAAAGTGGTCATCGGACAAGATGCTTGATGAGTTTAACTTAGTTGAGCTCTATAAAGTAACTGCTGATGAAGTAAGCGCTGATGTAAGGATTGTTGAAAGAAAAAAAGCTTATGTAAATGAGTACTTTTTGAGCCTTCCTGATTTTGGGGAAGGAACTCATGCTTTGATGAGGGAAATAAAGAATTCAATAATTTCAGAGGCTTCAATCAAGGCGGATTCTTTAATCGACCAGCATTTTGTTGACGCTTTAAAGGACAGGTTCAGAAAAAGAGCTGATTCTATTATTTCAGTTGAGCTTCCTACTGCGACTAAGGAAACAAAAAATTCGCTTATAGGTTTTCTTTTGCAGGAAATGCTTGGTTTGGGAAAAATGGAAATGATTCTTGCCGATGCGAATTTAGAAGAAATTGTCGTAAATAAAAGCAAGGACCCTGTTTGGGTTTATCATAAAAAGTACGGCTGGTTAAAGACTAATATTTACCTTGGCTCAGAAGATGATATTCATAATTACGGCAGTATTATTGCAAGAAGAGTTGGAAAGCAGATTACAACTCTTGAGCCTCTTCTTGATGCGCACTTGACTACTGGAGATCGTGTTAATGCAACTCTTTTCCCTATTTCAAATGACGGTAACACTCTTACTATTAGAAGATTTAGAAGAGACCCTTGGACTGTGACTGACTTAATTCGAAGCAATACAGTTTCTTCTGAAGTAATGGCGCTTTTGTGGGAAGCAATGGAATATGAATTAAATATTATCTTCTCCGGAGGAACAGCTTCAGGAAAAACAACCATTCTTGGTGTGTGCCTGCCGTTTATTCAGCCGAATCATCGTGTTTTAAGTATTGAAGACACAAGGGAACTTCGCCCTCCTGAATTCATGCACTATGTGCCAATGACTACAAGGGAAGCTAATCCTGAAGGGAAGGGAAAAATTTCAATGCTTGATCTTCTTGTGAATTCATTAAGAATGAGACCTGACCGTATAATTGTTGGGGAAATTAGAAGAAGAAAAGAAGCGGAAGTAATGTTTGAAGCAATGCACACTGGGCACAGTGTTTATTCCACTCTTCACGCAAATACTGCTGATGAAACAATCAGGAGATTAACAAATCCTCCAATCAATATTCCCCAGAGCATGCTTGACACTGTTCACTTAAATGTTGTAATGTTTAGAAACAGAAGACTTGGCGTTAGAAGAGTTCTTCAGGTCGGAGAATTTATTTTAGAAAAGCACGGAACTGGAGAAGAAAGTGTTAGAGCAAATGTGCTTTACAGGTGGAGAAGCGGGGACGATAAAATTGCAAGACACAACGAGAGCACAAGATTATTTGATGAATTATCCCTTCACACTGGATTAAGCAAAAATGAAGTGCTTGACGAACTGCAAGAGAAGCAGAAAATCCTTGAATGGATGGTTGATAAAAATATTAATGACCTTAATTCTGTTGGAAAAGTAATCGCGCAATACTATAAGGACAGAGACGTGGTTACAAGAGCAGTGGAAAAAAATAAGCTGATGGAGGAATAGGATGGAAATGATTCCTTTTGCTCCGATGCCGCTGCAAGCGATGAGAAAAATAGCAGAGCCTTTTGAGGGGCTTGGCTATAGAGTTTCAAAAATGTTTCCTAATTTGGAAAAAGATTTATACACAGCGGGGATTAAAATTTCTGTTGAAGAGTACGGCGCTGTGATGGCGTTTAGTTTTTTCTTTTATTTTATTATTCTAAGCGGGGTAATGGTTTTTCTTTTGGGAAAATTTGTGACTTCTTCCACAAAAATAGGCTCAATTCTTATCCCTCATTACATTCTTCTTGGAATTTTTATTGGATTTGTAGTCGGGCTTTTGGTATTCTTTCAAATGTACGCGTATCCTAATATTAAAACAAAGAAAAGAATCAGGGATATTGAAAAAAATATTGTTTTTGCATTAAGAACCATGCTTGTTCAAATCAGGAGCAGAGTAAGTCTTTTTGATTCATTATACATGATTTCTTCAACTAAAAGATACGGGCAGTTAAGCGCAGAGCTTAAAGAAGCGGTTGACAGCATCAGCACTGGAGTTAGCGAAGAAATTGCTCTTCAGGAGCTTGCGGTAAAGAATCCGAGCCCTTACTTAAGAAAAGTTCTTTGGCAGATTGTTAATGGAATGAAGGCAGGCGCGGATGTTAATGATGTTTTAACCGAAAGCGTTGCTTCTATTACAAGAGAACAGCAGATTGAGATTCAAAAATACGGCAACAGTCTCAAAATGCTTTCACTAGTCTACCTGATGATTGGAGTAATTATTCCAGCTTTGGGAGTTACATTTTTGATAGTTATTGGCTCATTTCCTAAAATGCAGATAACCGAAATGATGTTTTGGGGAATGCTTGGCGGATTAATTATAGTGGAATTCATGTTTGTAGGTATTATGAAGTCTAAAAGACCAAACCTAATGAGTGGTTAAAATGTTTGAGAGAGCTGCAGGACTTTTGCCTCGCAATGCGCGGGAGTGGATTGGAAAAGAAATCCAGTACGCAGGGCTTGATTATGACGCGGATAAATTCACTGGGTTTATTTTCCTTATAGGAATTCTTCTTGCGATAGTTGCGTTCATGATGTCATTTTATTTAATCAAACTCGGGCAGGCAAACTCAATTGTTGCTTTTGTTACTACTTTTGCTGTTATTTTTGCAGGAGCTATTTTTTGGATCAGCAATATGGCTGATTCCCGCGGATCACAGGTTGAAAAAATCCTTCCTGACGCGCTTCAATTAGTTTCTTCAAATATTAAATCAGGGCTTACTACTGAAAGAAGTTTGTTTGTTTCTGCAAGGCCTGAATTTGGGGCGCTTAGTCTTGCATTAAAAAAAGCAAGTAAAAAAATAATGGTTGGAGAGAGGCTTGAGCGGGCGCTTCTTGAGATTTCTTTAAACATTAAAAGCAAAATTCTCGAAAGAACCATGTGGCTTATTTCTGAAGGAATTAAAAACGGCGGGCAGATTTCCCAGCTTCTTGTTCAATTGAGCAGTGATTTAAGAGAAGAGAACGCGCTAAAATCAGAAGTTAATTCAAACACTGCGATGTATGTAATGTTAATATTCTTCTCCGCAGCTTGCGGAGCTCCGGCTCTTTTTGGAATCAGCAGTTTCATTGTCGGAGTAATGACCGAGCAGACTGCAAATATTGGGCTTGACCCTGAAGTAATGCAGGGGTATTCAACAAAAAATCCAGCTCTTGGATTGATTGGAATTCCGACTTCAAACATTACAGAAAGTTTTATTGTGCTTTTCTCCATGGTGGATTTGCTTGTCACAAGCTTATTCGCCTCGCTTGTCCTTGGAGTGATTAATTCAGGCACGGAAAAAGCCGGAATGAAGTACTTCCCGCCGATTTTGATAATCTCGCTTGTGTTGTTCTTTGTGACAAGAGTGGTAGTTCAAATATCCTTTGGCGGGCTTGCTGGCGCATAAACTTTAATAAAAAAAATTACTAACTCAACGCAGGAGCCAACGCACTTTTAACACACAACTTAAATAATTCCGACTTTTATAGAAGAAGATATTGGCTATTCTTTTTCGCCTATCCAGCCCATTTTGTAAAATAAAGCTAGTAACAGTCCAGCAAATCCAACCATGAATAAAATTACTAATATGAATGCCAAATTATGGTCCTGCATTGGGAGAAGTATGTTCATTCCGAATATTCCTGAAATTGCAGTGAATGGGACAGCAAGAGTCGTTATTATTGTGAGAACTTTCATTACCTGATTCATTTTATTTGATACTGTGTTTAAGTGCGCGTCAATTAAGCTTGCCAATTCTTCTTTTTGGTTTTCAGTAATCTCATCAAAGTGAAGTATTTCTTCATAAAGGGTTGTGGCATCTGAATCAGCGTAATCATTTTTTCTTGTCAGCATCCCTAATATGCTTAAATAATTTTTTGTCACATTTCTTATTCTCATTAAATTCTTCTTTGAGACAAATATTTTCTGCATGGTGTGCTTTGTTTTTCCCTTTAGCACAAGCGCTTCAATTCTTTCAATTTCATTTTCTATTTTTTCCTGTTCCTCTAAGAGCACTTCCATTTCTTCATCAATTACTTTGACCATCAAAAGCTCTGGTTTAGTAATTAGTTCAGCGTGCTTTTCTATCTTTTTTTCAAATTCAGCGTCTTTCTTTTCCCCGCTCCACTCGATTTTTCCGTTTTTTATCCCTATTAAAAAAGTCTTTATAACGCATCCCGAGGGCCCGTTTGGTTCGTGCCTGTAAAGGACTTTTAGTTTGAAAATAAACGCGCCTTTATGCTCTGTGTATAAATCAAAACCGGGAAGCTTTTCGCCAAACAAGCTTCTTTCAGTGGCTATTGAATGAGTTTGAATAAATTCAACCTTTTTCATTTTGAGATTAATGAATTAAGTAGTATTAAAGAGTTGCTTAAAGGAGGGTTTTCTTTAGAAGATTACTTTAGAAATTAATCTGGAAGAAATCCTGTGCATATTAAGTATGTTGAGGAATTTAACCCTCCTTCAGTAACATAATTAATATCAATTCTTCCGTTTGTAAATGTTTCCCCTGCTAAAGGCGCATCAATTCCCTGTATTACAACTTCCCCGTTTTTTAAAACTGATGAATTAGAAACTATTCCGTTTCCGTCAAAGTCTCCTTTGCCGTAAGAGCTTATTGAGCTAATATTTCCGCCAGTAACATTTGAGAGAGTAACTCCAACTCCCCCAGCTCCCGGATTAATTACCCATTCTTTTACAATAAAAAAAGGACCCTGGCTTTGGCAGGATACTCCGCTTGTAGTCCCGCTTGTTACAAAAATCAATACTCCAATAATAAGCGCAACAACTATCAGCGCCCACCCGTATGCAGTTAAATATTCCAGCGCCGACTGTGCACTATTTTCAAACATTATCTCACTTACAAATGAACTTATTTGAAGTATTTAATAGTTAGGGCTTTAAAAAAAACGCTGGCAGCCCAACATTAAAATAAAAATCTGTTAAAAAAATAGAAGCTCCAAAAACTGCTTTTGGCAGTCTTTGGGCTTAAGAGGTTAAAAACTTTATACTGTTCCTGAGCAAACAATTCTTGCTGTTGCAGTTAGATTTCCCTGAGTTATGTAATTTACATCAACGTATCCTGTTGAGAAAGTCTGTCCTGCTATTGGTCCGTCTATTCCCTGAACTGTGAATGTATTGTTTCTCACAACTAGTGAAAATGCTGTGTTGTTAGTGTCAGTGAATACACCAGCACCTGCTGCTCCTGTTGGAGTTATAGTTCCTCCAGTTGCATTTCTAAGTGTTAAACCAACACCGTCTGAACCTGCTTTAACAGCCCATTCAGTTACTTGGATTCCTGTTGACTGTGACTGGCAAGTTACACCGCCTGTTGCTCCGCTTGTTACGAAGATTAATACTCCGATAACGATAGCAATAACGATTAGTGCCCATCCGTAAGTCATTAGATATTCCAAAGCTGATTGTCCTTTTCTATCAAACATAAATAAACCTCCTTTCCCTTTTAAGCGCTCTTTACGCTTAGTTGCAATATAGAAAGTTTAACCTCTTTATAAAGATTTCCTCGCGCGCTTTTCCGCATTTTTAAAGGAAAAAGTTAGTGGCTTATTCATTTATAAACTTATAAATCCTATTCTAATTATTGCTGATAAAATGACTGATCTTGAAAGAATTAAGAGCGGGGTTCCGGGGCTGGATAATATTATTGGAGGAGGGGTACCCAAAAACAATCTTGTAGTTGTAAGCGGGGATCCGGGCTCTGGAAAAACTATTTTTTGCATGGAATTTATATATCACGGCGCAAAGACATTTGGCGAGAACGGCGTTTTTGTTTCTCTTGAAGAATCTAAAGAGGATATTCTAAAATTAGGCTCTCTTTTTGGCTGGGATTTTGAAGAATTAATAAAGCAAAAGAAGGTTGATATTGTTACAATTGATTTGTATGATTTTGACCAGTTAAAGGATGTTATTGAGGATACTATTGCGAGAGTTAAGGCCAAGAGAATTGTAATTGACCCGGGAGTTATTTTTAGATTGTACTTTTCTAAGGAGCTTGAAGCAAGAAAGAAAATTCTTGAGCTTGGAAAAATGCTTAAGGAAAGCGGGTGTACTGCGATTATTACAAATGAAGCAAACAGCCGAGATGGGGATTTGTTCGGGCTTGAAGAGTATGTTGCTGACGGAGCGATTGTTTTATTCCACAAGAAAGTTAAGGAAAGGTTTGTCCGAAGCGCGGCTGTGATTAAAATGAGGGGAACAAAAATCAGCGAAAAAACCCACCCTATTGTTATTTCAAAGCAGGGCGTTGAAATTCTTGACAAGCAGGAAATGTATGAGTGATTTTTGTGGCTGATGACATTAAACCAAATTCAGTTGAAGAAAAAAAAGAGCTTGATGAGAGAGCTGTTCTTGATTTATTGAGCCCAAGCAGAAATATTGATTTAAAGGTTAAGGAAATTTTTGGAAATCTCCAGCAGACGTTCAGCGTTATTCTTGTTCTTCCAAGAAGCCAGCATGAATTAAAATATTTGAGAATAATGAAGTACTTTGTTGACAGAGGGCTTCCGGGCGTTTATCTTACTGTTAATAAGAGCGCTAATGAAATTAATGAGGAATTAAAGCTTCAGAATATTTCCACTGATGATATTTATTTTGTTGACGCGGTTACCCAGATGATTAACGGCAAGGAGATTGAGAGCGATAAGATTAGTTATCTTGACGGACCGAGCGATATGATTGAGTTAAGCCTTGAAGTTGGAAAAGCGCTGGATAGAATCGGCAAAAAAAATGGTTTTGTGATAGTTGATTCAATTACCACTCTTTTAATTTATAATAAAGATGTTATTATTGAAAAGTTTTTGCATACTCTTTCGCAGAAGATTAAGGAACAGAAGCTTCAGGGCGTTTTCCTTGCGGCTGAATCTACTAATAAGGACGCGCTTGACACAATTTCGCAGTTCTGCGATACTGTTGAAAATTTATAAGAGCTCACTTGTATCTTTTGCTTTCAAGTTCTTCTAAAATTTCTTTCTTTTCCTGTTCAGCAGTGGTTCTTGTAATCAACACCAGATAAATTGCAAAAATAATCAATACAGCTACAACTGCAAGCGGGAGGTATTCCATTGCAAGTTCGCCTATTGTTCTAACTATATTTCCTTCATTGTCTTTTTGCACTAAATCAGGAGTGGTTGGGTTTGGATTAATTAACTGTCCGCATAAGCTCAAATCAAATACGCACCCGTCTGTGCATGCAAGTGTTCCGCCGTTGTACCCTAAACTATCGCAGGTGTTTTGGTTTAAATTAATTGAATCGCATTTTTCTTTTCCTTCAACAATTCCGTCCCCGCATGTTGGACCTGTTGTCGGAGAGCCTGGTTTTGATGGATCAGTTTCTTCATCAGTAGCTCCCGGAAGGCATTTTCTCAAATTATAATTACAGTCAAGCGTGCATGATAGTTCTCCGCCGATATATCCCTTATCAAGATTTTCGCACGTCATTTCGTTAAAATTTGTGCCATCGCACTTTTCTTCATCTTCAATTATTCCGTCCCCGCAGAATGCGAGAGTTATTGTAGGAATTAAGAGTATTGCAATTATCATCAGAACTAAGAAATTTAATTTTTGCATAACAGCTAATGGGTGATTGTAATATTTAAATTGTGTGAGTCAGCATAATCGGCAAAATAGTTGAGAAATGAATTAAACTAAAAACCAAGCCATACTTGCATGACTCGGTTTTCTGACTTGGCTGGAAGTGAACAAGAAGCGCTTAAATCCCAAATAAAACAACTAATTAAAGAAGGACTTGGATTTAAAAGAATAAAACGCACGTTGCTTGAAAAAGGAATTTCTATTTCAACTGGAACCTTATCTTATTGGAAAAACAATCCGTTATCAAAAATTCAAAAAAATACTTTCAAAATAGCGCCAAGCCAAGAAATGTCCTACTTTTTGGGCGTTATGTTTGGAGATGGAAACATAAGCATTCACAAAAGCAACTATGATTATTGCATTCAACTAGGCGCAATTGATAAAGAATTTGTGGAAAAGTTTTCACATTGCGTTACAACAATACTTAACAAAACTACAGACTATCCAGTGCACTTTCACAAACCAAATATGTTTCACACAAACATCCGAAGTAAAGAACTATATGAATTTGTAAGAGCGGCGAAAATTAATTTTGATTTAATAAAGCCGCTAATCGAAGTATTTCCAGCCGATTTTATTCAAGGACTGGCTGATTCGGAAGGCTGCCCAATAATTAAAGCAAGCAATAGGTTTGGAGTCCGGCTTGCCATCGCAGCAAGCACTAATTTTGAATTATTAGAATATACCCAAAACTTGCTAATTAGATTTTTCACAATAAAATCTGCTCTTCGTCTTGCCCATAAAATAGGGCAATCAGATTCTAAAATTAATGGAAGAATTTTAACAAGAACAAAAAACTTATTTTCAGTCGAAACTTTAAAATTTGAAGACACCTTAATATTTCACAAGAAAATTTGTTTTTCCATAATTAGAAAACAAAAAAAATTAACAGACGCTATTGGAGTCATTTACAACTACTCTGAAAAAGCTCAACTAAAAAGATGGAAAGAAATATACTTTAAAGGAAAAAAACAATGGTTGCCAAAACAAAGCTTTTGTCCAATAAAATGTGTTGAAGCGCCTCCTCCGGGATTTGAACCCGGGTCGCACCCGTGACAGGGGTGAATCCTAGACCGCTGGACGAAAGAGGCATCTTTCGAAAATAAGGGCTTTGCCCCCGCTCATTAAGAAAATGGTGTTGTGAAGGTTTTTATTTGTTGCTTGTGGGCTTAAATTTGAATTAAACGCCTATTTGGTTTAAACTCAAAATTATGCAAATCAGGCCAACCACTATAAAATAAAAATGCTTTACACAAGGATAACTGCTATGGTCAGAGTAATTCAAGTCAATGTTGGCGGTTTTGACAATAACTTTTCTTATATTGTCACAAAAGCCCCTTCTTCAAAAGAAGCTGTGTTAATTGACCCGACTGGAGACTTGTCTGCAATCGAACACGCCCTTAAGTCTTATGATTTAACAGTTAAAATGCAAATATTTACTCACGCTCACCCAGATCATACTGAATTAATGCATCATTTTGTTTCAAAAGGAATTCCTACTTACTCCCCAGAATCAGGTGAAGTCGGAAAAACTGAAGAAATTGACATCGCCCAGCTTAAAATTAAAGTCCTTCACACTCCAGGGCACACTAATGAAAGTGTTTGCTTTGTAATTGGAGAAAATATCTTTTCAGGCGATACAATTTTTGTTAAAGGCGTTGGAACAACTGCTTACGGCGGGGATGATGACACTCTAAAAGACACGCTTGATTATTTATTTACTCTAAATCACTCTCTCAAACTCTGGCCGGGCCATAATTACGGAGGTGCTCACTCTACGCTTGGAGATGCTTTGAAGAATTCTCACATAAAGCCAGGCGATAAGGCGCTTATGTTAATTAAAAAGAAAGTTGAGAAATATGAGAAAGCGCAGCTTGATAAGCAAAAAAATACTTTTAATAAAAAGTAAATGCCTAAACAAAAACTTAACCAGAAATACTTGCTTAAACTTAAACCTAAAAAAATCAAATAACTTAAGCAAACTTCTTTACTGCCTTATCCGCGCCAAAGTATAGTATTCCGCCGCTTATTGCGGTTGCGAATTGAAGTATTCCAAATGCAGTAAGCACTATTACCGGAACTAATGAAAATGCAAATAGCGTAAATGCGATTGAGAATAGTAAAATTGTTTTCCCAGTGGCTCCTGCGAGGATTGTGTAAAAGTAATTCTTTCCAATTTCTACATTTAGCTTTCTAACAATCATCATTAGTAAAATATTTCCTGCCCAAATAAATGGCATCATTAAAATTACAGTATGAGTTAAGTTTCCAAATAATATTCCTGCTGAAAATGCCGCAATGCTTGGAATTAATGATAAGATTAGCACTTTTTTGGTTTTGAATTTGATTGCAGCCCCGATTAAGAGCGCGTTTACTATTGTTCCAATAATTAATTGGTTTCCTAAAACCATTGGCACTATTAAGAGTCCGAATGCTAATAAGTATAGCCAATTGTTTTCGTGTTTGTATTCAGTTACCCAAGCGTTTTTGTTTTTGTCTTTGTAATCACTGCTATAAGCATATTTGTTTTGTTTTTTCATCAGGAAATATTAGTTTTTGCGTTTAATTAAGCTTTTTGGTTTAGTGAAATTAGTTTGAATTCATTAAAAATAGTTGTTTGAGGGTAAAAGCGCAAAATGCTCTGTTTTGAACAATTTGCACTTTTATCTTTTTTTAAGCAATAATTAGTCTTCCCTTTGGTTTTGACAAGTCTTCGCCTGCTCCTCTTTCAAAGCTTATTTCTGCGCCTTCAGGATATTCTTCTTTTGTTATTCCTTCAATCATTAGAACAACTTGTGCTCCTGGCTTTGTGCAGTATCCGTCTCCTACTTTTGATTCAACGCTGATTATTTGTGTAGCGTTTCTTCCTAATACTCTCATTTTTTTTGCAACTGCGCCGTCAACTAGCCTTGCTATGACGCAAACTGCATCCATTCCGACAAATTTTTCGGCTTTTATTACTTTTACTTTCCCTTTTGTGTGCGAACTGGCATTAATGCTGTTCATGCTTCCAAAAGTCAATGTGCTTAGACTCAATTAAATCACCCTCAAACTACTTCTACGGCAAAATTACCTAATAACAGATAATACTTACTTTGTTAATAAACCTTTTCCTTAAGCTTAGTGAACTTTCCCCTCTCGTTTTGCGCCTTATACAAACCCTCTTTTACGTCTAAATTTAGCCAAAATCGGTTTTTTCTAAAACTTTTCGTTCACAATGGTTTTGTGAGCACTAATAGCGCTCTATTTTCGTATTTTACTCTTTCTAACCTTCTTCTGTTTGTTTCCAAATACTTTATTACTTCGCTTCTTGAAGCCCTTAATTTAGGATTTTTTTCTCTTAAGTAAGCAAGGCTTGGAGGAGTAAGAGAATAACCTTTTTTTAAGAGAACAATCACTGATTCGTATATTTTAGCATAATCAATGAAGTGCGGTTTTTTTAGTTCAAGTAAAAACTTAATATTTGGGATTACTCCAATAGGCCCTGTGTGCTTGTGGTCTTCTCTAATCATCCCAATTATTGCTTTTCGGTATTCTACAAATCCAACTTCTGAGATTGTTTTTCTTTCCAAAGCTTCAAATTGCCTTAAAGCTTGTGAAAATACGCCTGCTCTTTTAATATATGATTCTCTATGCCCTCTTGTAATAAATCCTAATTTTACTTTTGGCCCGGTTTTTGGAAATATTGCAAATCCCAAAGCTTCTTTATTCTCAGGCGAAATCAGTTTTACTTTTAGTTTTCGCTTTGGCTTAAACGCAGCTGCTCTTTTGAGTTCTCTTGCTCTTTGTGATACTCTCATAAGTTAATTAGTGTTGTTTTTGTTTAAAAAAAGCTGTGTTTTAAAGAAAAAAAGTTTTTTTGCTTGTAAAAAACTTTTTCGCATATAAAAAAAGTTGTCTGCCTGCTTCTTTTGCAGGCAAATTAATTTTAGATTCTCTTATGCCTTTATTTTGGCATTGAGTGTCCCCATTGTTTTAATGCTACTTTTAGCTCTGGGCATGTTTTTGCTTTTTCTTCAGCGCTAATTTTGTCAAGAACCGCTTCAACAGCTGCTCTCATTGCAACAGCTCCTGCGTGGCTTCCTTGCGGGTGTCCGTGCACTCCTCCGCCAAGCTGCAGCATAATATTAGTTCCTAATAGTCCCATTATTTTATCCACAATTCCAGGGTGTAGTCCTCCGCTTGATACTGGGAATACTTGCTCCATTTTTGCCCAATCTTGGTTTAAGTAGTGGTGCGTCATATCAGCCTTTACTTTTGGCAAAGTTAAGTTCTTTTGGCACTCTAAAACTTCTTCTTTAGGGCTGACAAGTTTTCCAAACACAGTTCCAATGTGTAATTGGTCTACTCCGATTAATCTTGAGAATTTTGATACGCAGTTCATTGAGAATCCGTGGTCTTGGTTTCTTGTCATTGCGCCGTGCATTGCTCTATGCGCGTGTATTGCAAGTCCTAAATCTTCGCATTCTTCTCTTAAACTGTTTAATGCAGTCCATCCTGACGCAATGATGTCAATCATTACGTATTCTCCGCCTTCTTTTTTTACATACCTTGCTCTTTCAATCATTTCTTGCACTGTTGGAGCGGTTACGTTAATTAAGTATGATTTTCTTTCTCCTGTTTCTTTCTCTGCTTTGTTTCTTAGTTTTAGCGAAGCAGTTACTCTTTTTTTGAATGGATTAAATTTCTGGTTAGTTAAGTTTTCATCATCTTTTAATAGATCTAAACCGCCAGTCCATATTTGGTATCCAATATCCGCGTGTTCTGCGGTAGTCATTCCAACTTTTGGCTTAGCAACTGATAGCATTAGTGGTCTTTTGTCTACTCCAAAGATTTTTCTTACTCCTTTTATTCCAAATTGCGGTCCTCTGTATTCTTTCATCATGGTTTTTGTAAATTCAATGTCTTGTAGTCTTAGTCCGTCCACTGCTTTCATTCCAAAAACGTTTCCAGCAATTGATGCTAGTATTTGGCTTGGATTTGCCTGCTCAAAATGGTCTTCAGGGTAAGCTATTTTTATCCAGTATCCGTTTGGCGAGTGTTCAATTGAGTAAACCTTCCCCGCAACTTTCTTCACATGAGGGTATTTTGCCCAAATATCTAAATCAGTCCAAGTTCCTACAGAACTCTCAGAAGCAACTGCTCCAAATGCCCTTTCAGGAGTTTCCCACTCAGGCACCTTCACCTTAAAACTCGCAATAACATCCTTATTATTAGGCTTATAACCCAAATCCACAAAATCCTCGTATCCTGCCAAATAGACCACCTTAAACTCCAAGCAAAAGGACTTTCTAATATAAAAAGGTTGAGGGGGAGGGCCAGTAGATTACTGTCAAAGTCAACCGGCTATAGATTAATAATGACTTTTATTATTTGAGATATTATGTGCACACAGGAAAACCGAATTGAACTTCTTGTAAAAAGGCTTTTTGCAGTAGATATTTCAACATTTGAACAAGCTATTCTAATGAGTCCAAACGCTCAAGGATATTTAGCGGGCGCAATTTCAGAGATTTTACTAAAAAGACAGCTAATGCAAAAAGGATTTGAATTACTACGAATCAAAGAAAAATGGGAAGGGGACAAGCACCCAAATCATCACGGAGACTTTTATATTAGAATCAAAGGAGACAAGCCATGGTTTGTTCTTGAGTCTAAAGGAGTAAAGTCAAATTCAGAAAAATGGCACCGACTTTATAATTACAATAATTTAATTGGCTTTTTAACAAAACATATCCACATCACTCCATTCAAAAGTGAAAAGCAAATCGAAGAATTTATAAAAAAAGAACTCCCTCTTTTTCTATCAAAATATTCCGAAGAGCTATACACATTCAACGACATTAAAAAATACAATGCTAATGGGCGAACTACCAACAAGTCAAAGATAATTTCTAAACTAAAATCTTTGCCAATTGAGGAACTTGACAAATTAATAGAAGAGCGTTTAGCATACGTAATGTCAAAAATAAGAGTTATTGAAACCCACTTAGTTTCAGGAGGGTCTGAAAAAAGCGCAAGAACACAAGCTACTCCACGAATTGATGAATTTAATGTATTGGGCCTTGATTTATTTATAAGAACCGGAAAACACGATTTTTTGTTCGCTAATCCAAAATTACTTGCACCATCTTCGGCCGATAAAAATCATTTGCAACAAAACTACATTGTTGCCATTTTATTCAGCCCATTTGATAAAATAACCCCCGTTACGCCTTGGGTAACAGATATTTCCAAGATAAAAGTTAACAAAAAAGATGCAATTAATGAAAAAGATATGCAGATCGATCACCGTGGCGACGATAATGGCAAAACACTTGAAGAAGGTTTATAAATTAGTTTTACACATATGTGAACTATGTCTTTTGATGCAAACACATTGTTTAAACTTTTTGGCAAAATTCACAACCACATTTATGCCAATGATGGACTTTCCCCTCAAGAAGCGTTAAATGAATTTACAAAAATTCTCTTTGTTAAAATTTATTCTGATAAAAACTCCAAACAAATAAACGAATCAACTGCCAACAAAGTTTTTGAAACCATACTTTCCGATTATCCAACTTTATTTGAGTCAAATGATAAAATCAAGCTAAAAGAAAAAACATTAGCCTATGCTTTGAAAGAACTTGCCAACATAAATTTAAGTTCAATTGATGATGATGTTAAAGGAATTGCTTTTCAAAAATTTATTTTTTCAACACAACGAGGGGACCGTGGCCAGTTTCTAACCCCTGACCCAATAATAGATTTAGTTGTTAATTGCATAAATCCAAAAAGTTCATTCAAATTAATTGACCCTGCTTGTGGCACGGGCGGATTTTTAATACAAAGTTTAAGATATATGAAAAAAATAGAAGGCAAAGAATTCAGTAAGCTAGCAAATAATATCACCGGAATTGAAATAAGCCCTTCAATAATAAAATTAGCAAAAATTAGAATGGTACTCGAGGGCGATGGTAATTCAAAAATTATTTTGGGAGACAGCTTGGAAAATATTAATGCCCTTTTCACATCAAACAAAGCCCCAAATGAATATGATTTAGTTTTAACAAATCCACCGTTTGGAATTCAAGGTAAAATTGAAGATCCCACATATTTAAAGAACTTTGAATTAGCCCAATCAAAAAATGATTCATCACTTAATAAAGCACAACCCCCAGAAATATTATTTATTGAAAGATGCATTAACTTGCTAAAAGATGGTGGGCGACTTGCAATCGTTTTGCCAGATGGAATTCTCGAGAATAAAACAGCTAAATTTGTCAGAGATTTCATTCGCAAAAAAACAAAAGTGCTTGGAATTATTTCAATGCCTTCTGAAACATTTATCCCACACGGGACTGGAATAAAAACATCAATTTTATTTTTGCAGAAAAGTAACTCTAAAAAAGAAAGTAAAGACTACAAAGTTTTTTTTGGAATCATTAAAAATGTCGGATATTATGGGGATAAAAATGCCACCCCAAAATACAAAACTGACAAAGACGGGACTCAAATATTAGATGAAGATATGACTATAATCACAAACCATTTTAAGAAATTTGAAAATGGAGACTCATTTAAATTCACCGATAAGTACTATTTGAAAAACTTTAGTGAACTTGAAGATCGCCTTGATGCAGAGTTTTACATGCCTCGTTTTGAAGAAATAATTTCATATTTAAAATCAAAAAAAGCTGTTCCGCTTAATGAACTTGTTGAAATAAAATCCAAAAAGTCAACAAAACTTAAAGACAACGAGGCCACAATACGCTACGTTGAAATTACTGACATAAATTCCGAAGGGTCTGAAATAAGTTCTGCAACTAATATCAAAGTTGCTGACGCACCAAGTCGTGCCTCATATGAACTCGAACCTGATGAAATAATAACTGAAGTTGCAGGAGTATCAACCGGCACACAAAATCATGCAACGGCAATTGTAACTAACGAATTTTCAGGGGCAATTTGCACAAATGGGTTTAGAGTTTTAAAATCAACTAAAATAGACCCTTATTTTTTACTATACTATTTGAAATCCGATTTATTTTTGAATCAAATGCTAAAATACAGAATTGGAGCCGCTATCCCATCAGTACTTGAAGAGGATTTGGGCAAAATACTTGTTTTGCTCCCGAGTAAAGAAACTATTGCAAATATAAGTAAGGACATGAAAAAGCTATTTAAACTAAAAGCTGAAGTAAGGACAGAAACAACCAGACTTTTATCCAAAGACAATAACATTTTTTCAAAATATAAATAACATTTAGAATATCTAAAAACTTTTTATTAATTGTAAGAGACTTTTCCAAGATTGTCTCATTAAATCAAACTTGATAAACTCCACATCCAATTGTACATTAAAACCGATGGATTGAAAAAACCTAAGTTAGACAAATACACTATGCCAAAAAGAAAAGGTAATAGAGGACTTTTAATAAAAGGCTCATTAGAAAGAATTCCAGCAGGAACTATTGAAGATGCTGCATTTAGAAAACGACTTAGAAAAATGATGCGGGGTTGGGCTGGAATATATGCATTATATCGTGATGATAAACTGTATTATGTTGGACTTGCCAAATCAAGTTTTTGGAGATTATGGGGGCATTTTAAGAGAGATCACCATGCTGGAAAATGGAACAATTTTAGTGTTTTCAGATTCAAAAAAGTTAGGTATTTAAAAGATCTTGAAACATTAATTCTGCATATTTCAAAACCAAAAGGAAATAAAGTTAGGGGAACAATACCGAAAGATTACGAATTAACAAGAGAATTAAGAAAAGAAGCCACCGTATTTAGAAAAAAAGCCGAAAAAATCGAAAATGCTATCAAACGATAAAGCTAACAAAAAATTAGGCTTTCCCACACCACTCGCACTTCTCTTCCGGCTCGTTACCTTCAAGGCACTTCAAAGCATTTTTGAACACTTTTTCTGCGCTTTTTGGGTTTGTTTTAATCTTTACTAATGTTGTGTCAAATACCACTTCCCCAGTTTCTAGCACTTTTGAAGGAATGTAAAATAATAGAAAAGTGTAGTCTTCTGTTTCATATCCGTTTTTGCGGAGCAGGAAGTTGTATGTGTCCATTTGGTTTTGGTAGTGTGTGTGAGTGTCTTCTTTTACAGGGAATCCGCGGGTTTTGTAGTCAAGAACAATAAGTGTTTCTTTATCTTTCAAAATATTATCTACTGCTCCAAATAGAACATTTCCTTCTGAGTCTGTGTATCTTATTCCTTTGAAGTTGTTTCTCCATACAGTGATTAGTTCTTTTTCTTCTTTTGTTTCGCCAAAGATTTTTAGGTGTTTGCAGTGAGAGTTTTCGCAAATTTCTGGAGGAAGTTTGCCCGCGTCTCTGAACTTGTCAAAGTGTTCTTTTAGTATTCTATCCATTCCGGAAGGCAAAGAAGGGAATATTCCTGCAGGGCGTTTCCACTTGTCGTGTTTATCTAGCCAAAAGCAGCGAGGACATTCTAAAAATAAGTTAATTGCTGAGGGTGAGAGTTTGTAGGGCATTTATTACACAATAGATTAATGCGTTTGGATAGATATAAATCTTGCTTTGGTTCTTTGCCAATAAACCAAAAAAACAGGGGTTTGGATTTTATTTTGCCCACAACCCCCAAGCGTTTACTTTTCAAACTCAAAAAGTATTAATCTTTCAAAGCCCTTAGAATTAACTAGAGAAATGCTACAACCAATCCGTGGTTCTGGCAACCCAACACTTTCTCTAATTTGCCTTATTCAGAAAATAAGCAATCAGACTGAATAAATCAAGGAAGTGTTAAAATGGGGATTTACACAGGACTACAACATTATTCTTTACCACAGTACAAAGCAAGAACAAAACGGCTACAAGAACGATTTAATTCAGCAAAACCAGACAGCATAATAGAACTTGAAGGAATATTAAGCATTGAAACACAGACTCGCAGACCCATTTTAACAATGGAATTTGAAAATCCCCAAAAAATAAATCTTGATTTTCCAGAAAATAAATCGTACAAAAATCTAATTGGGAAGAATGTAAAAATAACTGGAAAAAGATACAACATATATAATCGCAAAACATTAAAATTTCCAAAATTAGAAAACAAGTTTTTTGAAGTATACACCATACAAGAAAGTGAATTCGACTGGATAAAAGAGCTTGACACACCCCCAATAAACAACTTAAATGATTATCAAAACTATTTCAGCGCGTCCATAAACGCTGAATCAACTAACTCTTTCTTGCTATCATTAATAGGAAATAATTTCAGTCCAACTGGGGGCATAGGATTATTTGCAAATATCCCAAATCACTATCAAAAAATAGAATATTTGGACTTAATGAAAGCATACAACAAAATTGACCCCAATAATTCTGATCATTACTTTTTTCAAAATAGATATAGTGAAGCAGCATTTCTTGCCCCAGATCAAGAACAATTAATTAAAAGAAATCTACCAAACTACAAAGAAATAGACTATCTGCTTGGAGCCCCCCAAAATGACACAAACCGCATAGTAAATAAGCTCACAACTAAAAAAGCAGAACTGATAAATAATGTTGATGAAGAAGGATTATGCTCTCCAAAATACGACCAAAAAGACGTAGAAGATATTAGATATTCAATATTTTATGCAAATAAATTACCTAATCCAACTTTTACCAATGAAGTACGAGAAGAAATAAATGCTGCAACACAACGTCTTGCAAAGATAATAAACAAAGAAACAAGCGTAAGCTATTCACCATTAAGTGATATAATTGCCAACAATAAAATTGAAGCAATTGCTACATCAATTGCAAAAATAAACAGGGAGCCTAACTTAACAACAAGCACAATCAAACAGGGGGAAAAAATTATGCGCACCGGTTTACTCAATGTGTTGCTAATCCCCGAAGTAAGTGAATCTTTGTTACAAAAGTCAATTGAACTTGAGCAAGAATTTAAACCCGATTTAAATTACAAAAAGGCAGAAGGAATACACGAACGAATACATATTGAATTATCTTTGTCCTCAAAAACACAAGAAGAACTATGGGAAAAATTAAAATTAGATTTTTCAAAAAAGCTTTTTGATCAAGCCCTTAATGAGCTTTTAAACTTAGGAAAAGTGTATGAAAACAAAGGACGCTTACATTTAGCTTAAACACTGCCTTTTTTTTTCAAGGGAATTAATAACGCCCCCATCACCACTAAATACAAAATATATCCAAGCACTTGTAGTTGTGAGGGATTTGAGTCATATCCTAATACTCCTTTTAGTACTCCGCCGATAAATCCTTTTTCGTGTAGGAGTGAGTAGCTTCCGTCTGGGTTTTGTGTTCCACCAATGTCATAGATTTTGTCTTCCATGAAGGGAAGTACTTTTGCTTCTTGGAGTTCATGGAGTCCTTGTCCAACCATTCCTGCTCCAAAGAGCACTAATAGTACGCTAATTCCTGCCATCATTTTGATTAAGTCAATTTTGATTAGGTTTTTGTAAATTAAGTATCCTATTGCTATTCCTATTATTATTCCAATTATTGCGCCTATTGCGAGTGCGGAGTCTTCTATGCTTAGTGCGCCTAGGAATAGTACTGCTTCTACGCCTTCGCGTAGTACTACAATCATTGAAATCAAGAATACGCTTCCTGCTTCCATTACGTTGAGTTTGTCAAGAACGTTTTCTTTTATTCCTTTTACACCGTGAGCGGTTTTTGTTAGCCAAATTACTAGTAATGTAACAATTAGTGCTCCAACTAATAACAAAGTTCCTTCAAAGAGTTCTTCTGCCACTCCTTCAAATTTTCCAATTAGTGCAATGAATCCAAATGCAAATATTACGCTTAGTGCCATTCCAGCTAGGGCTCCTGAATATACTTGTTTTAAGTTTTTTTGTTGTTTTGTAGCTGCTAAGTATGCTACTATTGCGCCTAGGATTAGTATTACCTCTAGCGTTTCTCTAAATGTTATTATGAATCCTGATATTTCAACCATACATGAATTATAATTCATGCGTGTTTATAAATCTTGGTGAAAAAGGGTTAAATACCACCACAACCAAAGTATAGTATGGCTCATGAGAATAGAATTACTGATGAACAAAGCAGGGCAATTTTAAAGCAAATTACGCCTTTAGTAGTTTCAGCGGCTAAATCAGGAACTGTTAGGATTGATCCTGCGCAAATGATTGCATTAGCAAGGAAAATTAAGCCAAATGTTTCCGGAGAGGTTGTTTCTAAGTTAATTAGGGGAATTATTTCAGCAAGGTTTCCAAATAGTCAGATTAAAATTAAATCCATGCAAAGGGGAGTAGTGCTTCCAAAAAAGCCAAGGGTTTCTAGGTATGATATTAATCACCATCCTGGCGGCTCTTCTTTTACAAAGCCTTTTGGAAGAAGTATTCCCAGAAGAACGCATGGAAAGCTTTAACTAAAATCCAAAAAAACTTAAAAAATAGTTAAGGAGAATTACCTTTTTGTAATTCTCGCTTAATAAAATTCTTGTCCTACTTATTGCGGTAACATTCCGTTTAAGTCAGGTGTTTCCATTGAGGATGGATTTGCAGTATAATATTCTTTTACACTAAATCCAAACATTCCACTAAAGAAATTGTATGGTATGCTTCTAATTGTAGTGTTATAGCTTTGGATTGACTCAATGTATCTTCCTCTTGATGTTGTGATTCTGTTTTGAGTTCCAGCAAGTTCATCTCGTAAAGCTGTATAAGCTTCGCTTGCAGCTAAGTTAGGATAACTTTCAGCAACTGCATTAACAAATGCGTTTATTCCGCTGTTCATTTGCTGTCCTGCAGTGTCTTTTGCTAGTTGTGAAGTTCCAGCTCCCTGCCAAGCAGTTCTTGCCGCAATTACGTCTTTAACAAATTTTGTTTCAACGCTTACCTGACTTTTTACAGTATCAACAAAGTTTGGTATTAAATCAGCCTGTCTTTGGTACTGATTTTCTACTTCGCTCCATTTTGCGTTAACATCCTGATCAAGTCCTACCATGGTGTTGTATGATACCATGTATATTACTCCCAAGATGATTGCGATTAAGACTATTATTCCGACAATTCCCAGTCCTAAGTATTTCATGTTCATCTTTACCACTCCAATAAAAGTAATTTCTAACTTAAACTCTAGTAAACTAAATAAAACTTCATTAATTTAATAAATTTTCATTAACTTTTTATTTCAATTTTGATTTAAACCTATCGAAGAGCGTTACCTAAACCCTCCTCCGCCTCCAAATGAGCCTCCGCCACCAGAGAATCCTCCTCCACCGCCAAAACTGCCTCCGCCAGAGCTCCATCCGCCAGAGAATCCTCCTCCGCTTCCGCCAAGTTTTCCGCCGAGTGCGATGTTAATTATAATTACTAAAGCAAATATTCCTATTATTATTACAATAATTTCAAGTTCTGGTTCAAGTCCAGTCCAAGTAGCGTATTTGTGCCATTGTCCTGAAATAAGCTCTTCTTTGTTATTTTTTGCTTCATTTACAATAGCGACTGAAAAATCCATTATTCCTTGAGAAACATTTCCAGAATCTCTTTGTGGAACATAATAAACGTCAAGCATTCGCCCTATTTTTGAGTCAGGAAAGATTCCTTCCATTCCATACCCTGTTGCTGCACCAAATTTTCTTACGCCGGCTGCGTAAAGTAATACCATTCCATTATCTTTGTCCGCTTTTCCTACTTTCCATTCCTGCCCGAGTTTAGTTGCGTATTCTATTGGCGTCATTCCTTCTAAATCGTTTATTGAAACAAATACAATTTCTGTAGTAGTGTCTTTTTCAGAGCCTTGGAATAAACTAAGTAATTCGCTTTCTTGGGAAGGGCTTAGTACATCCGCGTAATCATTTACAAAGAATTCTTTTGTTGGCTGGGGAATAGCAGAAAAAGCAAGTGTTGAAACTAAAAATACTGCAAGTATTACTAAAAATAGTTTAGTATATTTCATTTTGCTCAGCATAAAATTAGTGCTCTTTTTGTCTTTTAATGCTTTTGAATTTGCTTTTAGCCCTCTCTTATCAGTCTAAACAGATACTCTAATTAACCAGCTCGGCTGATTGTATTTCATGTTTAAGCGCACAAGAGCTAAAGTTGCTCTTCTTAGAGCAAAAAGGCTTCTTCGTTCTGCAAGAAAGGAAAATGCGCAGGCAAATGCATATATGATGCAGCTTGGAGAAGGTCCGTCAAGAATGATGTCGCCAACTGGTTTAAAGTATCTTAACTCCGCAAACGCTAAAAAGTCAAAAGCTTATGAGTTAGTTTGGAAATCAAGAAAGCTTCGCGGCAAAAAGATGCCTGAATAAAAAAAAATTAAATTAGGGCAAAATTGCCCCAACTTTTTCTAATTAGTAGTTTTTCTTCTTTGGTCTTTGTATTGTTGAAGCTGTGTCTTTTGTTGTATCAAATTGAACATTTGACTTCTTATTTTTGCTAAGTGTATCAGCAAGTTTGTGAATATTTACTGGCTTCTCCTGTTCTTCTTCAGCTTCTTCCTCTTCCGAATGGTTGCCTGCACCCGCATGGGTGTGATTGCAATTAGGCCCATGAACGTGCTCTTCCTCTTCTTCGCCTGCAGCCGAATGGCTGTGAGAATGTGCGTGTTCGTGATTGTCGTGGTCATGGTTGCATTCAGGTCCGTGAACATGTCCTTCGTGGCTGTGCGAATGTCCTTGGTGGTCGCCTGCACCCGTATGGGTGTGTTCATGAACTAATTCAGGCAATGCTTCACTTTCTTTAAAATCCAATTTTAAGTTGAATTGTTTTGCAATGTCTGTGATTGCTTCGTTTACTTTTGTTAAGTTCTTGAATGCGTTTCCTTCAAGTGTAATAGTTAGTGTGTCTTCGTTGAATTCTTTTTTTGTTCCTGGAATTCTTGAATAATACTTTTCGTACATTTGTTCAGCAATTTCTTTCTTGTCCTTGAATTCTTTTTCAAGTCTTATGCTGTATTCAACATCTCTTCCAGCTAGTGGATGGTTAAAATCTATTCTTACTCTTCCGCTTCCTACGCTTTGCACTCTTCCCATTGCGTTTCCGATTCTTACAACAAGCCCCGGGAAGGGATTGATTTTTTGTTCGTGGAAGTTTTGCAGTGGCACTACTCTTAGTAGTTCGTTTCTTCTTTCTCCGAATGCGTCTTTTGCTATCATTTTTACTATTCTTTCTTCGCCTTCAGTCATTGTTTCAAGTTCTTTTTCTACAAGCGGCAGTAATTCGTTTTCGCCTGTTAAGATTGTAAGCGGTTTGTATGTTTTTCCCTGTTCGTGAACGTTGTATTGTTTTGCCACTTTTTCATCGTTAGTGTCAAATACTCCGTTGCTTAGGAGTTCTTTTCCTGTAAAAGTTACGCTTATCATTCTTTTTTTCTTCTCTGCCATCATGCCACCTTCACAATTAGCCTGCTGTTTAAGGTTTTTAAAAGTATTTAACCGCGTATTAATCATAAACAATAGGAGTTTGTGATTATGAAGCAGGAAACTATTCTAAAATTTGTAGGAATCTTTATTGTTGCTTTCATGGCGTTAAGCATGATTGCCGCGGGCTTTTTGTACGCTGGAGACAATAAAGACAACACAACTACTCAAAATCCTAATGTTCCTGTTTTAGATGCTACTGCATTTTCTTATTCAGCTTCGTTTGACACTGTTGCGTTAAAGGAAGTTAAATCAGGAAGAGTTGCGGCAATTACAAGTTCTTTAGACAAAGCAGCAATTGATGCTGCTGTTTTGAAAACTGAAGGTGTTTCAAAGATTAATTCTCAGTTTAGAAAAGGAACTGTTGATGCTAATGAATGGGTTTATTATGCGGATATCGCATTCAAATCAAACGCTGATATTGCGGTTTCTGTTGAAAAGATTTATGATTTGAATTTCTTTAATCAAAGTAAGCGAAATGAATTTGCTTCAATTAAGTATATTACAATCAAAGCTCCTGCTTACACAATTTTGAGAAACACTGATCTTAATATTGATAAAAATTTCACTTTCCCTTTGACTACTCTTTCAGCTCTTGCTGATTTGAGCACTAAAAGCGGGGATGAATTAAAAATCGGGGGAACAATTTCTCTCAAAGGGGATGTTATTTCTTCAATGGAGCTTGTTGAAGTTCAAAACCTGACTTTGTTAAAAGAGTATCAGGATATGCTAACTGCTCAAATAGATACTAACTCAATTACAGACTCAAATTCAAGTTTGGACACTAATGCAGTCATCGACTTAAACATTCCAGTTGATAAAAATAACTAACAAAACAAAATAACAAAAAAAACTTAAAGTAAAAAAAATAACTAAAAATTTAAAAAAAACTTAAAGTAAAAAAATATAGAAAGCCCTAAAAAAATTAGAAAATTAAGGGCTTCTTTTAATTTTTCACTATCTTCACTCTTTTAGCGCAATTATTGCGGCAGCTATATCGCCGTTTGATTCAACTAAAGCTTCTTTTGCTTTTTCTTTTGAAACGCCTGCGCTTTCCATCACCATTTGTATATCTTCTTCTGGCACTCCGCTTTCTTCTCTGGCATTTCCTGCTACTGTAAAAGTTTTATTTCCCTGCATTTCTATACTCTGCACTTGAGGGTTGTCTATTACAAGTTTTTTTCCGCTGTTTAGAAGAATCACTACTTGTTTTGCGTCTATTTCTTCATTTTTGATTCCAAATTTTTTCATCATTTGGCCCATTTGTTTTGGATTTACTCCGCCTGGAAACATAGTATCACATTGTATTTAGAGTGCAAAAAGGTTATAAAGTTTCATTGAGTAATATAATAGTAAAGGCAGGCGTTTCTATTGTTTAAGTCAAAAAGCGGTCAGGGCACTATAGAATATTTAGTAATTATCGCTGTTGTTATTGTGCTTGCGCTTGTTGTTGTCGGGCTTTTAACAGGCATTTTTGGCGATTCTGCTAATCAAGTAATGGGCAATATTGATGGTTTGACTCCTAATACCGGCGGGATAGTTATTGAAGATTCTGTTGTTGATACTCAGGGAGATGCGTTAGTAAGTCTTCAAAATAATACCGGGGATACTATTACAATTACAAGAATTTCAAGCGGAACAAATACCAATTCTTTTGATAATGATATTCCAAGCACTGATTCAAGAGTTTTTTCTTTAACTGATTTGAATACTTCCTGTCCGTGCTCTGCGGGAGAGACTACAAAGAAGTGTATTTTTACAATTGAGTATGTTACTGCGTTCGGTTTGACTAAATCCGCTTCAATTCAAATCACTACCCAGTGCGTTGTTGATTCCACTCCAACAAATCCGGGTCCTGTTGTTGGATTAGGAGATGGAACTTTGGCTAATCCTTGGATGATTAATACTTGCTCTGAGCTTCAGAATATGAGCGCTCATCTTGATGGCAATTATGCTCTTGGCGGGGATATTGATTGCACTGCAACAAGTTCTTGGAACTCGGGAGAAGGTTTTATTCCAGTTGGAATTAGCGATGATTGGACGGATTCTTTCCACGGTTCTCTTGCTGGAAATGGACATAAAATCAGCGGACTAAAAATTAACCGCCCTTCTTCAAACACCGTTGGATTGTTTGGTTATTTGTATGGAAATGTTTCAAAATTAGGATTTGAGGATGTTAATGTAATCGGCTTGTCAAACACAGGAGCGCTTTTTGGCTTTTCAAGATACTCTAACATTTCAGAAGTTTATTCCAAAGGAAATGTAAGAAGTAATTCTTATGCTGGAGGAATTGGAGGTATTCTTGAAGGGGGAACTACTGTAACGGATTCTTATTCCGATGCTGATGTTTATGTTGTCACTTCCGTTTCAGGGGGTTTGTTTGCGAGAATGAGCGGGGGAGATGCTCATTTGCTAAGAGCTTATTCAAGCGGGGATGTTCTTGGCGGAATTTATAGAGCGGGAGTAGTTGCAGAGTTTTTTGATTCTGAAATAAGGCATGTTTTTACTACAAGCAGTCTTGCTGGAAGCACTCAATACAGGGGTGGAGTTTTTGAATCGCTTAATTTTAATCTTGGAACTGAAAATCTTCACTGGCTTGAGACTGGGGCAAGCGGCTGCTATGTGTCAAAAACAACTAGCGAGCCTGACTGCACTTCGCATGCTTTAGGAAGTTATTTTACTGATATGGCAAATGCTCCAATGTCTTCTTTTGGCGGATTTGGCGCAAGCAAAACTTGGAGTGTTTGTTCAGGAAGCCTTCCTCATTTGACTTGGGAAAATAAAACCTGCTAAATTTTAGGCATAATTAGAGTTTTTTTTCCAAAGTGCCCCCAAAACCTTTTTAAGCTTCAAAGTGTTGTGTTTTAACATGCACGGAGTAATAGCCTCTATTAAAGATTTTGACAAAGCGTTCCCTAAGTGTCCAAGAGACGGTCCGAGAAGAACTGCTCTTATGAGGTACTTTAGCATTAACGGCGTTGTTAAGCCGATTGCAACTGACAAAGAGTGGCCTAAATTAATTTATCCTGATACGAGAGTTCTTGATATTAAAGTTAAGGAAATTAAAGAAAAAAGAAAAAATTATAATGAGAAGCTTAGCGAGTGGAAGAAGCAGCATTCTTCCGCTTCAATGTATCATCAAGTGAATCAGGTAAAGAAATTCGGCGACCCTATTTATTGGAAGCACCTGGCAAAGACTCTTTCTGATGAGGATTATAGAAAAGATGCTGCGAGCGTTAAGCTTCCTGCCCATCTTGTGGCTGATAAGAAGTGGAAGCCGATGGTGAAGATGTTTGTTAATGACATTGAGTACAGAAAGCAGCTTGCGGAGACTGTGAATACTTCTATTGTTTATAAAAAGAATAAGAAAGTTGCTAAGTTCGCTGATGAATTGCAGGATTTTAGAATGGATGCTGCTTCAAGGCAGATGAAGGATCTTGAAGAAAAGATTGACACTCTAAATAAAAACGAAGAAGCTTTAAAAGAAATGCAGAAATGGGCGAAGGAATAACTTTCCCACAAACAAAACTATATCTAAACTTACTTCTAATCTAACAAAACTTCCCTTAACTTAATTCTACGCAAAATAACTTTCCTGCAAGTCTAATTTTACCCAACCACCGGCAAAATAGCTTCAAATAGAATATATATCGCAGAAATGAAGAGTAGTATAGTTTGAAAATTTGAGCGAGTATCTCGCCCAAGTGGAGGGGAATTAGTATGTTTGGATCAAAATTAGTAAGATTTGTTGAAGGGGAAGCAATTAGACAGCCAAATTTCTTTTATGTAAAAATGTAATGGACAAATATTGCCAAAAATAAGCATCACCCTGCGTATTTAGGCGGTTATTGTCTCCTTTGAAACATGAGAGCTGAGTTATTTTTGCAGCATCATGTTTCCTCTCAACACACAATAGGAAAAAATGTAATAATATGGAGGTGTTTTAATGAAACCAGTAAAATCGGTAAAAGTAGGCGCTATTGAAGTAGCGGTTTGGGAAAATTCTTCAAAAGATGGGAATAAGTTCTACACTACAACCATTGAAAGAAATTATAAAAATGGCGAAGAGTGGAAGAAAACAAGTTCTCTTAGAAATGATGATCTTCCTAAAGCAATTTTAGCTCTTCAGGAAGCGTATCACTTTGTTGCGGTAAAGAGTCCTGCTGCTTCAATTAGCGATTAATTAAGAGTGCGTGCTATGGTAAATCTTGCCTTTACTTTTGCACTAGTTTAATTCATAAACCCTTATTCCGTAATATGTTTATGCATAAAACTGACTCTAAAAAGAGCAATTCTAATTCAAAAGTAATTCCTGTTGTTTTTATGTGCGCGGGGATTTCTTCAAGATTTGGAGGCAAAATTAAGCAGTTTTCTATTGTTGGACCTAATGATGAAACCTTAATTGAAGTGTCAATGAAGCAGGCAATTAAGGCTGGTTTTAATGAAATTATTTTTATTGTTGGAAACTTGACCGAAAAACCGTTTAGGGAAAAGTTTGGAGGTTCTTTTGAAGGGGTTCCGATTAGGTATGCCCTTCAATCATACAATCCTGAAGAGAGGGACAGGCCGTGGGGAACAACTGATGCTATAGTTAGCGCTCTTCCATTAATTCAAGGCCCTTTTGTGATTTGCAATGGAGATGATTTGTACGGCGAGAGTTCTTTTAGGACTATTTTTGAAGCATTAAGCGCAAAATCAAATGATTGTGTCGCAATTGGGTATGATTTAATGTCCGTTTTGCCGGAGACTGGGAGCATTAATCGCGGAATTTTTAGAACTGATAAAAAAGGCAATGTAATTGCGATTGAGGAAATGATTGGGATTGAAAAAAATTCATTAAGTAAAGTCGGGTTAACCAAAAATGATTTAGCTAATATGAATATTTTTGGCTTAACTAAAGAGTGTATTTTGCTTTTGGAAAAAATACTAAAAGAATTCAAATCAAATCATAAAGGGGATAGGAGGAGCGAGTGTTATCTTCCTGTTGAGCTTGGAAATTTGGCAAAGAGCGGCAAAATTAAGCTTAAATTATTCAAAACCAAGGAGCAGTGGTTTGGAGTAACTAATCCAGGGGATGAGGAAGTAGTAAAACAGGCGTTAAAATCAAAAATCCTTGAAAAATAGCTGTTTTTTTGCTAAAAGAAAAGGATTTAATAACAAAGTCGCTATTACTTTTCTAGATTAAGATGAATAAATCAATTCAAGTTGCAATAGTATTGCTATTAGCGTTTGCGCTTCTTTTATTCGGCTGCACTGCTCTTGACCCTAATGCTGAAAAGAAATCTCTTGAACAGTTTTCAAAGCTTCAAACTTCGTATGGGGTAAACGAAAATTTTTCTCCCGTTCTTGGAACTATGAATGATTATATTACTGATTTGGCAGTAGTTGCTGGCAGCGCTCCAAGCAGCACAAAGAAATTTATTGAAGCTGAATTATACGCCGCAGAGGCATTTTATTACTTAAACAAGGCGATTAACGAATCAAGAACAATTGATTATCAAAATATCCGCTGTTCAAATAGAGAAGTTAAATCAACTAGGGATATGATTAATCTTGCTAACAATTATCAAGCAAAAGCTTCTTCATTAATTTCAACTTTAACTGAAAGCGAGTTAAATAATCTAAGGCCAAATCAAGTTGAGATAGTTAATGGAATTGAAGCTCAAATAACTCCTATTAAAGAATACTTTGACAAAAAGTGCTGATTTTAGTAAAACACAAAGTTCGTTATTGTGTGTCTGAAGGAAGTTTTTCAAGGATTGATTCAGCAAGTCTTGGGTAAAGTTCTTTTACACCATGTCCCTCAATCATTATTATTTTGTTCCCTGATTTCCATCCCGCCCAGTCAAACCCGTCTTTGTTTGTTGCAACAAATACTTTGTTGTTGTTCATGAATTTTATATCCGCATTTCTATTCAGCGCATTAAAATCAGAATAAATTTTGAGCATGTGCCAGTCGGCAAGCTCTGAAGTTTCATCAGAAAGAATGTAAACAAAGTAAATTCCCTTGCTGTCGTATAAATATGCTTTGTAAACAAATCCTGTGAGGTAAGGAACTTTGCCAGCGAAGTATTCGCTTAATTTTTCGCATGTAAAATTTGTCCCGTAATTAAAATCAGTTGTTTTTAAAATATCATCATCAATAGGAAGCATTAATGCAAGGCTTTCATCCCCGCAATAAGCGGAATTTTCTGCATATTTTATCACGTTTGGAGTTTTTGTTTCATTTGGATTGCCCGGTTGTGTGCATCCAAATAAAACTAATCCAATAATCAACAATCCAGTTATTAGGAGAACTTTTTTCATAGCAAATTATTATGTTTTACTTGGTTTTAATTATATCCCTCTCTCAACTTTCACAAGACAAAGAGGTTTTTATAGAACAAAAGTATTCATAATATAGTGGGCTTTTAATGCAAAAATTTTTTGGTTGGGCGTTTATTCTTGCAATATTTTGCATAACTTTTATTCCCTCCGCCATGGCTTATTGTGTTGGCGGAGACCAGTGCATGTACTCCTGTCCTTATGGTTGGAGTTATTGGGGAAACTGCGCAGGGCCCGGAGACAGTTGGCCAAATGAATCTTATCGCTGTTGCGAACAGCCAAGTTATACCTGCTCTAATTATGGCGGAACGTGCATGAGCGGAAGCTGCTCTATGAATAACCGTCCAGATAATTACAGCGGAACATGCGCAATGGGACAATCCTGCTGTGGCGCTCCTTACACCTGCACCGGTTCAAATGTTTGCACAACAGGATTATGTTCTTCAAATAACCGCCCTGATGCTTATGGGACTTGTCCTACAATGCAGAGTTGCTGCGGTCCGCAATACACTTGCGAGCAGAATGTAATGCAGGATTGTGTTTATGGAGGGCCTTGCAGCAATATAAACAGAGCTGATGGCAGCGGAACATGCGGGATAGGACAGTCATGCTGCGGCGCAACATACACATGCACTCAAAATATGAGCCAGACTTGCAATATGATGCCCTGCAATATGGGATTGCCTCAATATGCCACTGGAAGCGGAACTTGCGCTCCAGGAAAATCTTGCTGCGGTCAGCAGTTGACTTGCTTTACTTATGGAGGAACTTGCACAATGGGTTTCCCTACTCAAATCACTCCTGTAACTCCTTTCATTAATCCTTATTGGGTAAATGGGGTTGGAGGGCTAGGAGATTATTTATGCTATCCTGGAACTCCAAACCTTTTTGGTATTTGTGATTATACTACTGGTGAAATTTGCTGTAATCCTACTGCGCCAAATCCATATCCCAATACTCCAACTTTAAGCTGCACTTCAATAGGACTTGCAAATAATAATTATGCATTTAGTTTTACTGGGACTGATAATGAAAATTTAAGATATGGGGTAAATTGGAATGGCGGAAATACTGTTGAAGAATGGTTTCCTGCTTCTGGTTATGTTGCGAGCGGAACAACTGTTAATGCTCAGCACAGCTGGACTACTGTCGGAGCAAAAACTATTAAAGTAATGTCCCAATCCCAGTCAGGACAATACTCTGCGCTTTGGGCTAATTGTCCGATTAACATTGTTGCCAATCTTTCTGTTGATGCGGGGGGACCTTATACTCACACTATTGGAACTCCAACTACTTTGACTGCAACTAGAGCTGGCGGAGGAACAATTACTTCTTGGAATTGGGCTATTACAAATAATGCTGGAAATTGTACTTTAACAAATCAAAACACAGCAACTCCAACTATAAGTTGTTCAAATATTTACACTGACACCACTCTTTCAGTTACTGTGACTGATTCGCTTGGCGAAACTGCATCAGATACTGCAACTGTTAGAACAATTCCTGTTCCAACCTGCAGAGTTATTCAAATTAACCCAAATCCAAGAAGAGTTAGCGGGAATTCAACAATAACTGTTGATTTTAATGATTTTCAGGCGGATCCATCTCTTGCGGGTGTTGATTCGGTTTCGTGCGGTAATGCTACAACTGCTCCTTTAACTTGCGTTAATCAAAACACTCTTCCTTATTCAGGTTTGTGCACTGCGCAGTGCGCGTATACTGTTTCAGCTGTTCAAAGTTTAAGCGTTGGAGCTACTATTGCAAGTTCTTCTCAAACAAAAGCTTGCACTGCCCGCGCAATTAATTTAAACCCAAATCTTGCTCCCAGCGCGCCTACTGTTGTTAGAACTACTCCTGGAACTGCAAGCGTAAATAGTATGCAGTCTTTTGATTTTAATTCGGTTGATCCTGAAGGGGATTTAATCAAGTATCAGGTTGATTGGAACAATGACGGAATTTCCGATGAGAATGTTCCGCTTAATTATATTCCAAGCGCAACTATTGGAACGGGAACTTATACTTGGACTACTGCGGGAGCAAAAACTTTCAGAGTAAGGGCTGAAGATAATTTCACTCACTTAAAATCTGCTTGGACTGCTTTTACTTTAACTTTGGTTCTTGGTCCTGCCTGCACAGTTCTTCCTGCTGGAACTATTACTTCAGCATATGACTCAAATATTGACTTTAATGTTACAGCTTCTTACTTTGCAGGAGCTCCAGTTGCTTCTTCAAACATTAATTCCAAATGTTATTCACTAACTACAATTGATGCTGAATTTAGAAACACTACTCCAGTTGGAACAACATTTTTGATGAGATGCCCTTATCACAAAAATGACGGAAATATTTCTGTTTTAATTACTGGAAATGTTGCTGGTGAAAGCGCGGTTTGTTCTTCAAATATAAGAATTAACTTATCAGCTAACGCAGGACCTGATAAGTCAATTGCGACAAGATATAATGAAGTCTTAAACGGAAGCGCGCTTGGAGGAAGAGGAATTTATACTTACAACTGGGTAATAACAAAAGATGTTAACACAACTAATCCTAAGTGCACTCTTACTAATGCAACTACTCTCACACCGACATTTAGGTGCGATATTGACGCAGCCATGAGCGGACCAAAAACTGCGACTGTAAGATTTACTGTAAATGACGGCAGAACTTTTGCAAATGATGATGTAAATATTGTAGTAACTTATCCCACAATTGCTCCGTTTTCAATTTCAGCAGGGCCTGATGCGGCAGGATTTGTAGACCAAAATATTTCATTAATCGGAATAATTAACGGCGGACTTGCTCCTTTTGTCATTAATTGGAGCTTTGTTACTCCAAGCCCAAGTCCTACTTCAACTTGCGCTATATTTGATTCAACTACTTTAACTCCAAAAGTTTATTGCCTTGGAATTGATGCTAATGGAATCAAAGCATTAAGACTTACTGTGAATGATGACGCTTATCAAGTTCGCTCTGATGATGTGCTTGTTAATGTCAGCGACATGATTTGTCCTGAACTTGATATGAATTGCCTTGCGACTGGAATTACTTACCCTAATTTGTACCAAACTTCTTATCCTTGCTCAACTAATGGAATTCTAAAAGCTTGTTTTAAGAAAGGCTATCCGCCGGTGTCTTCTGATGTTAATTCAATTGTTTCTCTTGATGCAAAAATAGTTGATGGAAATGTTGTAGTTACTCTTGTTTGCACAAAGTACGCAAAATCTACTATGAAGTTTGAGAACTTTTCAGAAGCAATTCCTGTTCAGTTATTAGTAAGTTCTCCTGCTAATTCAAAAGTTGATTGCAACGTTAATCCAATTACTTCAACTTTAATTCCTCTTGTTCCTTTTGTTGACGGAACTGTGATTAGAGTTACTGCTAATATTAAGCCTGATGCTCCAAACTGCACTGTTTGCGAGAAAGTTGAGTTCATTAATTACAATCAGGAAACTCCTACTAAAAGCGTTCCTGATAACGGCATAATTGTAATAATTGCAGCTCTCGCAATTGTTGTTGGATTACTATCAAAAAGAAGGAATTAAAACAAATTCATTCACTAATTAGTCATGAAAAAAGCCCCAAATGCGGAGAAAAGTTCAAAAGTGCTTCATAAAAAAGGCGCTGAAGCGGAGCTTACTGAAATTCTATTTGAAGAAAAGAAAGCATTGTCAAAAAAGCGAGTTCCAAAGAATTATCGAAACCCTATTCTTGATGCTTCTATTAGAAAAGAGAGAACAAGAAGCGAGTCAAAGCTTCTTCGAAGCGTATCAAGCGTAATTAATGCTCCTCAGGTGTATAGCGTTGGTGAAACTGATTCTGAAATTATAATGGAGTTTATTGAAGGAAAAGCTTTGAAATTAGTTATTTCAAAAAATCCTGAGCTTGCAATAGAAGCTGGAAAATGCATTAGAAAAATTCATGATATTGGCGTTATTCACGGCGATTTAACCACTTCAAATATTATTGCAGCGGATAAAACAGACAATCCGGAACTAAACAAACGCATTGAAGAAAAAGGAAGTTTATTTTTTGTTGATTTTGGCTTAGGATATTTTTCCAAAAAGCTTGAAGACAGAGCAACTGACTTAGTAGTATTCAAAAAAACTTTTAACGCAACTCATTCAGGAATCAAAAACGGCTGGGCGCTTGTAATGAAGGGATATTCCCCTGATGAAGAGCTGATTGCAAGAATGGAAGCAATTGAAAAGAGAGCGAGATATCACTAAAACACCCCAAAAAATAAAAACTTCTTAAAATAACCAAAACTTTAAAGTTTTTCAAAAAATCTCCTGGTTGGTTAACTTTGCAGTTTGAAAATCAACCCAAACTCAAGCTTTATAAACATTCTTTTTAGTAATTTAAGTATTGATTTTATGGTTCTTTCCCAAGCCGGAATGGTTGGGAAGGTTAAATTTCAGAGTTGAAAATATATGGCGGCTAAAAAGAAAACTAAGGAAGTAAGTGTTAAGGAGTATGACTCAAAGGATATTGAGGAACAAATCGTTTCTCTTGCCAATGCAGGTCATTCAGCTAGTAAAATCGGCTTAATCTTAAGAGACGAGCACGGGGTAAAAAACTTCGTTGAAGCTAGCGGTAAAGGAATCCAGCAGGTATTAAAGGAAAACAACTTATTAGGAGAAATGCCTGAAGATTTGTTAAATTTAATCAGAAGAAGCGTTGTTTTGTACAATCACATGAACAAGAATAAAAAGGATTATTCTGCAAAGAGAGGGTACGAATTAACTGTTTCAAAAATCAGAAGATTAACTAAGTATTACTCAAAGAAAGAGAGAATCCCGGCAGGTTGGGCATACTCACCTGAACAGGCAGCTCTTCTAGTGAAGTAAAGGTGAAGGATTTGATAGTTAAAGCCAGACTCTTAAAAGGCAAGGAAGTTGTTTTTGAAGGGGAAGGCATTGAATCTTTAAGTAAGATTGATGAATTGTTAAGAGAGTGAAATTATGGCGGAAACAAAAGCACAGAAAGCAAGCGCAGCAAGAAAAACTGTTGATAAGTGGAAGAAGAAAAAGTGGTTCACTATTTCAGCTTCTAAAATCTTTGACAGAAGACCTTTGTGCGATACTCCCGGAGAAAAGCCAAAGAACATAATGGGAAGAACTCTAAAAACTACTCTTGACACTGTTACTGGACAGAGAGCAAAGAGAGATTATGTTATTTCATTCAAGGTTAACGACATTCAGGGGCAGAACGCTTCTACGGTTGTTTCTCAATTCGCAGTAAACAAGGGAACTCTTGGAAGAACTGTTAGAAGAAGAAACAGTAAAGTTGGTTTGGTAAAAAGAATTCCTGTTATTGGCGGAGACGCAATGACTACTGTTGTTGTTGTAACCGACAGAAAGGCTACTAATGCTCAGAAGACAATCATTAGAAAAATGATTGATGATTCTTTAGCTGTTCTTAAGGGAAGAGATTTTGAACTTGTTGTCCAGGAACTTTTACTAGGAAATTTTTCAAACGAATTATTCAAGAAGGCTTCAAAGATTTGCCCTGTAAAGAAAGTTATTGTGGCTAAATCTACTTTCTTTGGATCTAAATAATTAGCGAAGGAATGGTATGGCAATTAATGATCCTTTTCAGTTAGGGATTATTCTTGTTTTCCTCTTTGTTTTTTCGCTCTTTTCTTATAGAAAAAAGCTCCTTGATTTTGAGGGAGTTTTAATCGCAAATGCTGTGGGACTTGCGGCGATTACTTTTGGCCCTAATCCACTAATTGACCTTGGCTCTGTTGTTGTTTTTTTTGTGATTGGAGAAATTGCAAGTAATTTCCCAAGAAAAAAGCACGAGCAGAGAAATATTATGAATGTTATTGGGAATTCTCTTCCCGCGCTTGCAATGCTTATACTAATTTTAATCTTTCCGGATTATGCCGTGCTTCTTGAGCTTGGGTTCTTTGGGGCAATCTCAGCAGCTTTAGCTGATACTTTGTCTTCAGAAATCGGTTATTATTCAAAGAAGAAGCCTGTGATGATTACTACTCTTAAGCCGTGCCCTAAAGGCACTGATGGCGGAGTTACAATGCTGGGGGAAGGAGCAGCTCTCTTTGGCGGAATTGTAATTGCATTTATTTACTTTTTTGCTTATCAAAATATTTGGGGAACTATTGTAGTTCTTCTTGCGGGATTAGTTGGCTCAAATGTTGATTCAATTTTCGGCGGGTTGTTTGAAACAAAGCACTTGCTTGATAAAACACAGGTTAATTTAATCGGCTCTACTGCTGGAGCCGTTTTTTGCATACTGCTTGGCTTATTAATCTGACTAAGTTTAGTTCTGTAAAGTGGTTTTGATGAGTTCAATTGACCTGATTATTCCAACTCTTGTTAGCCTTATCAATCCAATCACGCTTATTTTGCTTTATGCAATTCCTCTTTATGTTGCTAATTCAATTCCTGTTGTAATTCATGGCAAAACTCCTCTTGATTTGAATAAAAAACTCTGGGAAAAGCCTCTTTTTGGGAAAGGAAAAACAATTATCGGCACTCTTGCTGGAATTACGAGCGGAACTTTAATCGCGGCAATTCTTGTTTTAGTTTCGCCTCATCTTTTAACTTTGATTCCTAATTATATTGAGCTTGCGTTTTACCTTTCTCTTGGAGCAATTTTGGGGGATTTGGTTAAGAGTTTCTTTAAGAGAAGATTTGGAATCAAAAGCGGAGAGAAGTGGGATCTTGCTGACCAGCTTGACTTTATTTTGGGCGGTTTGGTATTGTCCTGTATTGTGGTGCTTCCTGCGTATTGGATTGTGATTGTTCTTTTGATTGCGACTTTCTTTATTCATAGGTTCACTAACTGGCTTGCTTATATTTGGAAGCTGAAAAAGGTTCCTTGGTGATAATAAAATGGCAAAAACAAAGCGGAGCCATAGTAAAATTCATCAAAAAATTAAAAAAAGTAATAATAGCAGCACGACTTCTCACTCAAAAAAAATACTTGTCTTTTTAATCAAGTTCTTTGTAATCTTTGCAGTAGCCCAAATTTTAATTGAGTTTGCTCCTCTTGCGCCTTTAAACAACTCAATTGCCTATATTAGCGCAAGCGCTTTGAATTTAGAGAGAAATGGAACTGAAATTACTATTGGGGAAAACTCTTTTGTTGTTTCTAACCTATGCACTGGCTTAGTAAGCGCAAGTATTTTGGGAGCAATTATTTTCTCATTAAGAAGGCCGAAGTTAGAGAAAAAGCTTGCCCTTTTCCTTCTTGGGACAATAATTATTCTCTTAGTTAATATTCCAAGAGTTATGCTTGTTCTCTTAGCAGCCAAAATCGGTTTTAACGCTGAATTAGTTCATGAAATTACTTGGTTTATTATGAGCGGTATTGTTCTAATCATCTGGTATTATGGAACAAAGAGAATGGAAAAAGTTGAAGAGTTTAGAGAATTAATTTAACCCCAGCAAATTCACTCCAAAATCCACTTCAACACTTACTTACACAAAATAAATACTTGGCAAGTAAGAAACTAAGTACTTGCCGCTTAATAAGTTTTAACAGAAGGATATTTTATTTGTGATTAGTTGTGGCGTTCGTGTTCTTCTTTTGACTGCACTATCATTCCAACTATTTTTGTGAATGCTGGTCTTGTGATTAAGATTCCAATTAGCGCTCCAACGATTGCTACTACCGCAAATCCGTACAACTTATCAAGCCCAGGCAAGTTTCTTGAGAATAATACTATTGGTCCCATCACTGCAATCATTGTGAATGCGCTTGTTGCGATAATGAAGAGCGCTGTTTTTGCTCTGTGAACAAGCGATTCGTGGTGTTCGTGTGATTTGCCGAGTATTTCATCAGTAATTACAATTTCTGAATCTACTCCTGTTCCAATTGCTGCAATCAACCCCGCAAATGCTGCTAAATCAAGCGGTCTTTGCGTTATTGCTAAAAATCCCATTAGGATTACTATTTCGCTCAGTCCAGTTAAGAAAATTGGTATTACTAATTTTGGAACTCTGTATCTTACTACAATTACTATTGCTACTGTTATTGCTGCAAGTATTCCCATGATTATTATATTTGTTAAGAATGATTCACCTAGTGAAGCTGATACTGTTTCTTTTGAAATGCTCTTCACTGGAGTTGGAAGCGAGCCGCTTTCAAGCAGTATTGCCAAGTCTTCAAGGTCTGTTTGAGCTTCTTTAAAATCCGCTCTTTGTCCTGAGATTCTTAGTGATGAAAATTCTTTTGCCTGTGAAATATCAGGCACATCTTCGTTTGTGATTCCTTCAGTAAGATTAATTATCTGCCTTGCGCCAAGAACGCCCCAAACCCATGGCTTGCCTTCAACTACTTGCGCAACTGTCACAGTGTATCCGATTGCGTTTAAATCATTTTTTACTGATTCGCTCACGTCAGGAGATACTATCGCGTCTCTTATTTTTCCAAATGCCGCTCTTGCAGCTGTTTTGTCAAGCGATTTATTTGCATCAACTATTAGCACTGTAACTTGGGAATCACTTATTATTTCAGTAATATCAGTTCCTTCAGGAATATTTTGGAATCTGTCTCCTGTTGATAATAAATCAGCATCAAGAGAGTATTGTTCTTCTGTTGTAACTACTAAAGCTGAAGGCTTGTCCAAGAAAAAGACAGTTTTTTCGCATTCGTAAGTGGGGTTTCCGCTTGTTCCAAACCCAACTGCGGTGCATTTGTGGAAAGTCATTTCCTTAAATCGCTTTGTAGCCGCTTCGTTAAGAATAAACGGCAGGCTCCATTCGTAAGCATTTGCCCCGATTCTCCCTACTCCGTAAGACGCATCTCCTCTCATTACTTTTCTTATTTCATCCCCTGTGAAAACAACATTTCCGTCAAGCGTTGCTTCAAACTTTCCCTGCTGTCTTATTCGCGACTCAACTTTTTCAAGCTCTACCGGATTAGTTTCCGTGAGCTGTACAACAATAAATTGTTTTCCAACTGGATAAACAGTAGCATCCTTTAGTCCTGAAGGGTCCACTCTCTGTGCAATAATGTTTGATATTCTTGCAATCTCATCCGAGCTTACTTCTTTTTGAAGTTCAACTTGGTAAAGTGTTCCGCCCTTAAAATCCATTCCAAGCCTTATTCCGCTGAATAATATTGCAATAACCGATAATATCAAGAATATTGCAAGCAAAGTAATCTGCCAATTTTTAATCAAAGGGTTTGCCATCTTTTACACACCTAAAAATGTCTCTTCGCTTCCTTCTTTTCAAGGAACCATATTAATATTGGAGCATTCATCATCCATGTTGCGATTAAGTCTCCGATTAATCCAAAGAATAAAATTGCTGAGATTTGGTAAATTACTTCTATTTGGTAGAAGTAGGATACTGCAAGCATCACAACTAGTGCCACAAGGGTTGTCGCAATCATTGTTATCCCAGTAATCATTGCGTCTGTTGCGTGCTTCCCGTGGTTTCCGTCTTTTACTTTTAAAAGTCTTGAAGTTAACATAATATCAGTGTCAATTGAATAACCGATTAACAATAATAACGCAGGGAGTGTAGTAAGGGATAACGGAATATTTAATACAACCATTCCAAACATTCCCATTAGCACATCAAATATCATTGCTTGTATTATTGCTAAGGATGGAACTAATTGTCGAAATGCAATGAATACAACTACTGTAATTAATATTATTCCAACTATCGCTATAAAAAATGATGATTGAAGCGAAGCTGCTCCTAAAGTTGCAGATACTTCTCTTCTTTGAAATTCAGCATTTTGTCCTAATCCAAGTTTTTCTGTGATTGTGCTTTCAAGTTTTTTAGCAAAATCTTCATTATAAGCCGATAAAGCGGTTTCTGCTTCAAGCAGGGCAGTTTTTCCGTTTAATGAAGTAGAAGGGGGTTTGCCAAGAGCTGCAAGCGCTTGGTTTGAAAATACAATTGATTCAGCGTCATTATCCACAGCCGCTGATGCTCTGCTAAGGATTTGTTCAACTTCCTCAATTTTTGGATCTTTTGAGTATTGTATCCATGCCCCAAATCCAGTGGGTGAAGTCATTGTTGTAACTTTTAGTTCGTGAAGCTCAAAATTTTCTTTTAATACAGAAACAAGCTGTGCTTCTGTGATCATTTTTTCTGAGCGGATAATTATTACATTTCCTCCAGCCATATCAATTCCCTGAGATATTCCGGGGTAAACAAGTGTAATGATTAGTAAAGGAATAAACAAAATCAGCGGAATCATCATTATTTTTTTGTATCTGTGCTTGTAAACGTCTTCCATTTTTTGCACCACTATGTATTTACCTAAATTCAAAAGAATTAAAAAGGGTCGTAATTGCCGCTTTTTTCTCCAAAAAAATCAATTCCAATCAATTAAAAACCTGCTTTTCCCTAAATATATTGCATAGCTGCGCTAAAGACCAAAAATTTGTTAGAATTGATTATTTATGATGGACATCCCTTTCATGCAGACGCCTGAAAACCTTCTTGACGCTTCGCTTTCAAGAGCAAGAAAAATTGGCTCAAGCTATCCAAAGCAAAAGACTATGTTTTACACTATTAAGGGAGCGGAGATTGCTAAAATCGAAGTTTCTGCATCTTACCTTGAAGAAGCTTTATTTAGAGCGACTCAGGCAATGCCAAGTTTCAATAACCTTGACCCTTTCTACGCTGATCTTTACGAATGCGTTGTTGACACTAATGAATTAAGAAAACACATTTCAAGCATTTCTTCAGTTGCAAGATTAATAAAAAAATTGAGAAGAGACGCGCTGATTAGAATTAAGGAATTAAAATACACAAGAGGCGCGGAAGCTGAAGCGAAGAATATTGGAAGGGCTTATGTGGGAAGAGTTGCTTCTTTAATCAACGGACTAAAAACTAAAATTACTTTTTACAACGAAACTGCAAGAAAGCTTCGCGAAATGCCTTCAATTAGGACTCAGGAGGACTGTATTATGCTTGCGGGTTTTCCAAATGTTGGAAAAAGCACTCTGTTAAAGAAACTTACTGAATCAAAACCGGAGATTGCAAATTATCCTTTCACAACTAAAGGGCTTAATGTTGGAGTTTTCAAAAAGAGATACATTCCAATTCAAGTTATTGACACTCCTGGACTTCTTGACAGACCATTGCACGAAAGAAATGATATTGAGCTTAAAGCAATTACAGCGCTTCAGCATTTGAAGGGATTAATTGTTTTTGTAGTAGACCCTACTGATGATTTAACAAATCAAAAGAATTTGTTTGCAGAAATTAAGAAGCTTTTCACAAAGCACAAATTCTTAATTGCAATAACCAAGTCTGATGTTTCAAACGAAGAGCAGGTTGCTAATGCAAAAAAAGCTTTTGAAGGGTATGAAATGGTTGTGGAAGGAAAAGACTTAACCACTCTAAAAGATTTGCTTCTTGATAAGAACTTCAAGCTTTACTAAACTTTTCAATTTATTCTAATTAAGCGGATAATTATTTTAATTAAGAATAAAGCAGTTTAATTTACCACGCGCTACTTAATTTGTTTATAATTTAGCATATTTTAGCACCCTTCTTTTGCCCCCGAGTTGCGTTTAAAAAGCCATCTCACTTATTTTGTATTATTGGCTGGCGAATCTTAATTGAATTGTTCGCACTCGTGCCTTTTGGTGATATTAATGAACGACGAAATTCTCGCAATAATGAATGAAATCGTTGCAGACAGAGCCGTTCCGCGTAACATCAGGGCAAAAATAGAAGAAGCTGTTTTTAAAGTAAAGCAGGCAAATGTCACTTCGCTTAGCGAAGCGATTTATTTACTTGACGATATTAGTAATGACGTCAACATGCCTGATCATACAAGAACAGACATCTGGCACCTAATCTCGCTGATTGAAGCGAATAAGGAAAAGATGAAGTGAACAAGCGAGTATTTCAAAAATAGAATACGTTTGGCCGATTGGACACTTGGTTTGATGCAGTCGGAATCAACTAGAAACGATATAATTACTTTTGCAGAAAATGCGGGTCTTATTCTTTCAAACGAATCCATTGACCTTCTTATTCAAAACGAGAATTGGAAAAAAATTCTTGACGAGCTTGCCAGTGAAGGAGTTTTTTTCATTGAGCCTAATCTTTTAGAGAAAAAACTCGCAAGAACTAAAATCTCGCAGGTAGTTACTGAAGTCGAGGTCAGAAAAGCTTCATTTACCGCGCAGGCGAAAGACAGGGCGGCTGATTTTAGGGTAATGAAAGAGTATGACGTGACAGGGCAGAGTTCTTCTGAAGGAAAGATTGATGATTTTTTGAGATTATTTAGAAGCAAGTATGAAATTTTATCAGGAATGCTTAAAGCAAGGCATAATCTTGCGGCAGTTCCAATAAAAAACCTTGCAGGAAAACCGGATAAAGAGCAGATTGATGTTATTGGAATTGTAAATAAAAAATGGATTACAAAAAAGGGGCACACTGCTTTTGAGATTGAGGATATGGAAAATAAATGCATTGCGCTTGTGATGGAGAAAGACAAAGCCACTATGGAAAAAGCCGAGAGGATTATTGAGGATAATGTTGTTGGGATTAAAGGAACTAAATGGGGAAAAGATTTCATAATAATTAAAGATGTTTTTTGGCCGGATCTTCCGATTCGCTCAAGCAGAACAATTAATGAGGAAGTATTAATCGGCGGAATTACTGACATGCACGTTGGAAGTAAATTATTTTACGAAGAGCAGTTTACTAGACTTCTTGATTATTTGAATGGAAAAGGACTCACTGCAAAACAGCAGGAGAGAGTGGGAAAAATTCAGTACATTATGTGCACTGGAGATAATGTTGCCGGGGTTGGAGTTTACCCTGGGCAGTTTGATGACCTCATAATTAAAGATGTATATGAACAGTACCAGAAATTTGAGGATTTAATGCTTCAGATTCCTGAATATATTCATGTCTTCATCTGCCCTGGACAGCATGATGCGGTTAGAAGAGCGGAGCCCCAGCCCGGAATTGATAAGGAGTTTGTTCCCCGGCTTTCTAAATTAAATAATTTCCATTTTATTTCTTCTCCTTCTTGGGTGGAGACTGAAGGAATAAAAAATTTAATTTATCACGGTCCGAGTGTTCACGACCTCATAAGCAGTGTGAGTTTTCTTGAGATGACCCGCCCTACTGAAGCAATGATTGAGCTTTTGAAAAAGAGGGACTTGATGCCAAAGTATGGGGGAAAAAATCCTTATGTTCCTGAAGGCAGGGATTATATGGTAATTAAGGAAGAGCCTGATATTGTTTGGTTTGGGGATCTGCACTGCAAGGGTTACTCCACTTATCGCGGCACTACTGTAATTAATTCAAGCTGCTGGGAAGGGCAGACTGATTTTGAAAAGAAAATCGGGCACACTCCGACTCCTTGTTTTTTCCCGACTATTAGCCTTAAGACTCGGCAGATTGTTCAGACTTCATTTTTGACTCAGACAGTTGAAGCAACTATAACCGACAGCGCAGGTGTGAATAATGGCTGAAAAATTCCAGACTCCTTTTACTGAAGAACAAAAGAAAAAGCAAATAATGGCAAAGAAGCTTTCTCCGACTGAAATGATTACGCAGGAGATTCCTTTTGAAGCAGAGCCGCATATTAAAGAATATTTTAAAATTATTCAAAAAAAATCTCTCCTTGCTTTTGAAGCAGCAGAGAAAGCAAAAGAAAAAGGGCTTGACTTGTCAAGGCATGTTGAAGTTACTCCTGCAGTGGACTTGGCAGATCGTGCGGAAACAATCATTGGACTTCCCGGCTTAGCTAAAAGATTTAGGGAAGTATTTATTGAAACAAAAGACAGAAGAAAAGCATACTTCCAGTTGTTCCGCGAGATTCTTGAAGATAGATGGTGGAAAATGGAAAACGACCAAAAGAGAGTGGAGATTGGAATCAAGACTTGTCTTTTGATTGAAACTGAAGGGGTTGTTGTTGCTCCGCTTGACGGCGTTCCAAAAGTTGAGATTAATAATAATCAGGACGGCTCAAAATATATTGACATTTATTTTGCTGGACCGATTAGGGCTGCTGGTGGCTCTTCAACAGTTATCCCTCTTATTCTTGGAGATTTTGCAAGGACTTATTTAAAGCTTGACAGATATAAGCCGACTCAGGATGAAGTTGAAAGATATGTTGAAGAGATTGGAATTTATCAGACTGAAGTTATTTCAAGACAGTACACAATGAGCGATGATGAAATTAGAGTAATAATTAACGGTTGTCCTATTTGCATTAACGGCGTGCCGACTGAAGAAGTTGAAGTTTCTGCGCACAGGGACCTTGCAAGAGTTCCAACAAATAGAATCAGGGGCGGAATGGGATTAGTTGTTTCTGAAGGACTTGCGCTAAAAGCTCTTTGGGTAATGAAAACAGCAAAGGACCTTGGGCTTAATTGGGATTTTTTGGAAAAAATTGTAAAGGTTGAAAAAACCCAGACTAAAATTGAAGTTAAGCCAAACAAAGCCTTCCTTGACAGGCTTGCTGCTGGAAGACCAATCTTAGCGTACCCAAGCAGCTGGGGCGGTTTTAGATTAAGATATGGAAGGGGAAGAACTACTGGAATAATGGCAAAAGCAATTAACCCTGCCGCGATGATTTTGCTTGATGAATTTATTGCTGTTGGAACTCACGGCAGAATTGAAAGGCCTGGAAAAGCCACTCAGTTTTTCCCTTGTACTACAATTGAAGGCCCTGTTGTGCTTCTCAAAGACGGGAGTGTGCGAAAAATTAATTCAGTGGCTGAAGCTGAAAATGTCAAAGCAAATTTGGATAAGATTCTTTATCTTGGGGATTTGCTTGCGACTTTTGGAGATTTCAAAAAGAGCGCTCATCCTCTTGTGCCCGTAGGGTACTGCGAAGAGTGGTGGCAGCTTGAGCTTAGAAAAGCTGTGGAAGAACCTGCTAAGAAAGAAAAGCTTTCTGCTCTTGGCGGGGACTATTTGTTAAAAGCTTCAATTTCAGAGCTTCAAAAAGTTCCCGAAAACTTGGCGCTTTCTCTTTCAAAAGAACTTGGATTGCCCCTCCACCCTAATTATATTAATTTTTACAAAGCGCTTAACGTAAAAGAAATTATAATGCTTCACAATTTTATTGAAACTGGAAAAATTGAGCAAATTAATGGCAAAAAGGTTTTGGTTCTTGCGCACAACAGCGAGTATAAGAAACTTTTGGAAAAAATTGGAATGCCTCATTCCACAAAAGCAGCCCAGATTATTATTGATGAAAATGTTGAGAGCGTATGCCAAACTTTTGCCGTTGGGCAGAGTAAGAAAAGTTCAAAAGAAACTGTGCTTGAATATTTATCAGAAATTTCAGGATTAATTATTAGAGACAAAGCGGGCTCATTCATTGGAGGGAGAATGGGGAGGCCTGAACAGGCAAAGCCAAGAGAGATGAAGGGAAATCCGCATGTATTATTCCCTATAGGACTTAAGGGGGGAAATATCAGGAGCATAAATAAAGCTGTTGATGAAAATTATAACGAGAGTGGAAAAGCTACTGTTGAAGTGGCTGAATATGTCTGCCCTGACTGCAAAAAGATTTCGCTTCATCATGTGTGCCCTGCATGCAAAATTGACGGAGTGAGATTGAATTACTGTAAAAATTGCCAAAAATCAGTTACTGGCGAACAGTGCGGCGTGTGCGGAAATAAAACTGTTCACTTTGGTGAGCATGAAATTAATATTAGGGCATTCATGGAAAAAGCCAGACTTAATTTAAAAGAAAATATTCTTCCTGACCCGATTAAGGGAGTTAAAGGAATGATTTCAGACACTAAGGAAATTGAGCCGCTTGAAAAAGGAATACTTAGGGCAAAGCATAATGTGCACATCTTCCGTGACGGAACTTCAAGATTCGAATTGTTAAACGCAATTCTTACTCACTTTCGCCCAAGAGAATTAAATCTCACTGTGGAAAAAGTAATAGAGCTTGGGTATAAAACCGATATTTATGGAAACGAAATTACTAATATTGACCAGTTGATTGAAGTTTTTCCGCAGGATGTTGTAGTTAATGAAACCTGCGGAGACTGGCTTGTTAATGTCAGCCAGTTCATTGACGAGCTTCTTGAAAAATACTATCAGCTTCCAAGATTTTACAATGCAACTAAAAAAGAGGATCTAATAGGACATTTAGTTCTCGGGCTTGCTCCTCACACTTCGGCAGCAGTTAATGCAAGAGTTCTTGGGTATACTAAGGCAAGACTCGGATTCGGGCACCCTTACTTTGTCTGCGCAAAGAGAAGAAACGTTGACGGGGATCAGGATTCTGTAATGCTTCTAATGGATGCGCTGATTAATTTCTCGCACAAGTATCTTTCAACAAAGAGCGGGGGAAGAATGGATGCTCCGCTTGTTTTTACTATTATAATAAATCCAAGCGAAGTTGATGATGAAGTTCATAAGATGGAAACCTGCTGGGAATTTCCGCTTGAGCTTTACGAAAAATCGCAGGCTGTTTGCGAGCCCAATATGCCTATTGAGACTGTGAAAGACAGGCTGGGTAAAGCAAAGCAGTACTCGGGGCTTGGCTTCACTCATGACACTAATCAGTTTGACGAGGGTCCAAAAATGTCAAGATATGTTCAGCTTAAGTCCATGGATGAGAAAATCCAAAGGCAGAATAATCTTCAAAAGAAAATAATGGCGGTTAATGCTAAGGATGCTCTTGAGAGGGTTATGGGTTCTCACTTCCTTCCTGATATTATTGGAAACGCAAGAGCATTCTCAAGGCAGACTTTTAGATGCACCACTTGTCAGGAGAAATATAGAAGAATTCCATTAAGCGGCAAGTGCTATAAGTGCGGCAAAAGCACAATTATTTTGACAATTCATGAGGGCTCTGTTAGAAAGTATCTAAAAATTGCGCAGAACATGGCTCGGCAGGAAAACCTTTCCCCATATTTAATCCAGAGGCTTAATATGATTGAGAAAGAAATTAATTCTGTTTTCAAAAGCGACACTGTGAAGCAGAAGAGTTTGTTTGAGTTTGCATAAATATTTAATTATCTAAACTGCATATACTTAAGGTGAATTAATGGCTGCATCAAGAAGCGCAAAAAAAGAAATTGAAGCAATTAAGGAAAGAAACGCGCGCGTGGAGATTGACAAGGCTTGGGAAGTGAGCAAAACAAGAAAAATAATTATTGCAATTTTGACTTACATTGTAATTGTCTTGTTTTTTATTGTGGCTAATTTGCCAAATCCTTTTGTGAACGCTCTTGTGCCCACAGCAGGTTTTGTTTTGTCAACATTATCGCTTCCGCTTTTCAAAAAGATTTGGCTTAAAGAGATTTATAAAAAGTGAAAACACTAAATCCGCTTTTTGATACTTTTAGCTTTCGCAAGGTAAATATTTCAGCAGGTTCTGTTTTCCCATGACAGCCAAGGAAAGCCCTGCCCTGAGCAAATATTCCAGTTCTTATCCGAGCCAAATCCGCCCCAATATTGCAAAGGAGTATTTGTTGGATTATACCAGTATTCATAATTGCCGTCAGGATTATTTACCCCAACCGCGTGTGTGTAATTATTTATTCCGCATCCGCCCGCGTGATTTGCATACCATGCGCCATATGCGTCTGGCATTGTTGTATTAGTTGTTGACCAGTTTACATTTTCATCATATTGACACCATGCATCCCATACTACTCCTGCTACTCCGCCAACATTTGCATCTCCCGTAACACGCCCTGTTGCAAATGAATTTACTATCGCCCCGATTGTATCTCCAATTAGCCCTCCTGTTGCGCGTGGTGAAGTTACTGTGCCTGTAGCATAACTATTCATTACTAGTGCTCCTCCTCCGCCCATTAATCCGCCAGCTCCTGATAGTGCTATTACATTTCCTGTCGCATAGCAGTCTCTGATTGTCCCATTTGATGCTGAGGCAAGTCCTCCTGCTAATGTTTGGTCTGCAGTTGCATTTCCTGTCGCATAGCTTCGTGTAATCACTGTATTATACCACACTGTTCCAACTAGCCCTCCTGCTTCCACAACCGCGTTTACATCACAGGTTGAATATGATTTATCAATTGTGAAAGAGTGTCCGTTTCCTACAAGGCATCCGACTCTATACCCGCCGTTGACTTTTCCGCTTGTTCCAGAGAGATAAATTGATGCGCTTTTGTTTGTGTCTGAATTCACTGCTGCGCTTCCGAATAATCCTCCGACATACGCTCCGCCGTTAATATCTCCGTTTACAATTACTCTTTCAGCATACCCGCTGTAATTCATTCCCGCAATTGTTCCGACTTCGCTTCCGCCTGTTACATTTGCTCCTGTAAAATTTAGATTTGTTATTCTCGCAGTATCTCCAAGCACTTTGAATAGTCCTACAAAATTTTCATCAAGGCGGTTTATGTAAAAATTGCTTATTGTAAATCCTTTTCCGTCAAGTGTTCCGTTAAAGTATTGTGTGTCAGGAGTTAGGCATAAGTCCCAAAATGGCGCTGAATCTGGCGGACATCCTGCTCCGTTTGTTGTTGTAAATCCTATTGGACTGAATCCTGCTCCATTGTTCCATGTAAGCGAATCTGCGCAGTTAATATTACCGCCAAGCGCATAGTTGCCGTCTAAATGGTTATTCATGTCTTGAAGTTCAGCACAGGAATTTATTATCCAAGGATCAGATAGAGTTCCGCTTCCAAGTCCAGCAACAGGAGTATTTCCTCCTGCGCGGGCGTCATTAACGCAGTCAACTACTGCTCGCACATTTTGGCTTTTTTCAAGCCCGTATTGGTTAGTGTATTGAATTGTAAACTCACAGATTTTTTTGACACTTTGTCCGTCGCATGGGCAGCTTAAATCAAAGTCGTTTAAAGAAAATGTTCTTTCAGTGTTTGCGGGAAGTGTTTCATTAAAGCTGTTTTCTCCGCCTGTGGTAGTCACTTTGTTTATTGTAATTGTGTCCCCTGAATTATTAGTGAGTCTTACAAGCGAATCTCCTTCTGAATCAGCTACTGTTTCAAGTATTGCCACTCCTGAGTTAGTTTTGTTTCCGACATCAACCGCATTAAACCCAGTTGATTCTCCGCTTCCTCCAAAAAATCCGCTTAATATTCCCACAAGCACAAGCGCAATTACTATTACTATTGCCATAATTACTAAGTATTCTATTGTTCCTTGGGCAGTTGATTTTTTTCTCAAGCTTTGCATAGTACTATCACGCTTTATTCAAATAAAATACTTCCTAAAACAACTTAAAAAAAATAGCTAAGTCGTATTAATTCATTGTTTTAAAAAGTTCTTTCTCAAGCGCTGCTTTGATTTTGTTTGCGTCAAATCCGAGTTTTATGAGTCTTGTTTGTCCTTTGATCCCCTTTCCGCTTGCGGTTACTAAAATCAACCCGTACATTTCAAGTTCGTTTATGTACTGTCTATACCAACGGCTCGTGATTGTGTGTTCTTCAAATTTCTTTGCAAGATCAGAGTATGTCTCAAATATTTCGCCTGAATAAAGCACTCCTTCTTCCACTTCTCCGTTCACTTTTTTTATTCCTTTTCTTTGGGTGGTGAGCTGCGCGATTGCATAAAGCACCATTTGCTGCTGCTGGGGAAGTGTTGATATCATTGAAATAATTATTTCTTCTTCCACGCTTGCTTTTGCTTTTTGAACATGAGTATCAGTTACTACCATCACCTGCTCTACATCCGCTATTTCTCCTGCTCTTTGCATAAGCATTACTGCGGTTCTTGCGTCTCCGCTTTCCTGCGCAGCAATTGCGCTTGCAAGCAGTATTGCTGGTTCTGCAACCGCGTTTTGTTTGAATGAAATTGAGCATCTTTCAGTTAGTATTTCGCGGAGTTCAGTTGCGTTGTATGGATTAAATACTAATTCCCTTTCACATAGAGAGCTTTTTGTTCTTGGGTCAAGTTTTTCTTTAAACATTAAGTTGTTTGAAATTCCTATCATTGTAATTGAGCCGCCTTCAAGCTCGTCATTTCCTCTGCTTAGCGAGTACACTAAATCATCAATATCTTTTACTTTGTCAATCTCGTCAAGCACTAAAATTAAGTGAGCTTTTTTCTGGCTTGCGTATTCAAGCAGTTTTTCATAAACAAATGATGCGCTGTATCCTAAAAAATCTTTTTCAGGATAGAATGAGCGAAGCGCTTTTAGCAGAACTTTGTATTTTGATGAGTGGCTTCTGCAATTAACATAGCAGGAGGATGCGCTCATTTCTTTTTTCTTTGCAAATGTGTCAAGCTGCTCAAGAACATGTTTTACTGTGCTTGTTTTTCCCGTTCCTGTTTTTCCGTAAACAAAAAGATTATTTGGTTTTGAATTATTTATTACAGCGGATAATCCTTGTGTGATTTCTTCAATTTGTTTTTCTCTAAAAGGAAGTTTGTCAGGAACGTAGTGAGGAGAGATTATATCTTTGCTTTGAAAAACTGTGTTCTTTGACATTTGTTTTTCAAAAATATTATCCATTTTTTCCCCGTCCCCTAACCAATTGATTTTGTGAGTCAAAAGTTATAAAAATACTGGCTGTCTCACTTCCCAGCACTCTCTTCCACTAATACACCCCTTACCTTGCATTAATTAGTTCCCTGTTCGGATTCTATACTTTGGCTAAAAACTTGCCTGCGGTTAAACAAAATCAAAAAAATTTTGAAAAGATTAATTTACTTACTTTTACGAGCTAAACATAGGGCTTTTAAATGTTTTACTCAAGAAAAGGTAATATACGCGCTTTTACGCGGGGTGGTTAGTTTGGGTTTTTTTAACAAAGTAATGACAAAAGAAGGTTCAGTTGATTTAGAAGACTTTTTGAACAACTTGGACGCAGTGCAGGAAGAAAGCTACGAAAATGCTGACGCTCTTGTTAAGCCAATGGATTTGAATTCTGATCCTGATGCTGAAGCTATTATTAGAGAAGTTAAACAGGGAAATATTGCTCTTGTTAACATCGCTGATATGACTAAGAGAAACAAAGCAAAATTAAAAGAGCTTCTTGGAAGAATTAAAAACGAAGTTAGAGCTATTGACGGAGACATGGCTGGAATTAGCGCAGATAGAGTTTTAGTTACTCCATCAAAAGTTAAAATCATAAAGAAAAAGGGACAGTGAGTTAGTTGTACTTGGGCAATCCGCTATTGCCTATCAACATCACCGCCTCTGGCGCGACGGATTTAATTAAGAAAGAACTTGAAAAACGAAATTGGCACGAATATGAGCTCAAGCCTTTGAAGCTCTTCTTAGTGCCTTATTTTTTATTTAATTATCACTACTATGTCGAAGACGCTATTGATTCAAAGCGGACTGTGAAAAAAACTATCCACGGAATTTTGGCTGTGAATGGGCACAAAATTGTTGTGAGGGAAGATTATGTCGAACTGATTAAGCACAGCTGGAAAAAATCGCACTCGGATATTCCTAAAGGCGAGTATGATGAAAAGTGGTGCAATATCGAAAAGCGCGAACAGGATGAGATTTTGCAATTAAAAACCGCGGAGTATTTTAATGTTCCAAAAAGCAATGTTGTTGTTTCAAGCGCGAAGAAATTTCTTCTCCCTCTTTACATGACAACTGTTATTGCGGGAAGAAAAGAGTACGCGCTTACAATTAATGCCATTGATGGAAAGATTGAGGGTATTAGCGGTGTGCCAAATAGAGAGAAGGGCTATCTTGAAGTAACAAGAGAAACAATTAATGAGCTTAAGACGCCTTCAAATTGGCTGAAATATTCAAAAGAAGCAATAATGATGGGCGCTGCATCGGTTTCTTCAGGCTCTAAAGACGCTAAAAACTCAAAAGGGATTGTGAAAAAAAGCGTTTCTTTTTTTGAAAGCAAAGGTTTTTTGATTTTATTAATGGCGCTTGCAGTAATTCTGATTCTCGCAGGATATTTTAAGATGAAATTGCCTTAACAAGCAAATAAATTTCTACATTAAGCTTTTTTTATAAAAAATACACGTTAAGTCATGTACTTTTTTGGCGTTTTTAGCGCTTGATTTTTAGCTTGATAATTGCTGTCTTGCAGCGCATAAATTAGCATCTCTTATTGAAGTTCTAACTGGATTTAGAGCGTTAAGTACAGCAGTTTGGTTCCAGAATAGTCTCCAGTTTGTCGCGCTTTGTGAAGTGTCTCTTATTACGCACACATTTCCGTCTGCGATTTTGTCAAATATATTTTCAAGCGTGTTGTTTGTGCTTGTTCCGTCAATCTTAAACACGCTTGCCCATGCTTGGTCGCTTGGAGAAATATTTAATGTCTGCGGATTTTGAGGAGTGCTTGTTGTTGTTCCGTTTAGCGTTGATATTTTGAATGGCGCTTGTATCCATAATCCCGAGCCCACTGGCATATATAGAACTGTTTCAAGATACATCACGCTGTTTGGCGCAACGTTAACTAATTCTTCTATTGTATAATTATGAATATTAGTTTGAATATTGTTTAATCCCGCATTTATATCTGCAATTCTATAAGGCAGCGCTTTATTTCCAAGCGGAGGAGTAAGGCTGATTGTTTCGCATCCTCTTTGAGGTCCTGCTGGAAGTGAGCTTGCAAATCCTGTCCAGTAAGTAAAGTTGCTCTGTCCAAGTCCGCTTCCCTGTGCGTCAAACTTTGCAGGAGGAACGCTTGGGAGGTTTGTGTCTGCAATTCTTGCAATTAAAGGAATTGCAATTGTTTTGTATAAAGTCCCGCTCATTGATGAGCCTGATTTTGTGAAATTAACAATTAACCCTCTGTCTTGTATATTTGTTTTGTTAAATGTAGTTGCTGTTGAGCCTCCTCCGTATATGCTTCCCGCAAATCTTGATGCTGAATCTTCATCGTAATAGAAGAACCAGTCAAATGCCGGAGGAGTTTGTTTTTCAAGAGTTACTTTTATGTTTGCGGCAGGGTTTATTGAGCCGTCAGGTTTGAATAAAGTTGAAGTTGCCGCGCTTGAAAGGTCAATGTCATTCATGTCAATTGAAACTTGGTACATTCCGGGTTCAAGCATTGTTTCATCCACTCTTACTCCGCCGATTGATTGTTTGAAATTTATTGAATTAACAAGGTTTTTCATTCTTGCGACCGCTGTTGCGCCTGAATCAAATACTGTTCCTGGAAGATTTACTGAAGTTAATAATCCTGTTCCAAATTGAGAAGCATTTGCCGATACCTGAGCTCGTGAGATGTCCTGCGCTCTTAAGTAAGCATTGAATGTTAGTATTCTTCCATTTTCAACTCTTAATGCATCCGCTGCGCCTGCGTTGCCGTCTTTTTCATAAATTTTGATATTCCCAAGTCTTATCCATCCTTCTCCGATTCTTCTGCTTAACTGAACTAAGAATTCTTTTTGAGAACAGTATACCCAATTTGGATTATCTGCGCCTGTTATTGGATTAATATTTGAACAATCATAGCTTACTGTGGAAGGATTGAAGGATAAGTTCACTCTTGGCGCAAGTTCTGGCCCTGTTCTTCCAGGGTTTCCTTCAGCATCAACGCAATCTCTTTCCGATTCAGAGCCAAGTATATTTATCTGGAAATCCTGCTTGTCTAAAAGCCCTATTTTGTATTCCATTGCTGCAGAGCGTGTCTGGCATGTTGCTGCGCCTGTTGCAAGGTCGCATTTTGCAAGCCCGTCAATTGAGTAAGTCATTTCAAGCGAGGCGAAGAAATCTTCAGGAAGCGTAGTTCTTTTATTAAATTTTACTTTTGCTGGAATTACAAGCGGCTGGTCTGTTTTGATTGTGTATCCAACATATTCTGGGTGCCCGCCCACTTGAGGAAGTTCGCAAGTTACTTCTCCGTTGCACACCATATTGTAGTTAGTTACTCTTGCAGTGAAGGGGGATTTATTTAAAACTGTGAATATCACATCAATTTCAGCAGTGCCGTCTTTGTCATAATAGCCCATTCTTTTTAATCTCTGCTGGTTGAATGTTAATAGCCCTGGCATTCCGACAAATACTTTTATTACTTTTATTGTCTGCATCCACAAGTTTGGCGAGTAAGGGTCCGCAGTTGCTGGTGAAAGCGCGCCGTATCTCACAACATATTCATGATATCCTACGCTGTTTTCATCAAACACTATTGACATTGCGTCTAGTTCTCCAGCTCCAACTGCCGGATCGGTTCCTGCATCGCATGCTCCATGTCTTGGATAAAATGCGCCTTTGTATTTGTAGCAAATGCTTCCGTTATACATGCAGTATCCGCCCGATATTGCCGCAGGGCCTAAATTTCCTGTCACATTTGTTGCAACAATATTTCCGTCTGTTGCGTCAAGCACATCAACATAGTTTTTTCCGCTTCCGCTTGCTCCGTCATCGCAATTTAGCTGGAATGAGCCGAATCCGTTTAAGTCCATTCTTGTTCCGATTGTTGCTATCCACACGCCTGATATTGCGTCAAAGCTTGCGTCCCCTATCATGAATTCATTTGCCCCAACTCCCCTGTCAATTTCTTGTCTCCAGCAGTGGGTTGTTCCTGCAAATACAGTTGGAATGAGTAAGCATATTGCTAAAGCAATGGTGATTAATAATTTTGAATTCATTTTCTCGCCACCTTTGCCGCTTTGTATAAAACAAATAATGCAATTATTGCAAGTATTATTGCAATTAGAACTATTAATGGAATTATTTCTTTTCCTTCTTCAGGAGTTACTTCGCCTGCGCTTATGCATTGAGTCATGCAGCATTCGCCTTCTATTGAAGCAATTGGCTGCGATTTGCACACAAGTCCTGTTGAGCAGATTTGTCCTTTGCATTCGCTGATTGGCTTTACGCCGGTTTCAACAATAGTGTTTCCAAATTCGTCTCCCGCAGGGCCTAAATTTATTTGGAATACCTGCTGTTGTTTTGCGTCAATATCATCAACTGCAAGCGTCATATTTTCTTTTGGAGCGGTTATTGTCTTTGTGTAAAATCCTGTTTCATTCACCATTTCTTCAATATACATCTGGTCGGTTGAGAATAATCTTATTTTTGAGTTAATCACGTCTTTTGCAAGCATTATTTCAAGCGCGTCGTTTTCCGGATAATATTTCCATTCAACGCTTACTGGGGTTGGATAAAGCGAATCATATTCAGCCTGTATTTCTTTCATCGGAGCGTCAAAGCATTCTTTGTCAAACACTGTTGAGTCTTTTTCAACAGTAACGCAGACACTGTCAAAGAATATTCTCCCGACAGGATATGTTTTTGTGAATATATCAGCGTAATTTATTACAGGAATTCTTTCGGTTTTTGAAAATACTGTGTTTCCGTCTTTGTAAGCATTTACTTTCAAGTCAAAATCAGTGAAGCTTTCCATTGCGAAGTGGTCTGGAGTCCCTACTAAATAAGTCTTTATTGAGTAGCTTCTTTTGTCAAGCCCTTCTATTAGGATTTTTCTTGCTTTTGAAGTTGGTCCGCTTACAATTGCCCTATTTTTGTACATTCCTATTACTTCATCCCCTGAATATACTTTGAATAGTATTTCGTATGCTGAAGGAATTTTTGGAGCTGTGAGATTTAATCTTGCGTATGCTGTGCCGCCTAAGTCAGGAGCTCCAAAATCTGCTTTTACTTCATTTTGAGTGTCGCAAAAAGCTGTAGCCCATTCGCATATTACTGCGCCGACTTTAAGGTTTGAAAATCCTAAATTTGAAAGCCCAGAAAGAACAACATCTCCTGTTATTGCTGTTTGGGATTTAACAGGAAATCCGACAGGACCAACAGTTCCGTTGAACACAGTAATTTCTCTAAATATTGTCGGGCGTTTATATTTTTCTCCAGGAATGCTAAAGACTGATGAAATTGGATTTAATAAAATATTGCTTGCTCCAATCATTTTTGATTTAACTGCCCATGCATATGCATCTACTCTATAATCCCCTGATTTTTGGGCAGGCATTGTGAATTTCATTGTTTTTTTGTTTCCCTGCACCATCCAGTTAAAATCAATTACTTGTTCGTGAAGTATAATTTCTGCATTATTGTACTGCGAAGGGTAAAAATATTCTCCTTGAACTATTTGCAAAACAACTTTTGCGCCTACTAAAGGAGCATTTTCGCGGTTTTCAATAGTTATTTCGCCTGTGATTGGCTCGTTTTGGGCAAATGTTTGTTTGTCAAGTTTTAATATAAGCCCAGCATTCCACGCTACTTCGCTTGCGGGAATTTCTGCAGAAAATGCCAAGGATACTGCCATTACTAAAAACAGCAGCACTATTATTTTTTTCATCATAATTACAACCACATTTTTACTTTTAATTAATTGCTTTAGTAAAAATCACTTAATAATCTCAAATTTCTAATCCTCCGGATTATTTACATAATCTATAACAGTTAATGTTCCGTACTGGTCGCCCTTTACATCTTTTGCAATAATATCCGATTCAATTGTCTGGTCGTCATATGGCGAGTAATTCTCTCCGATAAATCTTGCTTTTAATAATCCTCCTTCAAGCCACACAACTACTGTTGAAGGATCAAGCGCTCTTCCGTTTGCGCGAACTGATTTTATAACAACTTCAACCAAAGGATTTGGAGTTTTTAAGTAAGCGTTGCTGTTAAATGAAGTGAATGATGATGGATCTGGGAATACGCATTGTCCTGATGCTTTGTTGCAGGTTATTCCAAGAGCTGTGCACATTGCTGATGTAACTTCGCGGGTGTTGTCAAGTTCTACTGTGCATAAAGGAACATATTCTGCAATGTCGGCATGAACATTATTGTCAACGTATGCATATGCTGTGTCAAGTTTTCTTAACGGGAAGCACCATTCGCCTTGGCAGTTGTCAAGCCAAAATCCTTTTACCCCTTCGCCGTTTACCCATCCGCCCTGTCCGTCGCTTGCGTTCCATAATAGTTTTGGATCGCCGCTTATGAATTGGTTTCTTGGCGCGCTCACATCAGCCGAGGTTGCAAGTCTTGGAGTTGTTCCTGTCAAATCAATGCCTGCTCCTGCTGAAGTCGAGCAGAATGCTTTTGCTTCATCAAAGTTCATTATTGATCTTTTTGTCCAATACAGCTGGTCTAAGAAATACCATGCGTCTGCTGATTGAACTTTTTTGCAGAGTTGTATTCTTTCTTCAAGCTGTTTGCTTAGTGAAGTGTCTGCAAGGTTTTTGAGTATGTAAGTGTATCCTTCAACTGGATATATTCTGAATCCCCCGCTGTTTAATACAGCTGCGCTTGAGCTTCCGTTTGGAGTAATAGTCGTTAAATTTTCAGTATACCTTATCCAAGAGTATCCCTTTATTCGCAAGTTTGTTGCATTTGGGTTTCCGTAAATATTAAAATCAAATGATTCAACATTTCCTCTTGGAACGTAGACATACATTAATCCACCAATTCCTTCTCCATCAGGCACACCGACTACTAAATCGTTTGAAATTAGCATGCAGTGTTCTCCTGAAAATGTTCCGTTTCCAAATATTACATCAGTGTGAACTGCCTGAGAGCATGAAGCTCCGCTGTATCTTGTTCCGTAGCATTTGCATGCGATTGGAAGAGTGTTAATATCAAAAGTCGCTACATTTGTTTGAACAGTCTGATGTGTTCCGTCTCTATAATTTACTGTAATAGTATTGTCAAGCACTGCGCCGTATCTGTTCGAGCCGTCATTTCTATCCGACCATCTGAAATAAAACAAGTCAGTTTGTCCGCTGTAATTAGGTATTGAGAATCTGAACTGTCCGTATTTATTGTAGCCGTTTGGTCCTGTTCCGATTACTGGTTTTCCATTTACTCCCTGTTCTGGGAAGAATACATTTGCAATTCGTGTTACTGGAGTTGTGCCGTAATCGTATCCTCCGCCCCTTACTATTAAATCATAATTGAAATCAACTGACTGGTATTTTGGAGCAAATGTGTTAACATCCGCACCCGCAAGGCTTAGCACTTCTTTTGGAACATAATAATCGTCCACAAGCGTGTTCTGGCAGTTGTTGTTAATTATCATGCTTCCTTTAAACGGCTGGGGATTTGCTTCGTAAATATCTTTTTGTATTATTTGGAAGCATTCTGCAGAATTTGAGATGTGAATTTTTAATTTATCCGCAAGCGCAAGTTTTTTGGATGTCTGCGCGTCGCGCGCTTTAATGTAAATAGGGAAAACTCCCAAAATATCGCTGTATTTTACCGTAGGGCTGTATGATTTATTCCTCGCTTTTAATCTAACGTTGCATTCTGCAAGCGAGGCAAGATTATTGCATGTATTTGATACTTGGTTTAATCCTGATTCAACGCTTATCTGCATTGGTCCTGCGCAGGTGTTTATTACTCTTACATCAAATTCGCTGTCCCATTCAGCAGTCATTTCTTCAAGGTCGCTGTCTCCAAATGCGTCGGGGAATGAAGCGTCAACGCATGATAATGTCAAGTCCTGAAGAACTGAATATCCAGCATATATTGTTTTTGTCAAATCATCATAATCAGGGCTTTCTGCAACTACGTGCACTACAAGGCAGTCAGCGTCTTTTCTGTAAATTCCAGGTATTGTTCTTTCAAAGTAATTTGTCCTAACTGGGTCAATATCTGCAAGTAAGTTATTGTAATCAACAACTCTGTTTTGCGTATTAGAGCAGTTTCTCACTGCTTTTAAGTCAACTGATTCAAGCGCAACTGGAGTTCTGCCGTTTCCTGCGAATACTTCTGCGTCAAAGTTCTGGTCCTGAACATCAGCCATGAATCTTGCGCCTGAAAGAACCAAATTCAGCGCTACTGTTTTTGTGTCTGCAACAAATAAATAATTTTTATCCTCAACTGCTGCGACTATGATTACTTTTGTTGTTGAATTTGGAGTTAATGAATACAATGGAACTGTTTGCGGCGAGGAAATTGCGTTTTTGTTTAAATTTAAAATTGTGGCAACGTATCTTGACCTTAGTCCTGTTGTTTCATTATCAAGCCTTATTGCTCCGCTTGGAACGTAATTAAACTCTTCCATAATTCCGCTGTATGTGTAAACATAAAGTTTTATGTTTGTAATTGGAACATTTGAGTCATTTCTGACTTTTATCCCAAGATTATTTCTTTGATAAGCGGTTATTTTTGTTTGAGTTGGGGAAACTTCAAGATAAGTTTTTTTTGCTGGATTATATATAAATCCTTCAGGATCTCTTGTAATTGCCCCGCTGTTCATGGTAGCAATTATTGAAATTGCAGCATTGTTGTCTGTTGGACCTATTGGAGTTCCTAATTGGTAGCTTATGTCAAATCTGTCTTCTGAAGAAAGCGTGTTGTGTTTTTCTTTTCCAAATCCTTTTAGGTTTAATATTGTGCCTTCGTTAACATCTCCAAAAATTGTTTTAACAGCCATTGTGTAAACTGTTTTCTTTAATCCTCTTTGAGCCGAAATTCCCTGCTGCCAGTGTATTCCAGCCATTGCCCCGTTTGGATTTGTCTCGTTTCGCTGGCAGTTTGAGTCGGTTTGTATGTAAAATTCATCAGAATTAACCGGGTTTTGTATCGGAGGACTGCATAAATAATACCCTGATTCAAGATAATTTATTCCTGTTTTAAATGGAATTCCAACTATTTTCATTGCGTCGCTAAATCTTATCGCCCCAAACAAATCTGAATAATTCAAATCTTTTCCTGCGACAACATCTATCTGTTCATAATATCCGAAAGTTCCGTCATCATGCTGGTTTGTGGTTTCAATTGAATTTGCTTTTATCCCCCTTATTAGTTCGTAATTGTTTCTGTAAAATCCGTTGAAGAAAATATTTACATTTTTGTCAAGCATGCTTAGCGGGTAAAGTCTTACATTAAAGTCATTTATTCCGTTTGACAAGTTTCCTGCGGGGATTTCAAGCACTGCTCCCGCGTAATTATTCAAATCAGCGGCAACTACAAAGCTTATTGCTCTTGGATACATTGCGCTGATGAATCTTGTTGTTTGTGAATCATAATGAAGCACATCCATTGGGCGGTTTGCAGGAAACAAAACAACGTTTGCGTCCGCTCTTGTTGGTATCACTTGTCTTGTGTTTGCGTCAAGCAGTAGAACCCTTATGAATGCAGCGTCAAGCGCGATTGATAAATTAAAATCAGTTGTCTGTCCTGCGTAAATCTGCTTTCCTGCAGAGTATCCTGAGTCAAGCGTGTCATATGTGGCTCTCGCAACATAGTTTTTATCAGCGCCTATTGGAAGTCCGTTGAAAATGGATATTCCTTCGGAATTAGTCAAAATTCCGTCTTCAAAAATCTGCACTCTTTGAACTCTTGGGTCCAGAAGATTTACATACAAAAATGATTTTGCCCCTGCGATTAAAGCGTTATTTGAAGAGCTTTTCACTGTCACTCTTGCCTGTCCTGAATTTGTTGAGTTAATTTCTTCAAGATATTCTACTGTCGGAGGGTCGATTGATTTTACCAGAATTGGTTTGAATATTTTTATCACATACCCTGGTTTATTCACAATCATTAAAACTTTGTTTGCGTCGTCGTTCATTAATCCTGTTACTTTTATTATTCCGTTTGAGTCGCTTATGCATTCATTTAAGCATCCTGCAAGAGGGGCAAGCGAGTATGTGCTTCCTGATCTTCTTATTTCCTGAACAAATGCTTTTGCGTCTCTTATTATGCTTAAAGTGTTTGAGTCCTTTAGCTGTACTTTAACAAATCTTACTAAAGTTGGGTCAATTCTTTCAAGGTATACTTTCTTTTCTCTTGTAGCGCCTGCAACTGCTGTGATTGAAACATTTTCATCAACGCGTATTGATGCATAGTTGCTGTCGGGGCTTGCCGCAATTATTGTGTAAGTTCCAGAATCAATGTCAGTAAATACCGCAACTCCGCTGTTGTCAGTCAATTTTCTTCCTGCATTGATATTGTATTTGTCAAGTAAAGTTACCTGAACTCTTGGGATTGGTTTTTCAGGGCTTGAATTTTTTTCATAAGCATATACTTTTATTGTTCCGCCTGGAGCCGATCTTATTTTTGACATCGAGATTTTGTGCTCGCTTATTGCAGTAGGAAGAGTTCTTGGAAGGTTTGTTGGAGACTCGTATCCAGTAGTGTAAGCATTTGTTACCACAAACTGGCATTTTTCTGAATTAAGCAAAAATACTCCGTCAAGGTCGCCGTCATCAATATCTTTTGCGGTTTTTGCGCCTGTTGCTTTGTTCGCGCAGTTAAATCTTACATATGCGCTTCCGGTATTATCAACTATTGGATCATCAGTAAGCGAATCAACTAAAGTCACTCTTGTGCTGTTTGGATAATCGTCTTCAAGATGTATTGGGTCATTTGGGCCTGTGCTATCTTTTTTCACCATTGAGATTGTTGCTCTTTTTGTGGAAATGTCAACTTCTTTATCTGCAATGCTGTTGTATCCTGCTTTTTCCGCTGAAACAATTGCATAAAACTCGACTGGTTCTGCCCCGAAAATCATTTCACCTATCTGGTCAAAGAGGTTCTTGCTTCCGCTGTCAAGACGGACTATTGCCATTCCTTCAGCATCAGTGACTTCGTCAAAATTAGCCGCGTTTATTTCGCCGTAAATTGTAACATCGCTTAAATCAGCGCTTGTTTTTGAATCAACTGTGTGGAATTCAATTTCATAATTTGAGCCAAACTGCATCAAGTATGCTCCAAGCACTATCAAAAATAATATAACGAGCAAAAATACTACAAAGCTTGGCACTACGCTGTCAATTGGGTCAATTACTTTGTATACTGGAACATAGTTGCTCAAATAGTCAAGAAAGTCGTACCATTTGTCTTCAAGTTTGTAATAGAAATTCTTGAAAGGTTCTGTTATTGCAGATAAATCCATCCAACCACAAATTGCCCTAGCTTGTTGGAAAAATAAGTGAATTGTTCTTAATAAAGCTTACTTTAAACCAAAATTTGCTTCCTGCCTTGGCTGTTTTTGGCTTTTTGCAAGTTAAGTTAAGCGAGCTGAGTTAGTTGAAAAAATTAAAGCGTATTTTGGGAGGTTTTTGCGCCTTCGGCTTCAAATTTAAGCTGGGCTTTGATTGAATCAGCCACTTTTTTGCCTAAAATTGCTTCAACTTTGGCAATATTAGCCTTTGCTTCGCTTGGCTTCTTTATTCCAGCAGAAAATAATTTTCTTGCTCTAACTCTTCCAATTCCCTTCAGCTCAACAAGCATCAAAAGTTCTTCTTTAACGCCGTACTTTGCTCTTCTTCCCAGTTTTTGGGAATTAATTAAGTGTTTTTCAAGTCCCATTACTTTTGAAAGTTCAATTGTTGCATAGGAAAGCCATTCAATTATCTGTGTTTTTCCAAACAATAATCCAGGCGCAAGCCCGTAGTTTGTAAAAAGCTCGCTTTCGTGCTTTTCATTTATCCATTGTTCAAGCATCATAGCTGAAAAGAATTTTTCTATTGCTTCAGGCTCAAATAAAGTTTTTTCCTGTCTGAATGGAAGCTCATCAGCCCTTCCGCTCATTTCTTCAAGAATTAATGGCTTTGCTTTTGCTGGTGGATTCATCCATGGGGAGAACTCTGTGCAGTTCACCCAAGCGTAAATATATGAAAGAGGAGTAAAAGTTCTCTTTTCTTTTAGCGCGGTAATTAATTCGTGAGCGCTTTCAGGGTCTAAAAATAAGTCCGATACCCTTTTGCCGATAAGTGTAGCGCGAAATTTTTCGCCTTCTCGTTTTACAAATCCAAATTCTTCAAGATCATTAATTATTTCAAGAACATTGTCGATTAACTCGCCCATATTTTGAAGCTGGTGCGAGTAAAGCGTTCTTTCAAAAAATGATTCAATTGTTTTAATATCCTGAATATAATCAGTTGCAATGAGCGCAAGTATGTGTGTTCGAAGCACTGGTATTATTCCAAGTCTTGATATTATCGCCTCTACTTTTCCGTTCACATATTTTTCCATGAACATATCTTTTTGCGCTTCGCTTGTAGCGAGCGCAATGCTTTTCCCTTCAGTTGAGAATTTTGGTCTTCCGCTTCTTCCAGCCATTTGCTTGTACTCTCTTACTGCAATTAAATCCATTCCAAATTTTTCAAATCTATAAAGGCTTGGAATTATTACAATATCAGCAGGCGTGTTTACTCCGGCCGCAAGGGTAGGGGTTGCGCATAATATTCTAAGTAGTCCGTTTCTAAAGTTTTCTTCCACCAGTTCGCGTTGTTTTCCAACAAGTCCAGCATGGTGAAAAGCAGCACCGTGTTTTATCAGCCCCGCAAGGGAAGTGCATTGTTCAGTAGGCACTTCAAGCGCATTGAGCGCTTCATCAGCGATTTTTAGGAGTTTTGTTTTCTCGCTTGGATTAATTGTTTTAGTAGTAAGTTCAGCCATTTTCTTTGCCATTGATTCAGCTCGTTTTCTTGCATTCATGAAAACCAGCATTTGTTTTTCTTTCGCAAGATTAGCTTCCACTATTTCTTCCATGCTTCCGCTTTCGGTTGTGTTGTCATTAAACTCTACTTTTGATTCAAATAAAATTCCTTCTCTAAGTTTTGTCGGGCGGTAGTCTGATTCAACAAGATTGGCATTAAGCCATTTCGCCATCTCTGCGGCATTTGGAATTGTTGCGCTTAATCCAAGCACTTTTATTGAAGGCGTGTTTATTTGCATTTGAGTTAGCGCAATTTCAAGAACTGGTCCCCTGTCTGAGTCAAGCTCGTGCATTTCATCAATTATTATTCCGCCGACTTCGCTCAGCCACTCTGCTTTGTGGCGGAGCAATGAGGCAAGTTTTTCATAAGTTGTCATTATTACATCAAAGCCTTTCAAATACGAGCTGCTTGAGTCAAGGTCGCCTGTGGAAACCGCAAACTTCATGTGAGTTGTTGGAGTTTGTTTTGAGTATTTTTTCTTAAAATCAGCGTAATGTTCTCCCGCAAGCGCGCGAAGGGGGCAGGTGTAAATAACTTTTTTATTTTCATTTAAAACTGTTTGAAGCATGAAAAGTTCTGCTGCAATTGTTTTTCCGCTTGCTGTGGGCGCGCTCACTACAAGGCTTTTAGAGAATCCTTTTTTTACGCACTGCTCCTGCATTGGATTAAATTTTTCAAATCCATTTGCCTCAAGAACCAGCTTTTCAACTGCGTATTTTTCTTCTTTCATTTTATTGCACTAATTTATTCCCTTTGCAAGAGTTTTTATAAGAAACAGGGGTGTTTTGCCGTAAAAGAAAATATAGTGTATTTTTCACTTTCCAAGGATTTTGTCAATAAATCCTTTTCTTTTCTTTGAAGCGTCATCTTCTTTCTTTAATTGTTCAAGAAGCTCTTTTTGTTTTTTTGAAAGTTTGCTTGGAGTTGTCACTATTACTTTGATGTATTCGTCTCCGAATGCTTCTTTGTTTAATTTCTGTATTCCTTTTCCTTTGATTCTAAATATTGTTCCACTCTGTGTTCCGCTTGGAATTTTTAGTTCTGCTTTGCCGTGGAGTGTTGGAACATCCACAGTTGCGCCAAGCGCTGCTTCTGAATAAGCCACCGGAATTTCCGCATAAATGTCTTCTTCGTCGCGTTTGAATATTTCATGCGGCTCTACAAATATTACAATGTATAAATCTCCTGCGCCGTGTCTTCCTTCATGCCCTTTTCCAGAGAGTCTTAAGTGATTGTTTGTGTTTATTCCTGCAGGGATTTTCACGCTTACTCTTGAAGGTTTTGCTGTTAGTCCGTCTCCTCCGCATTCTCTGCATTCTTTTTCAGGAATCTCTCCCCTGCCGTGGCAGGTTCGGCATACTGACTGTGATTGGAATATTCCAAACGGAGTTCTCTGTTGTCTTACTTCTACTCCTCTTCCCTGGCATGTTGAGCACTTCTTTAGCGAGCCTTCCGCTCCGCTTCCGTGGCATTTTTCGCATTTTTCAATTCTTTCATATTCAATTTCTTTTGTTGTCCCAAATGCTGCTTCTTCAAAGCTTAAATTCAAATTTAGTTTTACATTTGAGCCGTTGTCTTTTCTTCCTCTTGCTCCAGCTCCTGAGCTCCCGCCTCCGCCTCCGAATATGTCTCCAAAATCAGAAAAGCCGAAGTTTGAGAATTGGCTGAAAATATCTTCAAAATCAAAGTTTCTGCTTGAAAATCCTGCTCCGCCTGAGTATCCTTTAAATGCGTCTTCGCCGTAAGTGTCGTATTTTGCTTTTTTGTCAGAGTCAGATAGTACTGAATAGGCTTCATTTATTTCCTTGAACTTTTTTTCAGCTTCGTGCTCTTTTGAAACATCAGGATGGTATTTTTTTGCAAGCTCTTTGTAGGCTTTTTTTATCTCTTCAGAACTTGCGCCTTTCTTTAATCCCAATATTTCGTAATAATCAGCCATTCTTTATCACTTAGTTTCAGCCAGCCTTTTTTTAGCTTTTTTTCAAATATTTTGCGCAGTATATTTATTTTCCTGCTTTACTATTTTTCGCTCAAATGGTTTTTTATACCCACCATTAAATTAAGCGCCCATATTTGACTTGGAAAGAATTTAACTTGCAAGCCAAATCTCTTTTGGGGATTTAGCCGCAAGCCCTTTATCTGATTTTTCTTTTGGCTTAATGTCAGCTTTCTTTTCCTTGTCTTCTAACCCAGTCAAAGTTTTGTTTTCATCCATTTGCTTTCTCCCTTAGGTTAAACTCTTTTCTAAATTATATTTTATAATCTCCGTCCGCGGGCTTAGTTTTACTTTTTCTTTCCTTTGTCCTCAAATTCTGCGTCAACCACTTTTTCGTCGCCTTCAGGGTCAGCGCCTGAAGCATTTGGGCCTGCGCCGGGATTTGCTCCCGGCCCTTGCGCATTTTTGCCGTATACTTCCGAGCCCACTTCGCTTAGAGCTTTATTCAGTTCGTCTGATTTTGATTTTACTTCGCTTACTGATTTTGGCTCTTTCTTTACCGCGCTTTTCAAGTCGTCAAGCTTTGCTGTGATTTTCTTTTTGTGGTCTTCGCCAAGCTTGTCTTTGAGCTCTTCAAGCATTTTTTCTGTCGAGTAGATTGTAGCGTCTGCTGAGTTGAAGATTTCTATTTCTTCTTTTACCTTCTTGTCTTCTTCTGCGTGGCTTTCAGCTTCTTTCTTCATTCTCTCAATTTCTTTTTCATCAAGCTTTTGTGAGGAAACAATTTTGATGCTCTGTTCTTTTCCTGTTCCTGTGTCCTTTGCGGTTACGTGAACTATTCCGTTTGCGTCAATATCAAAGATTACTTCGATTTGAGGCATTCCTCTTGGAGCTGGCAGTATTCCGACTAATTGGAATCTTCCTAAGGATTTATTGTCTCTTGCCAGAGGTCTTTCTCCTTGCAGCACGTGTATGTCAACTGCAGTTTGATTGTCGCTTGCTGTTGAAAATACTTGTGATTTCTTTGTGGGAATTGTCGTGTTTCTGTCAATTATTTTTGTAAATACTCCGCCCAGTGTTTCTATTCCAAGGCTTAGCGGAGTTACATCAAGTAAAAGTACATCTTTTACTTCTCCTGCTAATACTCCTCCCTGAACTGCTGCGCCCATTGCAACACATTCCATCGGATCTATTCCGCGTTCTGGCTCGATTCCTGTTACTTTTTTTACAAATTCTTGTATTATTGGCATTCTTGTCGGTCCGCCTACAAGAATTACTTTTTCAATATCTGCTGCTGTTAATTTTGCGTCAGCAAGTGATTGTGTGATTGGCTTTTCGCATCTTTTTACAAGCGGTGCGATTAGTTCTTCAAGTTTTGCTCTGTTTAGTCTCATTGCTAAGTGTTTTGGCCCTTCTGGTGTTGCTGTAATGTATGGAAGGTTTATGTCTGTTTCAAGAACTGTTGAAAGCTCTATTTTTGCTTTTTCAGCGGCTTCTCTTACTCTTTGCACAGCCATTGAGTCTTTCATTAAGTCTACGCCGTTTGTTTTTTTGAATTCGTCAACAATGTACTTAAGCACTGTTTCATCCATGTCTGTTCCGCCAAGTTCTGTGTCTCCTGAAGTTGATTTTACTTCAAACACTCCGCTTCCCAGCTCCATTATTGTTACATCAAGTGTTCCGCCTCCAAGGTCAAACACCATTATTTTTGAGTCTTTTCCTTTTTTGTCAAGTCCGTATGCAAGCGCTGCGGCTGTCGGTTCGTTTATAATTCTTACAACTTCAAGCCCGGCGATTTGTCCCGCGTCTTTTGTGGCCTGTCTTTGATTGTCGTCAAAATATGCTGGCACTGTGATTACTGCTTTTTCTACTTTTTCGCCTAAGAACGCTTCTGCGTCTCTTTTTATTTTTTGAAGTATGAATGCGGATATCTGTTGAGGAGTATAACTTTTTTCGTCAAGCAAGTATTTGTGGCCTGTCCCCATTTTTCTTTTTGCTTTTGTAATAGTTCTGTCTGGGTTTGTTACTGCTTGTCTTCTTGCTGGTTCTCCGACTAATAGTTTTCCGTCTTTTGAGAAAGCTACGTAACTTGGGAAGGCTTTTCCATAAACTGTGTTTCCTTCTGCTGAGGGAATTATTTTTGGTTTTCCCCCTTCAAGTACGCTTGCTGCGCTGTTTGATGTTCCTAAATCTATTCCTATTATTTTTGCCATTTTACTCACACTCCAATTTTTATTTCTAAAAATTTACTCCAAATATAATTCTTTTTCCTTTGACTTTCTATTTTTACTTAATCCTAAAATCTCTCCAACAAATTACTTCTTTGCTTCGCTTCCGCCGGCGTTATTTGCTTTTAATGCGTTCACGCTTACTTTTGCAAGTCTTAATATTTTTCCGCTTAATTCATATCCTGCCATTAATACATTCACTACCGCGTCTTCTTTGAGGCTGGCGTCAGTTTCCTGCATTAAGCATTCCATTTTGTCATGGTTAAATTTCATTCCTCTTTCTGCATGTATTTTTGCTAAGCCGTTTTTCTTTAAAATTGTGTAAAGCTGTTCGTGAACTATCACTAGCGCTTTATCATGTTTCATTCCCTGTTCAAGCGAGTCAAGCACTGGAAGCATTTCTTCAATTAATCTTGCGTTTGCAAGTGTTCGAAATTCTTCGTTTTGCTTTATGTTTCTTTTTTGGTAGTTTTCAAATTCTGCTTGAAGTCTTTGAAGGGTAATTGTCAAGTCTTTTACTTTTGCGTCTTGTGGTTTTTGCGCTTCGCTTTCTTTTGCATTTTTGCAGTTGCATTTTTCATCTTCGCAGTGGCATTTCCCAGCTTCACTATTTGCTTTTTGCCCCTCATGAGCACATTTGCACTCGCAGTTGTGCTGGTTTGGACCAGTTTGGGCAGGGTTTTGGCCTCCTAATTGCCCTTCTTTAGCCCCTTTTGGAGCCTCTTTTGAGCTATTATTGCTTGAATTATCGGTATTATTGTTGATTATAGACACTAAAACCACCATTTTGTCTAAACTCTTTAAACAATATCAATCTTATTTAAACAAAGTCTTTTTAAATACTTCCTTTCATGTAGCTTGTAGAAGCGTGGTTTAATGGCAAAAAACAGCCAAAAATCTAATTACCCTGATATTTACAGGCCTGAAATAGCTAATCCGCTCGCAAAATTAAGAAATAAGAAAACTAAGCTAAAAAAACCAAAGGTTTCAAAAATTGAGATTAAAATTAACCCAAACGGTCTTATTGAAGATTTTCATTCTCTTCCAATCATGAAAGGCTCTGTTAAGCATGTTCCCACAAGAAGAGCAAGATTCAAAGTGGTTGTTAGAAAAGTTGAGAGACCTTTTAGGGAAGATTTTGAGCATCAGTTAGCATGGATTTGCTCTTCGCTTGGATTTTTTGAGCCGATTGATAAGGAGAAAAATGCTGCAGCGGTGTTTAAGGAAATAGTTCTTGCCACTGAAAAAGGAGAAGCGTTAAGCAGCACTGCATTAGCTGAAAGAGTTGGGATGAGCAGGGGCGCGACTATTAATCACTTAAATAATTTGCAGCGCTCAGGGCTGATTGAAAAGAACGGGAAATTTTATTCCTCAAGAAGCAGGAGCATGAAAAGGACTATTGAAGAAATTGAAGAGGATGTTGAACGAATCTTTGCGCAGCTAAAGCGAACAGCCGAAGAGCTTGATCAGCAGATTGGAATTAATGATGAAGATTAAACGCTTGATAAAATTAAACCAAAAATAAAAAGCTATAAAATAAAACTAAATAAAAAAACTTAACCCAATAAACTAAAACTATTTGTTAAACTAATCTTTAGATTAAACTTTAAACTAAACTTTAAACTAATCTTTAAACTAAACTTTAGCCTGCTCCGCCGCCCCCGCCGCCTCCTCCTCCGCCGCCGCCCCCGCTTGAGCCGCCCGAGCCAGAGCCTGAAACTGATGAATTAAATCCCGAGCTCATGCTTGAAGAAAAGCTTGAGTAAACTGCCGCGCTTGAGAATGCAGTCATTGTGGTGCTGCGTTTTGCAAGTTCTGCGCTTACGCTTTCAGAATATTGTTTTAGAATTTTATCAGTATTTCCAAACACTGCCGCAAATACTAAATATTTTTCCCAAAGAACCACTTCAGGAACTGTTTTTTCTTTCATCTGCCCAAAAGTGTCAAGAAATCTTTGCAAGCCTTCCCATTCTTCGCGTTTTTGCGCCCACTCCGGCAGAATGCTTGGAAGAACTCCTTTCATTGAAAATGCGCTTGTGACAAATAATATGCAAATTATTTCCGCAATTACAAGCGGCATTAATATTTCAAATCCTGGTTCGGTAAGAAAGGCCATTCCAACTCCAAAGCCCATCATTCCGCCCCACACAAGCATAAAACCGACTATGTAAATTTTTGCAAGCCCTTTTACTGCAAATAATCCTATTCCCATAACTATTGAAAACATTCCAATAATGAAAGTCGCCATTATTAAGAGAATTGCATTTTCTCCCGCCGCAATAAATCCAATCGCAATAATTCCAAGTATCATTAATACTGAAATTATCATGAAGTTGTTTCGCCCAGTAAAATTAAAGTATTTGGTTTTGTCGCCTTTAATTCCAAGTTCTTCCACAACCCACTCAGCCCATTGTGTTAAGAGTGAAGTTGTGATTGTTCGTCTGTACGCGGTGAATTCGCTTAATTTAATCGGAGTTTCCTCACCGTTGTAAAATAACTCCCCGATTAATTCTTCTTCAGGTTTTGAAAGAGAATCATTTCCTTTTGTTCTTGTCAGCACAAAATCATCGCTTTTGAAAACCATCCCTTTAGTAATTTTTTCAATTTGAATATGATTTCGTCTTACTAAATCAATAAGCGTTGCTATGAGTCCGTTTTCAGTCACACCCATATTCACCAAATAATCAACAAAATAAGGTTTGTCCTCTGACGGAATGTCTCGCATGTAAAGAATTTTTCTAACATTTGGTTCAACTCCGTGTTTTTTATAAAAATAAATAAATGACCCTGCGAGTATCAGCATGCACAAAACTGGAGCAATCCACATTAATGCCGCGAGTTCTTCATTTGCTTTTTCCCTTGCAGCAAATAAATCCTCGTCTCTGTTTACTTCAGTTATTCCGCTCATTTGTTTTTGAACGGCGTATTCTCCGCTCATTACTTCTTTATTGAATAGTATTCTTGCTTCAAGAAATGTTTCGCTGGGGATATTGTTTGCGAATATTTCCACAACTGGCCCGTTCCATTCGTATCTTGCGTCAATTTTTGGGTGAATCCAGATTTTTGTTCCTTCTGCAAGGTATTTTGGGAAAGTCAGTTGAGCACGGAATGATTCAACCTGCGCTTCCCAGCTTGAGCCCCAAAGTTTCCAGTAAAATTCGTAAGAATCAGTATATGAATTAACCGAGCCTTTTAAGTTGTACTTGAGCACAAATGTTTTTTTCTCATTTGAAGCAGAGTAGTGCCATGTTGCCCTCACTCCTTCCATTGTATCTTCAACTTCAACTATAAGCGGAATCAATTGTGCACCGGTTTCTTCATACGCATAAAAATCAGTTACGCTTTGCCCGTTTTTTAATTCAATATCCCTGTATGCGAAGCTGAATGAGCCGTCAAAATTAAAGGTTAACTTTTCTGTCACCTGCGCGCTTGAGTCAGGGGAAAAAACATAGTTTATGTCAACATTTGTGAATGTGAAGCTCTTTGCCATCGCGCTTGAGGCAATGAGCAAAATCAGAAAGAGCAGCAGCAGTTTTTTTTGCATACTAATACCTTGTAAAGGTTATCTCGCTTTTTATCATTTTTCTAAAAAATTCAAGATCTGGCTCAAGCACTCTCCAAGTGTCAAAAACTTTGTTCGCCCCTTCCCATATTGTAAACCATGCTGCAGGTTCAATCAGCACCAAAATTATATTATTTAATATATTAGTTGATCCGGTAGGGTAGACAAAAACCGCGGCAACCATTGAAAGACTTAATCCAACACCTATCATTATTGCGCCTTTGCTTCTTACTGCGTCAACTTCTCTTTTTGTGATATCATAGTGTTTCCTAAAATATTCATGAAGCCTTTTTCGGACTTTCGCCTCCACTTCATCATTTTTTTTCTCAACTGGTATCAGCAGGTTTAGCTCTATTACTCCTGATTTGTTTTCTCTTGTTGCGCGCTTTATTTCAGTTAAAAAATCCACTGAAAGGGATCTTTGAGCATAAGTTCGTGGGTCAAAATCAGAAAATATCGAATCATATGATTCAAGAATAATGCTGATTTCGGACATGTGCAATAGTTTCTGTTTTTCAGCCCATTCTTCAGCTTCTTTTGCCATTTTTCTTGCTGATTCGCTTAATTCAACCATGCTTTTATTTAGGCATTTATTATTTTTAAGCTTACCCGAAAAACTTGTGTCCAACAATATGCGATACATGACTAAAAGCGCCTAATAATCATATTTTAAAGCCCTTATGATAAGAAAGATTATTGCCCGTAGCGGGGCGGTGGATGGTGGGAAAATGAAGAAATTATGTGCAAGGTGCGGAGTAATCTTTGAGGCAGCTGACGCTTCGGTTAAATTCTGCTCGACTAAATGCGAAAAATTGATGAAGGAATCATCATTAGGCTATGTTAAAAAAGCCCATAAGACAGAACGAACTGTTTATGCGCCTGAAATGTAATTTAAATCAGATTAACTGCCAACTCCGGCTTGGCAAGCCGATTTTTTAGAATCAAACTAAACATTCAAACTGCCAGTTAATCTTCAAAATATTTTAAAAAAAAGTCTTCAATTTCATCAATTGTTTTGCTTAGCCCAAATCGGTTTCTTAAAACTGAAGCCCCGATTAGTCCTTTGCTTAATCCGATAAAATACGGACGCACGTCATTTACCCCGAGCCCAAATTCTTTTGCAAGGGCTAAAAACCGCAAGCCTTCATTTTTAACATCGCTTTGCTTTTTTTGGGATATTTCTTTTCCATTAACTGCTTCGTTTGCCTGCTTGAAGAAAAAAGCATTTCCAATTGCAGCCCTTCCCACCATTTCAAAGTCGCAGTTGGTTTTCTTTTTCAGCTCCAAAACATCAGAAGGTTTTTTTATATCACCGTTTCCGATTATTGGAACATCAACTGCTTTTTTTAAATGAGCAATTTTTTCCCAGTTTGCATCTCCAGAATATCCTTGCTCCCCCAGCCTTGGGTGAAGTGTTATTGCTTCAGCGCCGTTATTAACCGCTTCTTCCGCAACTTCAAGAAAAGTTTCTTCTTTAAGACCCAGCCTCATTTTTATGGTCACTGGTTTATCAGTGCTTTTTTTCATTGAAGAAATAACTTGTCCTATAATTTGAGAGTCGTTCATCAGCGAGCACCCATATTTGCCTTTGAGAGCTTTTGGAACTGAACATCCGCAATTTAAGTCATAGCCCGCGAAATTAAGAGGGTATTTTTTCTCAACCATGCCAATTGCTTTTTCAAAATCAACAGGATTTGCCCCAAAAAGCTGCAAAAACACCGGTTTTTCAGATTCCCCGACAAGAAGCATTTTTTCTGTTTTTTTGCTTTTCATAGTCAGCGCTTTTGCGGAAATTAGTTCAGTATAAACAAGCGCTGCGCCGTATTCTTTGGCAAGCACTCGAAATGCCACATTTGTATAATCCGCCATTGGCGCGAGAAATACTTCTCCTTTCAGCTTTAGATTTCCAATTTTGTTCATATTAACACGCATTTATAGCAGAGATATAAAGAACTGACTCTGGCGATTATATTATATTTGCTTTCTTTACGAATAATAATAGATGAATCACAAATGCGGCATTTGTGGAATTAGCGTTAAGGATAATGCCGGCGTTTTTTTATACAAAATGCTTATCCAGCTTCAGCACAGGGGCCAGCTTTCAGCAGGAATAACTACTTTTCATGAGAATGAGCTGCAGAGACTTAACACTTATCGAAGGCTTGGAACTGTAAATACAGCGTTTCATTCAGAGAATAAGGAAAAGTTTGCGCAGGTGTTAAAAGAGCATTCTTCAGGCGACGGAATCGGGCACGTGAGGTATGCCACAAGCGGCCCTGATGATGTGAGCTATGCCCAGCCTTTTGAAAGAACTCACGGCAACAAAAATAAATGGTTTTCATTTTGCTTTAATGGAAATATCTCAAACTATGCGGATCTCAAAGCGGGGCTTGAAAGAGATAATTATCATCTTGTGCGCGACACGGATACTGAAGTAATTATGCACTTGTTCTCAAAAGCAATTAAGGAGTCAAATTCTTATCTTGAAATCTTTAAACGAGTTTCTGATAATCTTGACGGGGCATATAATATTGCTTTCATTGACGCAAACGGCACGCTGATTGCCGCCCGAGACCCGCTTGGCTTTCACCCTTTATGTTATTCAATAAGAGGCGATGAACTTGCTTTTGCGAGCGAAAGCGTTGCGCTTGAGTCAATTGGATTTACTGATATTAAAGATCTTGCGCCAGGCGAGATGATAATAAAAGAAAAAGGAAACATTAGAATAGAGCGTTTTTCAAATCAAAAAAAGAAAGCGCATTGCTTTTTTGAATGGGTTTATTTTGCCAACCCCGCTTCAGTCCTTGATTCAACTTTAGTATACAAAGCGCGGCATTCTCTTGGAAAGGAGCTTGCTAAACTTGAGACCCAGAAAATTTCTTCCGATTGCATTGTGGTTCCGGTTCCTGATTCCAGCCGTCCAGCTGGAGAAGGATTTGCAGAAGTGCTGAAGCTTCCTTGTGTTGAGGGATTAATTAGAAACAGGTATGTTGGAAGGACTTTTATTGAATCAAAAGACAGAGCGCAGAAGGTTAAGGATAAATTTACAGTAATCAGGCAGGTCGTTGAAGGAAAAAGAGTATTTTTGGTTGATGACAGCATTGTCCGCGGAACGACTATGAAGGGCATGATTGATTTTATCAGAACAAACGGAAAGCCAAAAGAAATCCATGTGCGAGTTTCCTGCCCTCCGATTAAATGGCCATGCTTTTATGGAATTGATATGAGCACAAGAAAGGAGCTTGTTGCGGCAAAAGATAATTTGAGCAGCAAAGATATAATCGAAAAAGTAAGAAAAGAAATCGGCGCTGATTCTTTGATTTATCAAACCGAAGATGGACTTGTTAAAGGAATTGGAATACCAAAAGATTCCCTTTGTCTTGCCTGTGTTAACGGCACTTATCCGACAAAAATGGGGGAACAGCTTCGTCTTTTTGACAGCGACAATCGGGCTTGCTGCGGCGGGCAGATAAAAAGCTAAATCAAAATCAAATCAGCGCAACAGCATCAACAGCCACACAGCCGTTTTCAGTTACAATAACTGGATTTAGTTCTATTTCCTTAATTTGAGGATAAGTCTGGGCGAGCAGCGCAAGCGCTTTTATGAGTTTTTTCAATGACTCGATATCGTATTTCTTTTTTGTTCTTGCGCCGTGAAGAACTTTTGTCCCTTTAACCTCTTCAAGCATCTCTTCAATGTCCGAATCGTTTATGGGGGCAAGCTTTTGTGAAAAGTCTTTTGTGACTTCAACAAATATCCCTCCAAGTCCGTAAGTAACTGCTTTTCCAAATTCAGTAGTTATTGCTGAAACAAGCACTTCCTGTCCGCTTACCATTTCCTGCATAGCAAATCTTGATTCAATTCCGAGCTGTTTTGACTTTTCACGCATAAAATGAACTTCAATTTCAAGCTCGTCTTTTGTGCGTATTCCTACTTTAATTAAACCATGGTCTGTTTTGTGCGCAAATCCTGTCGCTGTTTTTAGAGCAACCGGAAAATTGATTTTATGGTGCTCAAGTTCGTTTGCGTGCGTAAAAAATACTGTTTTAGGAGTGTTAATTCCAAACTCATGAAGAAGCTTGTATGATTCTTCCATATCCATTTGTTTTTTTACAAATATTGACTTTCCAATTTCTTTTTTAGGATGGGTTTTTTGTTCAAAATTTTTCTTTACAGCTTTTCTTTTGGTGTATTCAAATAATCTTGCAAGCGCTTTGATTCCCCTTTCAGGGGTTTCAAAATCAACAACCCCGTGTTCTTTTAGGTATCTTCGCGGATGGGCCACGCTGGTTCCGCCGATGAATGAGCAGATTATCTGCTTTGATTTGTTGAGCGAAACTATAATGTCAGCAACTCTTTCAGGATTTGTCATGCTCTGTGGAGTTAGAAGCACATAAACTATATCCACATTTGAGTCCGCTTGAAGCGTTTTTATGGCGGTTTTGTAATCAATCGGCTTTGCATCCCCTATTAAGTCAAGCGGATTTGAAGGATGCGGATTTATTTCTTTTACAATATTGATTGTTTTTTCTGTAAAAGCAGGAAGCATGAAATTATTTGCTTCTGCAGCGTCGGCAACTATTACTCCTGGCCCGCCAGCATTTGTTACAACTGCAAGCTTAAACCCGCTTACTTTTTTTAATTTTGACAAAAGCTTTGCCATGTCAAAAAAGCTTTCAATTGTGGTAAGCCTAATAATATTTGCTTTTTTGCATGCGATTGAGAAAATATTATCATCCACGCTCATTGCGCCTGTGTGGGATGACGCTGCTTTTTGCCCTGCTTTTGATCTTCCTGATTTTATAACAACTACTGGCTTTTTCTTTGCGAGTTTTGCAGCATGTTTTAAGAATGTGTTTGAGTCTTTTACCGATTCCATATAAACAAACACTGCTTTTGTTCTTGGATCGTTTTCAAGGTATTCAAAATAGTCCGCTTCGTTTAGGAATGTTTTGTTCCCTGTTGAAATAAATTTGCTGAATCCTATTTTTTCCTGCCTTGCCCAGTCAAGCATTGCGGTGCATAAAGCCCCTGATTGCGAAACTACTGCCAAGTGTCCCTGCTGGGGGAATGTTGATGCAAATGAGCCGTTAAACCCGTTTTCAGTATTAATTACTCCAAGCGTATTTGGTCCAACTACAAGCATGCGGTGTTCTTTAATTATTTTAGCCATTTCTTCTTCTATTTTTTTTCCTTCTTCCCCAGTTTCTGAAAATCCAGCGGTTATTACTACCGCGCTTTTGATTCCCTTATCCGCGCATTCTTTTAGTATTTGCGGGACAAACTGTGCGGGAACCGCAATAAGCGCGCAGTCAACTGCTTTTGCTATTTTTGAAATTGATTCATAAGCATTGATTCCTTGGACTTTTTTCTCATGCAGGTTAATTGGAATAATTTCTCCTGAATAATCCGCTTCAATCAGATTTTTTACAAGCGCATATCCCACTTTTCCAGGAATATTTGACGCTCCGATTACCGCAACGCTTTTTGGATTCAGCAGTTTGGATAAATCATGCTTGTGTTTTTTTGGCATTACAAAATTAAGCCCTTCGGGTATTAAAGCTTAATCAGATATATTGCCTGCAGGCAAATTAATCAGCAGAAAAGAGCATAAACGATTAACGGAATAAGCATTTAAACAAAAGCAATTATTTACTCTTCTTCGGCAAATTTCTTTATTGCTTCAAAGTTTTCAACAATTAACTTCGCTTTGCCTTTTCCGAATTGAAACGGGAAAGTGTCCTGTTCTGTTCTTTTTAAGATAATTAACTTGTTTCCCTTGAATTCTCCGTACTCTACAACCATTTTTTACACCTCTGTAATGCTATAATACTATTCTTCATGAAAGTTTATAAAATTTCCCAAAATTTCGTTTTTATGCTAAAATAATGCTTACTTAAACCTTTTTGAATAATCTTTCATTATGGAAACAGAAACTAATGCGTTGACTAACACAGTTATTCAAGAAGTGCCTGAGCCAGCTGAAAAATCAATAGCTGCTGTTGAGCCGGCGGTTAATGCACAAATAGATGCTGCGCCTAATTCTGTTCCTCCTGCGAAAAGAGAGCAGGAAAAGATTGCGCTTGTTTATTCCTCAAAGGATGCTGCGGGGAGTCTTATTTTTAAAAAGATTAAGGAAATTGGAATCCCGAGTTGGGCGGTTGTTTATGAGTTTCATGAGGAGATTATTTTTGTAAAGCCGATGAAGATAAAGGAAGAGAAAATTATTTTCCTTTCAAAGCATGCGAGCGAGGCTGGAACTAAGAGTCTTACAGTTCACATGATTGGAAATTTTGGGGATGCAAAGTACGGCGGAAAATCAAGGGAGCTTTCAGGTTCTCTTGCGTGGATTGGGGCAAATTATCTAAGAAGCCTTGCGGATAAGAATATTTCAAGCGGATTAAACAAGCAGGGTTTTGTTGTTTCTTATGAAGCAACTCATCACGGCCCTTTTACTAACAAAAAATGTGTTTTCATTGAACTTGGCTCCACTCCTGCTGATTGGAAGAACGAGCTCGGCGCAAAAGTAATTGCAGAAACTGTTATTGAATCAACGCTTGACAGGGTTGGGGATAAAATTGTTATAGGAATTGGGGGAGGGCATTATGCGCCTGATTTTACTAAACTCACTTTAAGAGAGAGATACGCTTTTGGGCACATTTGCCCAAAGCATCAGCTTGAGAATCTCAATTATGCTTTATTTGACCAGATGATTAAAAAGAGCAGGGCAAGTGAAATTATTCTTGACTGGAAGGGGCTAAAAGAGCACAAAGAAAAAATATTAAAGCTTGCAAAAAAATCCGGGCTTCCTGTTGAAAGAGTCCAAAATCTGCTTAAGTAAAAAAGAATAAAATAAAAAAAATAAAAGAAGCTTCAAAAAAAGCTTGAGCTTCAAAGTATTGGGTCAAAGATTTTTTTGCCGTCAACGCTTTCCAAGAACTGCCATCTGTCATCAACATATTTTTGTATTTTTGCGGCTATTTCTGGAGTAACGTGCTTAAATCTTCCTTGAAGTTTTAAGTATTCTTCAACAGGCTTTTTCTCGTCCGGCTTCTGATTAATCTTTAGCACTCCGTCTTCTATCTCGTATAAGGGATAAACATTTGTTTCAAAAGCTTTTTTTGATACTTCTATTGTCGCGCTTGTTTCAATTTTCCATCCTGGAGTGCATGGCGAAAATACTGTAATAAAACTCGGCCCGTCTATTGTAAGCGCTTTTTGAACTTTCTTCTTTAAGTCAAATAAATTCATTACGCTTGCTGTTGCAACGTATCTTGCGCCGTGCGCTGCAATTATGAATGGCAATGGTTTTTTTGGCTGTACTTTCCCATGGATTAGTTTTCCGTCAGGGCTTGTTGTTGTATTAGCGTATGGAAAAGTTGCTCCGCTTCTTTGAATTCCTGTGTTCATGTATGCTTCGTTATCAGTGCACACGTACAAGAATTTTGTTCCTCTTTCAAATGCTCCGCTTAATGAGCCAAATCCTATGTCAAATGATGAGCCGTCTCCGCCCATTGTTAAAACATTAGTTTCTTTGTCGCCTTTTGCGTCAAGCGCCGCTCTAACTCCGCTTGCTACCGCGCTTGCATTTTCAAATGCGCAGTGAATCCATGGCATTTCCCATGCTGTTTCAGGGTATGCACTTGATACTACTTCCATGCATCCTGTTGCCTGTACTATTATTGTTTTTTCTCCGCATGCTTTTAGGATATGTCTTACGGCAAGCGCTTCTCCGCAGCCTGCGCACGAGCGGTGGCCTGATGCGAAAAATTCTCTTTCATCTATTCCAAGTACAGCCATTTTTTTCACCTAATATATTAATATAAATTCTTTTTGATACTTACCCACTCTTTCACTTGAGCCAGTATCCTTCTTCTCCTTTCATTACTGTTTCATAAGCTTTGTGCAGTCTTGCTCTGTTAATATCTCTTCCTCCAAGTCCTGCCACAAATCCAGTAACTTTAACTTTTTCTCCTGAAAGTGCTGCTTTGATGTCGTTAGTGAGCGCGCCTCCAAATCCAAGCGAAGCGTGTCTGTCTATTACCCCTAGTCCCTTTAATTTTGAAGCTAATTTTTTTAGTTCTTCAACAGGAAGCGGTCTTACTGATTTTAATTTTATTAATCCTACTTTTTTTCCCTTTGCTCTTAGTTCTTTCATTGTTTCTTTTGCAGTCCCTAAAACTGAGCCTGTGCAAAGTAGCGCATATTCTGCGTCTCTTAATTCAATTCCTTCTGCAAGTCCGTCTCCGTAGCTTCTGCCGAATGCTTTTTTGAATTCTTCGTGAACTTTTGGAATTATTTTTAGCGCTTCCTGCATTGCTTTTTCCTGATGTTCTCTGTATTCCATGTAAACATTTGGATAAGCTATTGGTCCGAATGTTTTTGGATTTTTAGTGTCAAGATAGTGTTCTGGTTTGTATTCAGGCACAAATGCGTCGACTTTTTTCTGGTCTTCAATTACAACCGGCTCGTATGAGTGAGTTAAGTAAAATCCGTCAATGCAAACCATTACTGGAATTTGCACTTGTTCCGCTTCTGCAATTTTATAAGCCATCAAAATTGTGTCGTATGCTTCCTGATTATTTTCGCAGTAGAATTGTATCCACCCTTGGTCTCTTTCACTCATTGTGTCTGAGTGGTCATTCCAAATATTTAATGGTCCTGACAAAGCTCTGTTTGCGACTGCCATTACTGCTGGAAATCTTGCGCCTGACATTATTGGAAGTATTTCATGCATTAATGCCATTCCCTGTGATGCTGTCGCTGTGAATCCGCGTATTCCTGTTCCGTATACTCCGTAAAGCGCACTTATTGCTGAGTGTTCGCTTTCAACGTAAATTATTCTTGAGTCAAGCTCTCCGTTTGCAACCATTTCAGATAGCTTTTCTGGTATTAGTGTGCTTGGAGTTATTGGATACATTGGAAGCACTTTTGGTTTGCACTGCTTTACTGCTTCTGCAACCGCAATTGAGCCTGAAATTACTTTTGTTTCACTCATTTTTTTCACACTCTTTAAATCCATTCCTTAAACTTAACTTAAATTAACTTTCCCACATCTTATAAAAAAAATCTAATAATTATTTGTCCTCAAGTTCGTAAGGGATGCATTTTACTGGGCATTCTTTTACGCATAATAGGCATCCTTTGCAGTAGTCATGGTTGATTTCGAATTTTCCGTCTTCTTTTCTCTGTTTTATTGCGGAATCAGGGCAAACCATCCAGCACTTTCCGCATTTTATGCATTTAAGTAAATCAATTGTGGGTTTGAATGTTCTCCATTCGCCTGTCTTGTAGTTTCTTGTCGAGCCTGGTTTTGTTATTACTCCGCCTTTTGTCAGCTCAAGTTTTTCTTCAAAGTAAAATTCGCATGTTTTTGCAGCACTTCCTTTTTTCGGAGCTGCTGCTTTTTTGCCCGAATCAGCGCTTTTTTTGATTTTTTGTTTTCCAGCCATTATAATCACATTATTTTAATTTCAATCGTCATTTTTATCTTTTCTGTGTTTTTTTTGCTAACTCATACACTTCTCTTACCGCTAAAATATTTTTTTCAACTGCGGGTCCTTTTGAGCCCATTTGTTTTTTTATCGCGTCTTCAAGCGATTTTAATGTAATTTCATCAGTTAATGCTGCAAGCGCTCCAAGAGCGGCTACGTTTACAAATGGTTTTCCGATTATTTTCATTGCTACTCCGGTTACATCTACGCATATTACTTTTGCTTCTGTCACAATGCACATTTCTTCAGGAGTTTTGTTTGAATTAACTATAATTAATTTTGTAACTTTTTCATTGAAGTGCCTTGATAGCGTTGGGTCAAGTATTATTGCATAATCAGCTTCCTGAACGTGCTCTCTTAGTTCTATTTTCTTGTCGTCAACTCTGCAGTAGCTTCTAACGGGAGCTCCCATTCTTTCTACTCCAAAGTTTGGAAATGCTAAGCATGATTTGCCGTCAGAGTATGCGGCTACCGCAAGGATTTGAGTGCTTGTTACAGCCCCCTGCCCGCCTCTTCCAAGAACTAATACTTGTTTCATTATAGATTATCACCAAGCATAAATCAATAAATAGTAAGGTTTAAAATTCACCCTATTGTGTGCAAACCCCACTGCATTAAACTTAATTAAAACCACTCATTTTGGCTTTATTCAGCTTGTACGTCAAGTTCTATATAGTTGTTATCGGTGTTTCTTGTTGTGTTTAAATCAACGCCGCCGTACTCTCCAAAGCCTTCATTTCCATAAGTTATGCTTCTTGAGTTCACAAAGTTGGCGTCAATTAAAGTAAAGTATCCTGTTGCTGCTGAAACGTTGATTGTGTCCCCAAGACTCAAATTCGCGTCGGTTAACTGCAAGAATCTTAGCGCGCCTTCATTCAATCTTGCCATGCATTCTGCGTACAAGTCTCCGCTCACTTCATCTTCAAGCCCGCTTTCAGCCTCGTAAATTATTCTTATACTGTATCTTCTGTCCGCGCTGCAAGAAGTCACATTTTCAGCAAAAGAACCCACTACATATCTATCAAAATTTCCAAGTGAAAGCGTTCCGTCATAAACAAGCACTCCGTCAACATAAACTTTCTTTATTCTCACAAATTCGCCAGAGTTATTCATTATGGCAATTTTTCCCGCTCCGTCTGAATCAACTGCAAAATCGGCAATTCCCACTTCTTTTGTCTGCCATGCTGTTTTTAACGAAGCCTTTTCTGCTGCTGAAGCCGAGCCAAGCGAGCCCATCATAAAATATGATGTTACTAATGCAAGCACAATTACAACCGCTATTATAACAAGGTATTCAATTGTTCCCTGTCCCCTTTTTTTTGCATGCATTTTGTATCAAACCTTTTCAAAGATAATGTTTTGATTCTTTTTAATCCTTTCTAATCCGCTAATTTACCCTATATGCGACCATAATATTGTTGTCAATTGCCGGAACATTTGAATCCGCCCTTCCCGCTATTTTTGCTTTCAAATAAAGCGGGCTTCCCATAATTGCGGGAGGGAATGAATTGAGTGTTATTGTTCCCCATCCAAATCCAACATTATACAGCCAGTCAACTGTGCCGTGTGTTCCTGAAAATATTTCATTATAATCAATTCTATACCAGGTAGCAAGGTCTGCATTTGCTACTAAAACCATTTCGCCTATTGGTATACAATTAAAGTCAACGCTTTTTAACGCAGGGGTTTCGCCTTCTGTTGAAGCGTAAAGCATTGCTTTCCATCTTATCCATTTGCCGTTTCCTTTTGAGGATGGAATATTTTTGTCGCTTGTTAAAGTATATGCTGTTGAACTTGTGCCGTCCGGTCCGAACCAGTTTGAATCATCCCACATTGCAGCGTTTAAATCTCCGATTTGTATCTGTATATTCACATCAGAGTTTCCCACCTGCACAAAATTAAAATCAATATACTGGCATTTTTTTGCAGTTGCTAATTCTAACGGAACTGATTTGTATTCTCCGACAGGCACATGCGGCGTAGTTGGGTCAAGTATAAAGTGAGGATAATCTCTGTACCACCCGTACCATACTCCTGCGTGTCCTGTGTAATTAAAATTCCAATCCACTGCCCCGCCGGAGAAAGGAGCTCTTAATCTGATTGTGCTTGTTTTGCCTTTAAAATAATCAGTCATAGAAGGATTGTCTATTCCACAGGTTACTGTTGTTCCGCTTTGGCTGCACACTGAAGCAGCTCCTGTTTTGTAAAAATAACAATTAACTACATTAGATGCGGAGGCATTTCCAACAATATTGTTATCAGGAGTGCTTGTTGCTTTTGCTCTTCCAACAAAGAATGAATTATTAACTGAGTATGTGTTTCCAACATATCCTGCCACCCCTCCAATGTTATCCACTCCGTTTACATCAGTGTCGACTATTGCATAAGAGTTTGTCACTGTTGAGTCAAGGTGTCCTACAAGCCCCCCAATTCTTGAGCCGTAGGATTTTGTTGCCATTATGTACCCTGAGTGCGCATAAGTGTTTAGTATCTGCGCGGCAGAGTATCCGATTAATCCGCCTATTTGGGAGCCTGAATAAGCCCCAATTGTTGCATCAATATTAGTGTCAGCGTATGATTTTGTCACAAGCCCTCCTCCAATGTGTCCGATTAGCCCTCCGTAATAAGCTGGCGATACTGAGGAATTGCTTAAAATTAAATTTGATGAAGCGTAAGTATTTGTAATTAAAGAGTTTGTTGATGCGCTTCCAACAAGCCCCCCAATTCTTCCCGGAGTCCCAGTAACAACTATTTGTCTGACCACTGCGTTTGAGTCCATTATAACTAACGGAGATCTGTTTGAATTCCCGACTAAGCCGCCTACTTCTGATGAGGTTGCGCTGATTAAATCTGCATTTACAAATGAATGATTTATTGTTAAAGGATATGAACCGTATGAGTCTCCGATTAATCCGCCCACATTTGAGCTGCTGCCGTTGTTATTTTTGTATCCGCGCACTGCAGTTACTGTGACAAAGCAGTCGTTTATGTCAGTGGCTTTTGTTGACCTAACATATCCAATAAACCCTCCTACTTTATCCGTTAGCGAGTCTGCCCTGTATCCAGTGACATGTACTGCATTAACTTTGCTTCTTAAAATATACCCGCCTGTATAATATCCGACAAACCCGCCCACATATCCATAACCATATGAGGAACTGCTTCCATTAATATCAACAAACACAACATTTGAATCCAAAACATCTCCTGATAATTTTCCGGCAAATCCGCCCACATTTGAGCCGTTTGCTTTGGTTATTTTTATATAATTTCCTCGCGCATATGATTGAATTATATTTACATCTGCCGAGCCAAAAAGCCCTCCAACATTTCCCGGAGAATATGTTCCAAACGAGCCGTTAATGTTTGTGTCAGCCCATGAGTTGTATATTAGTCCTGATAAAGATGCCTCTCCTGCTAACCCTCCGACATAATCAAGACCTGCTGTTGCGTTAACATCTATTTGAGAAATTGCAAATGAATTATTTATATCTACTCTGCCAGCATAGGCTCTTCCTGCAAGACCGCCAAAGTATCCACTCCCTCCGCCCCCGTAAAAATATATTCTGTCAGTAATTGCGTTTGAATCAATTATTTTTAATGAGCCTGATGAGCTGACCATATATCCAAGTAATCCCCCAAGCCCGTCTCCTATTCCATAAATAGTCCCTGTTCGAGCGGATGAATTATTTATTGATAAATTGATTGCAACATTTGCCACAAATCCTATTAACCCACCTACTCCTGTTGTTGAGCCGTTGCTTGTTTTTGTTGCTGAAATTATATTTACATCCGCGCTGCAATAATTAATATCCTTATTTCCTGCTACTCCAATTCCTCCGACTAAGCCTCCAACAAAGTTAGTTGGATAGGTTGGCGCGGTTATTGAAGTTACTATTGCTTTGCTTCTTAAAATATAATTTCCTGTAAAACTTCCAACGAGCCCTGCAATATATGCGTCTCCGTAATATGAGCCGCTGCCGTCTATTCTTTCAAAAGTTGCGTTTGAATCAGTTACATTCCATGAGCATGCTCCTGCAAGTCCCCCAACATAATATCCTCCGCTTTTGTTTGCGTCAAGATAAGTTCCTCTTGCATATGTTCTGATTAAATTAACATCAGCGCTTCCAATTAACCCGCCGACATACCTTGGAGAATAGGTGTTAAAGTTTCCATTTACATTTGTGTCAGCCCATGAATCCGAAACATTTCCTGTCCCAATCGCGCCTGCAAGTCCGCCGACATATCCAAGGCCATTTGAGCTTGATGGAAGATTAATATCTATTTGGGATATTGCAAATGAGTTTGTTATGTTTGCTCTTCCAACTGATGCTCTTCCTATTAGCCCGCCGACATACCCGTATCCTGCTCCGCCGTATAAGTGTATTCTTTCAATTGTTGCGTTTGAATCTGTTATTGTTAGCGAGCCCGAAGAGTTAACCATGTACCCAATAAATCCGCCGATTCCATCTCCTGTTGCGTAAAGTAATTTTGACCGAACAGAAGTTTGATTTATTGATACGTGAATTCCGGCAACATTTGCTACAAATCCTATTAATCCGCTAATTCCTGAATCACTTCCATTGCTTGTTCTAAATCCTTCAACATTATTTACATCCACTGTGCAGTTGTTAATGTCTTTATTTCCTGCTGTTGATATTCCCCCTATTAATCCGCCTGCATAATTGGCAACTGAATTTGCTCTTGTCACTTTAACTAAATTTGCTGTTGCTTTGCTTCGTATTATATAATTTCCGTGAAAGTATCCCACAAGTCCGCCGACATATCCGTCTCCATAATATCCGCCTCCTCCGATTATTGAGGTAAATGTTGCGTTTGAGTCTGAAATATTTCCGTCAAGTCTTCCGGCAAGCCCTCCGACATACATTCCAGTGTATTGTCCGGAGTATAATTTGTATCCTCGCGCGTATGAACGATAAATATTGCTCCCATAACCCACAATTCCTCCAACATATGCATTTACTCTTTCTGCATTGCTTATTGTAGTGTCAATATTTACATCAGCGTATGAATCTGAAATTGTGGAGCCTAATCCGTAACCGACAAGCCCTCCGACATAATCTCCTGATGCGGAGGTGTTATTGATATCAAGATTTATTATTGCAAATGATCTTGTCAAAGTTCCAGCCAAGTTTCCTGCTATTCCACCTATTCGCGCAAAGCTTGAGCCTCGAAGACTCCAGCTGCTTAAAGTTATATTAACATCAGAAATTGTTCCGCCAGCCCCAACGTGAGAGCCCACAATTCCTCCGACATAGGAGTATCCAAACAAAGTTCTTACTACTGCTGTTGAGCGGTTGATTGAACTCAAAGTTCCTGTCCCAGTATTTGTGAGCTGTCCCACTATTCCGCCAACATAATCCCCGCTTGAAGTAACTGAATTTAAATCCGCATAACAGTCATTTATGTCTATTGAAGCGTTATTTGAAGCCATTCCGAATTTTCCAATCAATCCTCCGACATACCCTGGTCCGCTTACCACTGAGCCATAAATTGAGCTGTTTGTAAACTGCCCGCCGGTATAATTTCCCGCAATTCCTCCAACATACCCAACATTTCCCACCGAGCGTATAATTGAATTTCTTACAGTAATATTTGATATTGTTGCGCTCCCATTTGCAAGAAGCACTCCTCCGTAATTGTACATTGCAATATTAGCGTCTTCAAAAACAATATTTGTTAATGTGGCATTTGTGCTTGTCCCGATTAGCGCCTGACTGTTTGATCCAGTTCTATTAATATACAATCCCCTTATCGTGTATCCTGCGCCGTTAAGCGTTCCAGTGAAGGAAGTTATTGGCGCAAATCCCGCTCCGCTGTTCCAAGTATTTGTCGCAGTGCAGTCAATATTCCCAGTCAAAGTGTAACTGTTTGCGCCGCTCATTGATTGAAGCCCTGTGCAGTCGGAGATGTTTATTGAAAATACAGTTGCTGAAATACATAAAATAATCAGCGCAAGAATTATTTTTTTCATAATTTTCACAAAGTTCACTTTCAAAATTCGACCAACAAGTCAGAAGAGTTAGTTATTTTAGATATTTAATCCTTGCCATTGACCATTAATTAAAATTGAGGCGTTAAAAAAGATCATTTTAATTAGGGCGGTAGGATAAAACAATATTATTATCCATTATTGGTCCATTGGAATCTATTGTTCCAGTCATTATTGCTTTAATATAAAGAGGAGTTCCAGTGGTTAGCGCAGGGAAGGAATTATTATCAATTGAATCCCAATTTCCGCTTCCTATTTTGTAAAGCCACTCAAGCGAGCCGTTTATTCCGCCGGTTATCGCATTGTAAGCTATCCCTCTCCAGTTAAGATTATTTCCATTCGCAATTAACACCATTTCCCCTATTGGTATGCAGTTAAAGTCAATGCTTATTAGAGTTGGAGTTAAGCTGTCGCTTGAGGAAGTGAATACTGCTCTCCATCTTATCCAATTTCCATCAGCATTAATGTCAGGAATTGAATAACTTCCGTTTGAATAATAAGTATTGTCTGTCCCGTCAGGCCCCATCCAGTTTGGAGATGCCCACCATGAAGTATTATTATCAGCAACTTGTATTTGGATTTTGATATTGCTGTCAGTAGGTTTTATCATGTTTGTAGTTAGCGCGATGCATTTTTTCATTGAGCTTAAATCAATTGCTCTTGATTGATATTCTCCATTAGGAACATAAGTAACAATAGGGTCTGTTGTAAAATGCGGGTAGCTTAACTGCCAGCCGTACCAAAGCCCAGGGTGCCCTGTGTAATTAAAATTCCAATTTGCATCAGGATTTGCATAAGGGTGTTTTGGGGAAGTTCCTTGGGTTATTCCAAGAAGTGTTTTTCCTTTTCCTTTAAAATATGATGGTCCATCGCTTTCAAGTGTCCCTCTTCCAGCCGCTGCCGAGCCGAAAGTGTAGTATGTGTTTACTACTGGAGGCGAAGGCCAGCTGTATGTTACTACATATCCTGTTACTGCGCCTGTTACTGAACTTCCTGTTACTCTTGTTGTTGTAAATGAATTATTTATGTGATATGTTGTTCCGGGCGGATCATAGTATCCTGTTATTCCCCCTACATTTGTGCTTCCAATTACATTTGCATCTCCTGAGTAGGAAGTGTTTATATCCCCTCTGGAATAGCCGATTAATCCCCCTACTCTATCTGCACCATACACTGTTCGATTTATTGTGTATGTATTTACTGCGCCTTGCCCGCTTCCTATAAGTCCTCCAGTATAGTCAACTCCGTTGACGTCATTGTAGAGTGCGTAGACATTTGTTGCTGCTCCGCCAATTCTTCCAGCAAGTCCACCAACATATCCCCCACCTGTCTTTGATGCGAGGATATTCCCGCCTGTCGAATATGAATTTGAAATATAACTTGCAGCATTTCCCGCAAGTCCGCCGACATAAGTTCCGCTTCTTGTTCCAAGTTCTGCATTAATATTTGAGTCAGCCCAAGAGTTTGAAATATATCCATTATGCAACCCAACTACTCCCCCGATATATCCTGCGCCTGTGCTTGAGTTTGTGTAATTTATTTGAACTGTTGAATTTGCGTCTAAGAGTTGTGCTGTATTTGCATTGTGATACAAATATCCCGCAATTCCTCCAATTCCGCCTGCATCGCTTCCGCTTGAATTATTTATATCCATTAATTTAATTCTCGCAGCAGCTTGTCTCATTCCTTTTGTGTTTGTTGCAAGCCCGATTATTCCCCCTGCATTAATTTGTCCGCCTGCTGTGTGTGTTACTTTTATTAAATTTACATCCGCGCTTAAATCATACATAAATGTGGAGCTGTTGGATAATTCGCCTATTACTCCCCCCACAAGCATTGTCCCAGTTATTGTGCCAATTATTGTTTTTGACCTGTTAACATCAGAATCTCCGAGTCCAATTAATCCGCCAACATTGCTTGTCCCATTAACGCTATTTAAAACTGAATTTGAGTCAAGCACCGCTCCGCTTGAGTATCCCCCAAGCCCGCCCACTTTTGTCAGCCCGTTTATATCAGAAAATATTGAATAGGAATTTGTTATCCCAGTAGATCTTCCCACAAGTCCGCCAACATATTGCGAATTTGTTTTTGTTGCTTTAATATAATTTCCTCTTGCCCACGAATTTGATACTACCCCATATGCGTACCCGACAAGCCCGCCCACATATCCGCCAGTGTATGTTCCAATTGACGCGTCAATATTTACATCCGCCCAAGAATTTGATACAAGCCCCATTTGTCTCCCAGCCAGTCCTCCAACAAATGCATCTCCTGTGCTTGTGCTTTCATATTGTATTAGTGAAACTATTGCGTTTGAATCTCTCATCGGGGCATTGTTTGAGTTTTGATAAACATATCCCGCAACTCCTCCCACTCCGCCAGTGTTTGATGCGCTCGTATTTTTTGCATAAATTGTTCCAATCCTTGCCCAGCAACCAGTTACTGTTCTTGCATTTGTAATAACCCCCACCACTCCACCTACAGACATATCATTTGCTGTTGAATTATCAGCATATATTTTGTTTATTGTTGCGCCTGAATTAAATACTGCTACTGAATTATTTGCTCCGTTTCCTACTGCTCCGCCGATATTGTATTTTCCGTAAAGTATTCCGCTTATTGTTGCAGTTGAGCCGTTCACATCCCCAATAGCAAGGTTTCCGCTGATTCCGCTAACATTAAGGTTTCCGTTTATATCAATAAAATTTGAAGTTGAATTATATACTGTGTATGAGCTTCCGCTAATTCCGCCCACTCCTACCCCAGTGCCTCCGCTATTTTTTGCTTTTATGTAAGCTCCGCTTGCGTGAGAGTTTGTTATTGTGCCGGTTGATTTTCCAGTAATCCCGCCCACATAATTTGGAGCTTTTGTGCCTAAATCAGCATCAATATTTACATCTGCCCTGCATCCGCTTATAGGAGTTCCAGTATTTCCTGCAATTCCTCCAATATAACTATTGTTTGATGCTCCGCTGTAAGTGTAATCTATCTGCGCTCGTGAATTTGAGTCTCTTATTGTCCAGTCAGAGTATCCAGTTTGTCCAATCAGCCCTCCGATGAGCGCGTCGTTTCCGACTGAATTATCAACATATAGTCTTTTTACTTCCGCAAAAGAACGTTCCACTCTTCTTCCTGAAAATCGCCCCACAAGCCCGCCCACGCTTGTTGGATTTGTTACATTCATGTCCCGAACATAACTATTAGTCATATAAACTTTTGAGCTTGCATCGCTTTGATTGAATGAATTTCCAAGAAGCCCTCCAACATATTGAGAGCCAATTAAGATTTGAACGTTCGAATCGCAGTAATTTACGTCCCCTTTTGCGTATCCGATAAATCCGCCTATTTCGGTGGTTGTTCCGACAATTGTTTTTGCATTTAATCTTGAAGATATTACTCCTGCTGCAATTCCTGAGCCTCCAAGCAGCCCGCCGACTTGGCTTAATCCTCTTACTTCTCCAATATCAGCCACCGCGTTATAAACTGCGCTTGAAGAGCCGCCCACTCCTCCGACATAATTTCCATTTGTGCCCGCTGCATAAATGTATGATGAATTAACATAAATATTATTCAAATCATAACTTGAGCTTCCAATAATTCCGCCTACATATGTTCCGCTTGCTGAGCTAAGATTTGTGTCAATGTTAATATCCGCGCGGGAATAAGTAATTGGCCCTGATTCCTCGTGCCCCACAATTCCCCCAAGGTACGCTGCCCCAGATGTGTTTCGATAATTTATTGTTCCTGTAAAATTTACATCATAAAGATATCCGCCTGCGCGGTCATGTCCTCCGACAAGCCCCCCTATTTTTCCAGGGTCTGCAGTCGCATTATTGACATCAATTAAATTTACTCGCACATTTGCGCTTCTTATAAATCCGCTTGAAGAAAATCTTCCGACTAATCCTCCGACTAAAGTGTAATAGCCATTAGCTGAAGTGTGTGTTACTTTTAGTAGGTTTATGTCAGCAGTTGTATTTTGAATATAGGACACTCCATTGCTTCCATTAAACATCCATCCGCTTGCTCCGCCCACAGAAAACTGCCCTTCTATTCGGTTTATTTTTATTGTGCAGTAATTGAAATCCCCTCCATAGTATGCGGCAAGTCCCCCTACATATTCATTTCCGCTTATCAAAGTCAAGTCAACAGAGCTGTTTGTGATTTTTATTCCCGCATTGCTTCTTGATGTAATTCCGCCCACATAATTTCTCCCTATTATTGTTCCGCTTACTTTTATGTTATTTAAGTCCCTATTCAAATAATCAGTCATGAATCCGGATACATAATCCTGTCCTGTGATATTTACATCAAATCCAATATTTTTTATTGTGAACGCGCTTCCTGCAGCAAATGGTGAAACATTATTTGTTGTTGGAAGGTAAATCATTAAGTTTTTTACCCAGTATCCTTGTCCGTCAAGCGATCCTGCAAATCCTGTTACTTGAGTAAACCCGCTTCCTGTATTATAAGGCGATACTCCGCAGTCCACATTTGAATCAAGAACATAGTATGCTGATTTTGTAGATGCATTAGTATCCATCCAGTCAATATCTGCGCAGGCATTTACTCTGTAAGGGTCTCCGCTTGTTCCAGTTCCGCCGCTAAATGCAAAAACCTGACTTATTATTAAAATTAATAAGATCCCTAAAAGTAATTTGTTAAAATTTGCCATCATTAAGTTCCCTGCTTTGTGCTAGAATTAGGTTTAAGTTAAATAAAAGCTTTTTTCAGGATTAAAACAAGGCAAATTGCCCAATTTATCAGTTAACTTTAGTTAACATTTAGTCTATAAGACACAACTACATTATTATCAATTATCGGCCCGTTCGAATCTATTGTCCCGGTAAGTTTTGCTTTAATATAAAGCGGATTCCCACTATTCAAAACAGAAAAAACATTATTATCCGCACTAAGCCAACTATTATTCCCAACCTTATACAACCACTCAAGCGAACCATGAATTCCCCCAACTAACGCATTATACGTAAATCCTTCCCAAACAACATTACTAGCATTCGCCACAAGCACCATTTCTCCAGTCGGTATGCAGTTAATATCAACTGTCTTTAGCGACGGAGTCAAATAATCGCTTGTTGAATAAAGTATTGCTTTCCATCTTACCCAGTTCCCGTCTGCATTAACATCAGGAACTGCGTAATTTCCGTTTGAATAATAAGTATTGCTTGTTCCATCAGGGCCAACCCAGTTTGGAGTGGTCCACCAAGTTACATTATTGTCAGCAACTTGAATCTGAATCTTAATATTGCTGTCGGAAATTATTGTCATATCAGTTGTCAAAGCAATGCATTTCTTTTTTCCGCCCAGACTAACTGCCTTTGATTGATACTCACCAATCGGTACTCGTGATGGATTAGGGTCTGTAATGAAGTGAGGGTATTCTGCATTCCATCCAAACCATACTCCTGCGTGTGCAGTATAATTAAAATTCCAGTCAGGAGCTGTGCTGTTTGAGAATGGAGGTTTTATTCGAATTAAACTTGTTTTTCCTTTGAAGTAACTTGCGCCTGCGTTAGTTACATAAGTTGGTGTTGAAGTTTTGTCCTCTTTATACACATTGCTTGATAAAGTTGGATTTGTAAAATAACAATTAATATCTTTGTTTGCCTGCGTTTGGTCATACCCTGCGTATCCATAGATATTATTGTCATAACTGTTTGATGCTTTTACTCTGCCGACAAAAAAAGAATTCGTCACTGTGGCATTTGAGCCTAAATCTCCTGCTATTCCCCCAACTCGCGTATATCCATTAACATCATTTGCTATGACATAAGAATTTGTAATCGTTGCGTTTACGGCGCCTGTTCCAATTAATCCTCCAACGCCTGTTCCAGAAGTTGTTCCCCCATTAACAAGCGTAAATCTTGAATAAGTGTTAAGTATTGTTGTGGCATATCCGGCAATTCCGCCAATGCTTCCATTGGTTGCCTTTGCTGCATTAATTGAATCCCCAATTGCATAAGAGTTTGTAATTGTGCTTCCATATCCAACAATTCCCCCGACATAATATCCTGAATAAGTTCCTACATTTGCGTCAATATTTACATCTGCCCAAGAATTAGAAATTGGTCCGTCGCTTTTTCCCGCAAGTCCTCCAATATATCCTTCAGTAGTCGAACCTCCGTTATATTTATTAGTTTGAATTTGGTTTATGGACCAGCAGTTTGACATGTAAATAGCATCAGCATAAGAGCCGTTGTCTTTCCAGCCAACTATTCCGCCGACATATTTTCCTGTGTTATATGCATAAATATTTGGAATCACTGAGTTTGAATCAATCAGTGCATATCCTTCCTGATGTCTTCCTATTACTCCGCCCACTTCTTCAGTTCCTGTCAAATAATTAAGCGTCACCTTTGCTCTTGCTATTCTTGAAACTCTGTTATATGAGTTCCACATGAATCCTATTGCTCCGCCAATTTGATTTGTTCCAATTACTGAATTTGCGTCAACTGTAATGTCATTCACATCAGCGCTTGGATTTGAGCTTGTGTATACTCTTCCAACAATTCCGCCTGTCTGCGCTCCTCCAATAATATTACGCCCGACATATTTTGATCTTAGAATGCTTGAGCCCCCAGCCCAGTTTCCAACTAATCCGCCAACAGATGATCCTTGATATGCTCCGCTTCCGCTGTCAATTGTTTGGATTGCAGAATTTGAATCAGTGATGCTTCCGCTTGATTCTCCAATAAGTCCTCCAACATATCCGTTAAATTGTTTTGTTGATTGCAATATTGTTCCTATTGAATAAGAGTTTGATGCTCCCGCGCTTTTTCCTGCTAACCCTCCAACATAATATCCTGAATAAGTTCCAACGTTTGCGTAAATGTTTACATCCGCCCATGAATCAGTAATTGCAAATCCCGCGTTTGAGCCGGCAAGTCCGCCTAAGTATCCGTCCGATGCGCCTGAGCCGCTGGTTTTGTTTGTTGTAATCTGCACTCTTGCCCAGGAGCGTGCGAGTCCTCCGCCGTATCCCAAATTCGCATTAGTTCCAGCTAATCCACCAACGTAAGCAGCATATCCTGATGCATTAATATTTTTTATAACTGCATTAGAGTCAGATAGCATTCCTCCAAGTCTTCCAACAACACCGCCAATATAACTTCCGCCAGTCATCGTTGTTATTGTTGATTGTGCACGATATATTCTGCTCACTCCTGTTGAGCCGTTCCACATGTATCCCACAATTCCGCCGACATAATCATTTCCTGAAATTGAGTTAAAGTCAACTACACAATCATTAATATCTGCGCTTGCTCCACCTGCAGAACTATCTCCAGCTATTCCTCCAACACGGTTTCTTGCAGTTATATTTCCAACTGATCCCGGAACATATTTGCTTCTCAAAATCCCGTTTGAGCCAGCCCATTGTCCAATTAATCCTCCAACGTAATCATTTGTTCCGCCGTCAATTAAGGGAATTGAAGAATTAGAATCCACTAGACTTCCAGACAATAGTCCTGCAAGTCCTCCAGCATATCCGCCAAAACCAGCGGTTGATCTTATGTAAGCCCCTGTAGAGTAAGATCTTGTAATTGTTCCGCTTTTTCCTGCTAACCCTCCAACATAATATCCTGAATAAGTTCCAAGTGATACGTCAATATTTGCATCTGCCCATGAATCAGTAATTCCAAGTCCTAAGTTTGAGCCAGCTAAGCCTCCAACATACCCGTCTGATGCTCCGCTTCCGTTGAATTTATTTATGTCAATTTTTACTCTTGCCCATGAGTTTGTAATTCCTCCGCCGTACCCTAAATCGTGATTATCCCCAGCAAGTCCCCCGACATAAGCCGCATAATCTGAAGTAAATATTCTTCCAGCTGTTACATTTGAATCTGAAATTGTTCCGCCAAGTCTTCCTACAATTCCACCCACATAGCTTCCACCTGTTAGTGTGCCTATTGTTACTTTTGCTCGATAGTATCTTGTTACACCGTTATAGCTGTTCCAATTATATCCCACCACTCCGCCCACATACTGGGCTCCAGTCATAGAAGTTATGTCAACTACTGTATCATTAATATCCACCGCAGGATTGTTACTTGCTGAGTATTGTCCAATCATTCCGCCGGAATAGCTTCCGGTCGCAGTTAAATTTAGTCCGCTAACCAGATTTCCATTAAACGATGCTCGCCCATAACTTCCAGCCATTCCTCCAACATAAGATCTTCCATTTACTCTTGCATTAATTACTGAAACGTTTGATATTAGCGGGCTGCCGCTTCCCACAATTACTCCTGTATAATCCTGCCCGATTATATTTGCGTCCTGAAAAATAATATTTTTGATTGTGAAGCTTGAAACATTTCCAAATAATCCCACTCTGTCAGTAGTTGGAAGATTAATATTGAGTCCGATTATTTTGTATCCGACTCCGTTTAGCGTTCCTGTGTATGATGCTATTGGAGTAAATGCTACTCCTGTGCAGTCAACATCGGCTGTAAGATTGTAATCGGTGCTTCCGCTTATTGCCTGTAGCTGAGTGCAATTAGAAATAGTCGCTGAAAAAGTGGTTGCCGAAATTAATAGAACAATGACTGCAACAGCTAGTTTAAAAAAATTCGAGTTCACTTAAGTCCCTGCTTAATGTTAAAGTAGGATTAAGTCAAATAAAAGCTTTATTAATGACTAATTAATCCAAATTTTAAGCTTGGTGGAAGTCATTTTTTCTCCAAGAAGCGCTTTTTTTAAATTTCCGTCAGTGAAAAGATTGAAAATCTGGCATTCTGTTCCGTTGAGTGTTTCTGCTAATTTTTCAAGTTTTCCTTTCATTCCGCCGGTTACATCCACTGCTTTTGAGTTTGTCGCTTTTTTTAGTACGCTTTCAAGATTTGTATTTGAAATTTCTTCAATTAGTTTTGCTTTTTTGTCTTCTTTTGGGTCGCCTGTGAATATTCCGTCAACATCTGTTCCTATCACTACTTTTTTTGGAATGAGTCTCATTGTAATTTGCGCAATTGCAGCATCTCCGCTCATCACGCTCCATTTAAGCGACTTGTCTTTTACCATTATTCCTGTTGTTACTGGAATTATTCCTTTCTCAACTGCATTAGTATAAGGCTCTGCGTCAAATGAAATTACTTTTCTTCCGTCTTGTTTGCACACAAGATATCCTGGAACGTGTTCAGTTTTCAGTCCTTCGTTTTCCAGCGCGTCCATAACTGATTCAGCAACAAAATTGCAGTCCTTAATTGTCACTTCCACTCCTTTTTCTTGCGCGCTTGTTTTTATCCCATTATTCAAATCGTATTTTACTACATTTGTGTGCCCAAACGGTCCCACTCCGCACACAAGAATTAATTTAAGAGAATTATCGGATTTGAGAGCTTGGGAAATTTGTTTTGCTGCGCTTTTTAAAACAGTTTCGTTCATTTCAAATTTTCCTTCGGCTTTTTTTGTAATTGACGAACCGCCAAGTTTTATTACAATTAAATTTTCCATTTTTTCACTACTTATTTTATATAACAAAAGGCTAAAAAAGCCTTAAATTTAGTCTATTAAGTTATTTAGTTTTGTCTTGAGTAAGACACGTTCAAATCAGGGCTTATATTTGGAGTATTTGCGTCAATTGAAGCGCTTGCTACTGCTTTTATCCCTATAACATTTTGTCCGCTAAGAAGCATTGATGTCGCAGTCCATGGACCTGTTGTTGACGGCCCGTAGAACCAGTCAACGCTTCCGCCGTTTGTTGATACCACATTATAATCAAACGAGCTCCACTGCGCCCCGTCAGATAGTCCATACCATATTACGCTTCCTATTCCCACTGTGTTTACATCAGCGTAGTAAATTGTAGGAGTGATTATTTCGTCGTTTGTATAAAGTTTTGCTCTCCATTGCATCCATGAATCAAAATCATGCGCGGTTGTTATTGCTTTTGTGCTTGTGCTGTTGTAATATTCGCTTGTGCTGTCATTTGGCCCCACCCAGTCTTCGCTTGAAAGATTTGAGTTTGAGTCAGCGGTTCTTATTTGGAAATTTACATCTGTTCCGTTCGGAAAATTGCCGTTGAAGTCGAATGAAACAAATCTTTTTGGGGTGCCAAGATTGATTGCTGGAGAAATGAATATTCCGCTTGTGTAATAAGCCAGTTTTTTAACAAATTTAGGATAATCGTTTGACCACACATACCATATTCCGCTAAAATTCCAGTCGCCTACTCCCGCTCCAAATGGAGGGTTTGTAGAATTGCCTTTGAAAAATGATGAGCCCGCGTTTGGGTCTTGTTCTGTTGTTGAGCCCGCATTTAATTTGTAAACAACGCTTGAGCCTGTGTTGTTAAAGTAGCAGTTTGATACGCTTCCGTTTGCGCCTGCTAAAATATTATTATCAACCGAGCTTGATGCTTTTGCTTTTCCCACAAAGAATGAATTTGAAACCGTGTAAGAGCTTGTAAAGTATCCCACAAGCCCTCCAACTGATGAATATCCATTTACATCGGCAACTGCCGCGTATGAGTGATTAATATTTCCTTGAGCGTACCCAACAAGTCCTCCTGTATATGAGCCCGAGCGCGTTGATTTAATATAAGCTGCTCTAACGTAGGAGTCATTTATTGTAACCGCGCTTCCTGCAACTCCCCCAACGCTGTTTCCTGAATAATTCCCTAATGTAAAATCAATATTTGTGTCTGCGTAGGATTGGTATACATTTCGCACTGACCCTGCAACTCCTCCAATTCCGCCGTTAGCAGTGTTTGAAGATTTGCTTACATCAATTGTTCCAATAAAATATGAGCGCATAACATCTCCTGCGTTTGCGCCTACTACTCCCCCAATATTATAAGTGTCGCTCCCCGCCGCGTAAATTCTTGTAATTATTGCATTTGAATCTGCTGCAAAACTTCCTGTTAATGGAGCGTGCCCAAAAATTCCGCCTGTGTATTTGGCTCCGATTAATGAATTAATTCTTGCAACGCTTCTATTTACTCCCATCCAGTAGCTTGAAGAACAACTATAACAATACTGAGAGCCGACTATTCCTCCAACTCCTGCAAGTCCCACTACACTATTCAAATCAACTGAACAATCATTTACATCAGAACGCGCGCCTGACTGCATAGTCCCAACCAAACCGCCGACACCATACAAACTATAACCATCTTCAAGTCCTGTGCCTCGAACATTTACTCCAGTTACTTTGCTCCTTAGAACATTTCCCTGCGCATAACCAACAAGCCCCCCAACATCATTTCCCCCGTTAATATCAACAAAAATAACATTTGAATCTGAAATGCTTGCGCCTGCTACTGCTACTTGCCCTACTAATCCGCCTACTCTTCCGCCGTTTGAAGTTGCAGGTTCCCAAATATGCCCAAGTATTGCATTGCTGTAAGTCATATTTCCTCTGAGCCACCCTGTTAATCCGCCGACATAATTTGTTGAATATCCCCCAAGTAGAATGTTAATGTTTGTATCAGCCCACGAGTAAGAAATATTTCTTACTGCTCCGCATAGTCCTGCAATGTATCCGTTATTCCCGCTCCCGCTTGTTTTTCTAATATCAATTTCTCCAATAAAGTTTGACCTTATCACATCTCCTTCTGTTTGTCCGCATAATCCCCCAACGTGATATGGGTCTGTTCCTGAAGCAGTAATCTTTGGAATTCTTGCATTTGAGTCAGAAATAAATGTCCCTGTCAATGGAGCGTGCCCAAAAATTCCGCCAATATAATTTGTTCCAGACAAAAAATTTAACCGAACGCTTGAACGGTTTACTCCCATCCAGTAGCTTGAAGAACAGCTGTAACAATACTGCGAACCCACTAACCCGCCAACACCCGTTGTTCCGCTGACACTATTTAAATCAACTGAATTATCATTTACATCAGAGCGCGCTCCTGATTGCATAGTTCCAACTAAACCGCCAACACCATATACACTGTACCCATCAGCAAGTCCTGCGCCGCGGACATTTGTTCCAGTAACTTTATTTCTCAAAATATTTCCCTGCGCATAACCAACAAGCCCTCCGACATCATTTCCACCGTTAATATCAGTAAACATTGCGTTCGAATCAGAAATATATCCGCCCGCAGTAGCCCCATATCCTGCAAGTCCTCCCACTCTTCCGCCGTTACTTGTTGCAGGCTCCCAAATATGGTGAACCCTTGCCCAGCTTGAAGTAATATTTCCTGAATAGTATCCTGTTAATCCGCCGACATAGTTTGTGGAAAAAGTTCCAAGCATTATGTTAATATTTGTATCAGCCCATGAGGAATAAATATTTCTAACTGACCCTGAAAGTCCTGCAATGTATCCGTTGTTTCCGCTTCCGCTTGTTTTTCTAACATCAATTTCTCCAACAAAATTTGACCTGATAATGTCTCCTGCATTTGCTCCTGCTAGTCCTGCAATGTGATATGGGTCGGAACCTGTGGCCAAAATTTTTACAATCCTTGCGTTTGAGTCGGCAATAAAACTTGCTGTAAGCGGAATGTGTCCGACTAAGCCGCCCACGTGCGTAGTCCCAATCAGCCAGTTCAAATCAGCCTTAGATCTATTTACTCCCATCCAGTAGCTTGAAGAACAGCTGTAACAATACTGCGAGCCGACTAGTCCGCCGGCACCACTTGTAGCAACAACCGAATTCAAATCAACAACATTATCATTTACATCGGAGCGCGCTCCTGCCTGCATTGTTCCAACTAATCCGCCAACACCATACAAACTATAACCGTCTAAATAACCAGTCCCTCTAACATTTGTTCCAGTAACTTTATTTCTTAAAATATTTCCCTGCGCATAACCAACAAGCCCTCCAACATCATTTCCACCGTTAATATCAGTAAACACGGCGTTCGAATCAGAAATATATCCGCCCGCAGTAGCCCCCTGCCCTGCAAGTCCTCCCACTCTTCCGCCATTGCTTGTTGCAGGCTCAAAAATATGATGAACCCTAACCCAGCTGTGGTCAATGTTTCCAGTATAATTTCCAACGAGCCCGCCGACATAATTACTCGCATATGCTCCAAGATGAAGGTTAAGGTTTGTGTCAGCCCAGGAATATGAAATACTGTTTGCGTGTCCCGCAAGTCCTCCAAAGTATCCGTCTCCTGAGTTGGAAGATTTGTTGACCTCAATTAGTCCTATAAAATTTGCATTGTTTATATCATATGCCTGTCCGCCAACTCCTCCTGAATAATATGGGTTGGAACCTGAAAGATAAATTCTTGTAATTCGCGCATTTGAATCATATATTTTTGATGCGCCGCTTGGAAGCCATCCTGCGATTCCTCCAGCAAACTGATAACCGTTCAAAGCAGAGCCTGTGAAAGTTGAGTTAAATACATTTGTTGTGTATGAGCAGTAATAACACCATCCAGCTCCCACAATTCCGCCCGTAAATCTTGTTCCGTTAATTGTAGTAATATTTACATTTGCATAATTTAGGTCAACTCTTCCGCTGTCGGCTCTTATTGTTCCGACAAGCCCGCCGACACCATAATATGAATCGGCGCCTGTTCCGCTTAAAGTGTTTCCAATTACTTTTGTTCGCAAAATATTTCCTTGAGTATATCCTGCAAGCCCTCCTACGCTGTTTCCTCCGTTAATATCATTAAAAGTTACATTTGAGTCTATTATGTATCCGCCCGCAGTAGCCCCCTGCCCTGCAAGCCCCCCTATGTTTGTCCCGTTTGAAGTGCTTGGTTCCCAAATATGGTGGACTTTTGCATAGCTGGAAGTAATATTTCCTGTGTAATTTCCAACGAGCCCGCCGACATAATTACTCGCATATGTTCCGAGCATTAAGTTAAGATTTGTGTCAGCCCATGAGTCTGAGATTGAATTTGCCTGTCCTGCAATTCCCCCAAAGTATCCGCTTCCTGTGTTGGAAGATTTGCTTACGTCAATATTTCCAATAAAATTTGAATTAGTTATGTTAATTACTGCTCCTCCCACTCCGCCTGAATAGTAAGGGTCAGAGCCTGAAAAAGTCATTTGAGGAATTCTTGCCGTTGAGTTTGAAATTAGGGATGTTCCGCTTGGTAGATATCCTGCGATTCCTCCAGCAAACTGATAACCGTTCAAAGCAGAGCCTGTAAAAGAAGAGTTGAAAACATTTGTTGGATTAGAGCAGTAATAACACCACCCCACTCCGACTATTCCCCCAGTAAATCTTGTTCCGTTAATAGTAGTAATGTTAACAACTGAGTCATTCAAATCAATTCTTCTGCTGTCGGCTCTTGCAGTTCCCGCAACTCCGCCAGTCCCATAATAAGTATCAGCGCCTACCCCGGTAAGTGTTGTTCCGGTAACTCTTGTTCGAACAATTGAAGTTGTAATATTTCCTGCAATTCCGCCGACAGAATTTTTTCCTTTTATTACGCCAAAGACTACGTTTGCGTCGGTAATTGTTGTATTTGAATTATCAAATCCCAAAATTCCGCCGACATTATCCATTGTTACCGAGCCAAGCGTAGTGTCAATGTTTACATCTGCTTTTGCGTTTCTTATTGAGCCTGAATCAATTCTTCCGACAAGCCCGCCGATATACCCTGTTGTGCTGCCTGAGGAATTTATTGAAATATTTCCTGTGAAGGATAAATTGCTCCCCACAACATTTGCGTACCCTACAAGCCCTCCTATTGAGCCTGAATTTGCTCGGTCTCCTGTAATTTGAGTCACTGTGGCGTTTGAATCGGTTATTGTTATTGGCAATGGAAAGTGCCCGGCAAGCCCGCCCACGTATTGATTTCCGGTTATTTGATTTGCATTAACTGTGATTCGGTTCATTGTTACTGGATTTGAGCAGTAATAGCATGTTGCCACCCCTACTGCTCCGCCCACAAAGTATGTTCCGTATAAATTTCCAAGCGACACAACTGAATCATTCAAATCTATTCTTCTATTTGTTGTGTCTATTGTTCCAACAACTCCCCCCACTCCATATGCATTTGAAGCATCCCCAACTCCGTTGATTATCGCATTGCTTACTCTTGGATTCAGCATGTTATGATATACTCTGCCGACCATTCCTCCAACTGCGTGGTTTGCGGAAATATTTGAATCATAAACTGACGAATTCAGCACCTGTCCTAAAGAGTTTCCCACAACTATTCCTGCAAAGTTGTTTCCAAAAATATTTGAGTCTCTTACTGTGACATTTGTTATTGTTCCGCTTGATTGTCCCGCAAGCCCCCCGACATAGCTTCTGTTGCTTGCATATATTTTTACATTTTGAAGAGTTAAATTGCTGACACTGTTTACTGTTCTAAATATTCCTCCGACATAATCTGCCCCTGGAGCATTTACATAAATATTGCTTATAGTATAGTTTCCTCCGTCAAGCGTTCCGTAAAAATTTATTGCGTTTCCAAATTTATCTCCCGCGGCTGTATATGCTGCGCAGTCAATATTGGTTGTAACGGTAAATGAGCTTGAAGATTCAGCCATATTGTATAAATCAGCGCATGTGGAAATGTCTACTGAAAAAACATTTGTCAAAAAAAGAATAAATATAAAAGCCAATAAAAATTTAGAATAACCCATAAACTCACACTGTATTTAATGTCACAACATTAGTGTCATATTTTACATTTGAGTCTGGGGATGAGCCTTGTGAAATATTGTCAAGGTTTCTTGTATTCACTGCCTGTGAGTTTGCAAGTCCTAAAAGTCCTGTTGATACATTCAAGTCGATATTTATGTTTGAGTCAATATTTGGGATGCTTAAAAGCAAAGTGTTTATTTGTGATGCGCTTGCCATGCATTCTGGGTACAAATCTCCGCTCACTTCATCTTCAAGCCCGCTTTCAGCCTCGTAAACTATTCTTATTCTATATCTTCTGTCCGCACTGCACGCTGCGACATTGCTTGCAAAAGAGCCCACTACATATTTGTCAAAATTTCCAAGTGAAAGCGTTCCGTCATAAACAAGCACTCCTTCAACATAAACTTTCTTTATTCTCACAAATTCGCCAGAGTTGTTCATCAATGCGATTTTTCCGCTTCCGCTTGAATCAACTGCAAAATCAGCAATTCCCACTTCTTTTGACTGCCAAGCTGCTTTAAGACTCGCCTTTTCTGCTGCTGAAGCCGAGCCAAGCGAGCCCATCATAAAATAAGAAACAACAAGCGCTAAAACTATCACAACTGCAATAATTACAAGGTATTCTATTGTGCCCTGCCCTCTTCTGCCAAACATTAAACCACTTGCAAAATGAGCACTTTTTCTTTATTTAAAAGTATCTTGAATAAGAAAATATATCGATTTTTTAGACCTATATTGCTATTTTAGTTCAACTATTCCTTTGTCGCCGTCTACTTTCAGCTTTTGCCCTGTTTTTATTTTTGAAATATCAATCTTGTCAACGCACGGGATTTCTGAAATTATCGCGCCTACCGCAACTATTGCTTCGCATTCGCTTAATACAATCGCTTTTGGAGCAGTTCCTTGTTTTTTCATTCGGTAAATCGCATAGCTTCCTACTGTTGAGCCTTTTCCCTGCGGGAGAACAAGTATTTTTCCTGATATGCTCTGCCCTTCAAGTTCGTGTCCTTTTTCCTGCACTACGCCGTTGTCAGGATTTACTCCGCCGAAGAATGAAATCCCTTGTGTTGTTACAAGCGCTTCTCCTTCGATTGAGCCGCCAAATATTTTTCTTCCTTTTAGTTCTGTCATAAACACCACATTTTTTTCAAAATATCATTTCATTACTCAATTTACCGCTTTTTTCATTTTTGCCCGATTGGCTTGCATGCTTCTTCTATTAATCTTTCAATCGGCATAATTTTTACTTTGAAATTATTTTTTGCGCCTGCATAGTAGCATCCTTTTGCTGAGTCCGTTGCCATGCATTTGAATCTGTTTTTTATTGGAGCTACAACACAGCAAGTATCTGCGGCGAATTTTGCGCCTGCGTCTTCAATTATTTTTGCATATCCTGCAGCATCAGCTATTTTTTTTGTCGGGCGGGCGGTTGTTATCCAGAATTCTTTTGTAACTTTTTTTCCTTTCAAAAGCTCTGCGATTTTTGCAAGTTCTGCAAGGCTTGCATGAGGGCATCCTACGCTTACAAAATCAACTTCGCAGTCCGAGTCCATTTCTTTTTCCGCTTTTTTAATGTCTTCTTCAGTAATTACAATTTCTTCTTTTGGAGTCGGTGTTTTTCCAGGCGTTATTCCTTTTATATGAAATATCGCTGCTCCGCCGTATGTTGCTATGCTTGCTGAGAATGATTTTAGCTCATCTACTGTCGCTTCTTTTATTCCTGTAATCAAAACTGGTTTTGCTTTTACTTTTTCTCCGATTGCTTTTCCAAGCGCTCCAAATTCCCAAGTTCCTTTGATTTTGCATTTTACTTTTACTTTTACTTGCGCTTTTCTGCTTTCGGGCAAATGCATTCCGTAAAGAGGAGTTTTTCCTGTTAATGCTGCTGCTAGCGCGCTTGGTCCGCCTTCTCTGTTTGTGTAAGCGCCTATTACTGAATTTGCGTATGCTACAGCTGAGCTTTCGCTCCACGCTATGTGTTGTTCAAAATGAGGATTATTTCCAATTAAATAAGGAGTGCAGGTGCATGTTGGAAGTATTCCCATTTTAGAGAATGCTTCTATTACTTTTCTTTGTTTTACTGCGAACTCTTCGCTAATTCCAAGTGCTTTATAATTTTCAAGGTCCATTCCCGCAGGATTGAGAGTAGTAAGAACTTTTACTTTGCCGTCTTTTGCAAGTTCTTCCAAGAATTCAAGTCCTGCGTCGCCAAGGTTGTCATAGCTTACTCCAGCTATTTGCACGCTTGTCACATCAATTAATTTTTTTGCGTTGTATATTTCTCCAAGCGCTACAAGTATTCCCATGCTTTTCTTTACGGCGTTTCCGTATTTGCCGTTCAGCATATCCTTTTCTTGTTTTGTTAGCTTCATAAAATCACAATCTTTTGGTTACTAAACTTATTATATTCAATTACCTTCATATCTTAACTTATTTACAAATAATCTTTTATATTGTACTTTGGGAATTCTGTTCTTGTCATTTTCCCTACTTTATCAAGCCTCATTGTCAAGTCAAATCCAGCTTTGCATGTTTCGCGTGTGATTTGGTCCGCGCTTGCATCAAGTGATGATCCTTTCTGCTTTGGGAACAGGTACAAATTCTTGTCTGCTTGGAATCTTGTCGCCATTGCCCATTCTACTTCAAGCGGATTATAGATATCAATGTCTTTATCCACTACAAAAAAGTGCTTTCCTGAAGTGTGTCCTTTCATTGCGGCATCAATTGCGCGTTTGCCGTCGTCTTCATTCTTTTTATTGATTTTTACAATCACGTGGAACCATGAGCTTCCGCCTGGATTTACGCTCACGTCAATAACTTCTATTCCTGCTTTTGCCACTTCGTCAAACACAGTTGGTTCTCTTGGCATCCCCATTAATATTTTGTGTTCAAATCCGCCTGGAAGAAGCGCATGCCATATTGGGTTTGGTCTTGCATAAACTTTTTCAACTGTGAATACAGGCTCTTCTCTGATTATGTCGCTTGTTTCTGTCAAGTCAACAAACGGCCCTTCTTTGTGTCTTTCGTTTAAAGTAAGTGTTCCTTCAAATACAAATTCGCTGTCCGCTGGAAGTGTCGCGTCAAATAATTTTGCTTTCATTACTTCAATTGGCTTCATTGAATTTGCTATTTCAAGTTCGTTTACTCCAAGAGCTGGAGCCATTGCGGCAGCTACTAATACTTCTGCTCCGCTTCCTACGCAGTATGCTGCTTTTAATGTTCCGCCGTTTTTCTTCAAAAGTTCCATTGTGTTTCTTTCAAGTATTCTTAATGCTAATTTGTTTTTTGAAATAACCATTCCTCTATGATAGCACACATTCTGCCCCACGCCTGGGTCGCTTACAATTATCATTCCGCTTGAAACATATGCTCCGCCGTCTTTTTCTGTATGAGTCAGTATTGGAAGCAGGTCTAAATCAACAGGGTGTTCTTGGTGGTCGGTTTTAGAGACTAATTTTGGTTTTGTTGGGTTTTGAAGAGCTTTAGTCATCACTGGAACTAAATCTTTTACTCCGCATCCAAGGTATGCCGCAACTTTTTGCTTGTTTGCAAATACATTTGCTGCAATTTTATATTTTGATTCTTTTATTTTTTCAAAGAGAATGCTTTTGTCTCCCGCTGAGTGAATTATGCCGCTTGCTTCTAAATTCTTTGAAACTGGTTTTCTCACCGTTAAATCAGTTTTTTTTACAAATTCCCTAAACGTCATATAATCACCTTTTTGTTTTAAGCGCTTTTATGCCTTCTCCCATCTTTTATAAGTATTATTTCTAACACCTAATAAATCCATTGCTTTGCCTACAATAAATCCCTCTATGTCTTTAATTGTTTTTGGCTTATTGTAAAACCCCGGACTTAATGGAAATATAATTGCCCCGTAGAGCGAAAGTTTATAGAGATTTTCAAGTGTCGGTGGACTGACTGGGGTTTCTCTAAATCCAATCACAAGTGTTTTTTTTGTTTTCAGCATATTATCCGCGCATCGTGTGATTAAGTTTGAAGTGTGCGCATGAACTATTTCAGATACTGTTTTTACTGAAGCTGGAAGCACTATCATTCCATCCACTAAAAATGAGCTTGAGGATACGCTTGCTGCCATATCTTTGTTTGAGTATGTTTTGAATGCAAGTTTTTTCATTTCAGCTACTTTTTTTCCTGTTTCAAGAGCCAATACCACTTCAGCCCACTCGCTCATGATTAAGTGAACCTCTACTCCGCTTTTTTTCAATTCTTTTAGCAAAGTAAGGGCATAATTTACTCCTGATGCCCCGCTGACTCCAAGAATTATTCTTTTTTCCATTTTTTCACAGCCAATAATATCTTATTACAAATACTTTTGATTTAATTACTTCCTAAGTTCTGCAAATTTTCAAAAAATTACCCTATCATTGTTTTTGTTGTCTTATACCCTTTTGCTGAAATTGCTTTTGCAACTTTTTCCTGCAGTTCTTTTCCGGGAGTTAATGCAATAACCATTCCACCTCGTCCTGTCCCTGTGAGTTTTGCCCCAAATGCCCCTGCATTTCTTGCAGTGCTTGTAATTTCATCAAGTTCTTTGCATGAAACGGTTAATCTCTGCAACAATTCGTGATTTTTATTCATGAGATCCCCGACTTTTTTCAAATCGCCTGTTGAAATTGCTTTTTTTGCTTCGTTTGCAAGCTTTTCATATTCTGAAAATATCAAATCAACTTTTGCGGGCTCCGCTTCTTTTAATTTTTTCACATCTCCTACTACTTCTTTTGTAAGAGCGGTTAATCCTGAATTAGCCAGCACTATTTCAATAGGCTTTTTCACTTTCAAAAGATCAATTCGGTTTGCTCCGCCTTCAAGATTTTTTGCGAAAACTATAAACCCGCCGTATGTTGCCACTGTGTTATCTATTCCGCTTGGTGTTCCGCTTCCTGCAGTTTCCCCTTCAAACGCTGCGTTGTTTATTTGTTCATCTGTCCAGTTAAGTTTATACTCGTCGTTTATTGCGCGGGCAATTGCCACTGCGCATGCTGCGCTTGCGCCCATTCCTGAAGCGCAGAATAAATCTCCGCCGAGCGTAATCTGGATTTTTCCTTTAACTTTCATGAATTCAAGTATTCTATTAATCAGCGCGCTGTATTCACCAGCTTTTTCTTCCTTATATCCCGGAGTTGCGGGGCGGTTGTCTGCTAAAGTGTACCCATTTTCGCCTGCGATTTTTTTAACTTCGGCAGTGGTGATTTGTCCTAACGCAGCTGGTATTCCTTCAAGCCCGTATACTACAAAGTGTTCTCCAAACAGTATTGTTTTTCCGTATCCTTTTCCGCTTCCCATTTTTTCATCCCCAAATATTTGCCCTAATTTAATGAATTCTTGTTTTAATTGCTTTGTACCCTCTCTGTTCGATTGTCGCAATTATTTTGTCCTGCATTGCCTCGTTTTCGCAAAGCGCAATTATATTTCCAGATCCTGTTCCGGTAATTTTTGCGCCGTATGCTCCTTTTTCAAGCGCAATTTTTATCAATGCCTCCTGTTCAGGAAGAGATGCTCCTATTTTTTTTAAAAGTTCCTGATTTTGATTCATTAGTTTTCCTATTTCAGCCATTTCGCCGAATTTTAGCGCAAGCTTTGCTTTTCCTGAAAGTTTTTTTGCTTCTGAAAGTATTTTTTCAAATTCAGATTTGTTTTCTTCTTTCCACTTCTTTACTTCCGCAAGAGCTTCTGGTGTTTGTTTTTTTATTCCTGTTTCGCCGATTATTAAAAAGAGCGCTCCGCCTGATTTAAACGGCCTTGCCTTGACTTTGTCGTCTTCTTTGTTTTTCTCAAACCATACAAGCGAGTCGTATGTTGCGCATGCGTCGTCAATTTCGCTGGGAGTTCCGTTTGTCGCAGAGTCCCATTTTTGCGCAAGCTCGTTTATTTTTTCATCTTTTAGTTTCATGTCAAACATTGAGCTTACTGCTCTTGCTGTTGCGGCTCCAAGCGCCGAGCCAAATCCCATTCCTTCTCCGTGGGGAAGGTTCCCGCTGTAAGTTAATTTGAATCCTTTTAGTGAAATTTCTATTTCATCTTTAAACATTGCCTTAAGCCCTTTGATTTTTATGTGTTCGGGATTTTCTTTTAGCGAAACTTTTTCTTTAAAGAACAACTGGTCGTCAATTATGACATCTTCTGCGTCTTTGTGTTTGGTTGCTTTTACTTCAACATATTTGTCAATGCCTGCCGCCGCTCCCGGAGTGCCGTAAACAGAAAAGTATTCTCCAAACAGTATTACTTTTCCGTATCCTCTTCCTTTTGCTTCTTGCATGTTATAACCATCCGTAAATTTAAACAATTCTTTTTCTTCTTGCTTCAATTTCTTTTTTTGTTAATTTTCTTGCTCCGCCTTTTGCTAAACCTCTCTTTTTTTCCTCTTCATGTTCTTTTTCTATCAGCATATCCACTGCTTTGTTCATTGTTTTGTTAAATTTATTAAATCTTGATTCGCCAATTAAGCTTGTGATTGCTTCTTTGTGAACTCTTTCCGCTTGAGTCAGTAAATGAACCGGAATCGACATCGCCTTTCCTTCAATATCGTGCGCAAGAAGGCTTAGATTTATTCCTGGAAGAGCTTCTTTTGTGGCTTTCAATTGTTTTTGCTCAAACTCGCTGAGTTTGTTCCAGTTTCTTTTTAGATATCCTGGTAATTCTTCCTGCATCTTAAATGTTATAGTTGCAATTCTTTCTGCGGGTGCAATTAAGCTTTCTCCGTATTTTTCTCGAAAGGTTTGCAGTGAAAAATTATGCGCAATCAAGTAATGTGCTTGTTTTATTTTTGCTTTTGATTCGCCTGCCAGTACTTTTTCAAGAACGGATTCTGATAATGCGATTGCTTGGTATCTTGTTGGATTCTGTTTTCTGTATCCTTCCCAGTAAGCTTTTTCAACCATGGGAGCAAGTCTTGCGAAGCGTTTCATTTTTTCTTTTAATTCAGCAAGTTTTCTTTTTGCAACCGGTTTTCCTTTCATTCTTGCAAATCTTAACCATTTTTTTGCAAAATGAGCCGCGTGGTCTTCAGGCAGAACTAACAGCTCATTCTTTTTTGGCATTTTCATAATTTACCCGCTCTCTTTTTGCCAAAATCGGCACAGGTTAGAGCGTTAGAATTTTGGAACAAATTTTGTTCCGTAGTGGATTACTCCTTTTTCGCCGCTTGCATAGAATTTTCTAAATTGCGCTTCAACTTCCATTCCTATTTTTAGATTTTCGTACTTTGCGTCTACTACCTGCGCTTCAATTCTTGCGCCTTCAGCTAAGTCTATTACTGCCACGCAGTATGGTGTTTTGTTTTCAAATGCTTCCGGCCCGCCGTGGATTTGTGTGAATGCTGCAATTTTTCCAATTCCTGAGAAGTCCATTTCAATAAAGTCCATGTTGCTGCAGGTGCATACTCCTTTTTTTTCAAAGTAGGTTGCTCCGCATTTTGTGCATTTGCTTCCTTTCAGTTTATATCTGTCGTTGTAGTGTCTCCACCTTATTATCGGGCTTTCTCTAAACATTTTCACACCATCCGCTAATTTTCCAATAAAACTTCCCTAATTTGTTGTGTCAGTATTTTTTCTTGTACTGGTTTCTTTTTACAAGAGGCTCGTTGAGTGCCTGGTCTTCTCTCCATTTCTTGGCTTTTTTCCAAAGCTGTCCTGGTTCGTCTTCTTCTCTTCTTTCTTCAACTATTCTGGGTTCAATTCTTCTTACTGGTTCTGAATCTGTTGATCCAAATCCTGAATTTGATTTTCCCCCCAATAGTTTTCCAAAAAATCCTTTCTTTTCCGCCATTTTTATCACGCTCAAATATAATTCCTATTTTTGCTTTTTTATTTCATTCTTCTAAATACGTGCACTGCTGCAGTTGCTCCGCTTCCGCCCACATTGTGTGTTACTCCAATTTCAGCGTCCTTTACTTGTCTTTTTGCGCCTTGTCCGCGTAATTGCATTACTGCTTCCACTGCCTGTTTTATTCCAGTTGCTGCAACTGGGTGTCCGCATGCTTTTAGTCCGCCGCTTGTATTTACCGGCTTGTCTGCATCGCAGTAAGTTTGTCTTTCTTTGTATAATTTCCATCCTTGTCCCTGCTTTGCAAGTCCCAGGGCTTCCACTGCGTAAATTTCTGCTATTGAAAAACAATCATGCACTTCTGCAAAATCAATATCCTTTGCGGTGATTCCAGCTTGCTTGTATGCAAAGCCAGCGGCTAATTTTCCTGCTTTTATTTCAAGGAGTGATTTTCTTCTTGCAAGTGATAATGTGTCAGTTGCGAGTCCTGAGCCTGTTACATATACTTCTGCGCCCATTTTTTTAGCTGTTTTTTCGCTTGCGAGTATTACGCTTGCCGCGCCGTCTGTTATTGGAGAGCAGTCAAATAAAGTTAAAGGATCTGCTACCATTGTTGAGTCCATTACGGTGTCTACTGTTATTTCATTTTGAAATTGCGCGTATGAGTTTCTTGCGCCGTGGAAGTGGTTTTTTACTGACACTTCTGCTAATACTTCTCTTGTTAATCCGTATTCGTGCATATATGCGTTTGCAAGCAATGCATATAATCCTGGAAATGTTAGTCCGTTGAATCCTTCAAGCTCTTCGTCGCCTGCGCCCATTAATGCTGTTGTTACTTGTTCTGTTGAAACATCAGTCATTTTTTCTACTCCATTCACCATTACAATATCCGCTTCGCCTGCTTCTATTGCGTGAAGTCCTTGTCTTAGTGCGAGCGAGCCGCTTGCGCATGCTGCTTCTACTCTTATTGAAGGTATTTCTAAATTTAGATTTTCTGTCGCCATTGCGCCTACATGCAGTTGTCCGCTTAGTTGTCCTGCTGCCATGTTTCCGGTGTACATTGCGTCTATTTGTTTTGCTTCTATTTTTGCATCATTTAATGAGCGAAGCTGTGCGTCAAGCAAGAGTTCTCTTAAGCTTGCGTCCCAAATTTCTCCGAACTTTGTTATTCCAATTCCTATTACGCCTACTTTCATATGTACACCTTTAAAATAAATTTACTTAATCTATAAAATAAAAACTAATTTTATTTTACTCACAACCCCAATCTTCTTACTACTCCTTTTGCTTCATCTTTATTAACAACAAATTTCTTTGTGCTTCCGTCTTTCATTTTTAATTTTAATAATACTGTGTTTGGTCTTGACGCAAACGGCGTCATTGTTTGGCTTTCTATAGCTGTTCTTACTATCACTTCTTCTTTTCCTGCTCTCAAATTTGATACGTGTAAATTTTTTCCTCTTGTTCCTATCATTATTGCTCTTGGCCCTGCAGGGTCGCTTGATTTTCTCGGCTGTGTACTTGCGTTAACATATTTTATTGTTGCTTTTCCGCTAAATTCTTTCATATTCGCCCTTTTGGCATGTCCTCTGTCTTTGAGAACAAAATTTTCCTCGCTTTCTTTTATTGGAGAATTTATTGTCTGCACAATTCTTCCTTTCCAGTCAACATAAAGCCATTTGTGGTCTTTTACTGCAGTTTGCACTGTTGCTTTGAATCCAGCGTCTCTTTCCATTTCTTCCCTGACCATTGCGGCAACATTTACATTTGCCATTCTTACTTTTGCTCTTTCTGATGCGATTTTTAAAAGCATTTTTTGCGGAATGCTTACTATTATTCCGATTGAGCGAAACGGGTGGAACCAGAATCTTTCTCTCCAAAGTTCTATTCCTGCGCCTTTTATTGTTGTCCATGGAGCCATTGCAATTTCTTTTCGGCTTTTTTTTCTCTGCTTTACCACTGCTTCTGCAGCAGCTTTTGCAAAGCCAAGTTTGTGCGGAGTCATGTAGCGTTTAGCCATATCTAATCACTAACCGTGTATGCCCTCCATGTGTTTTAGATACTGCGCGTATCCTAAATATTCTTTTCGCGCTATGTAGTCATTTACTTTTCTTGCTTTTCCTTGGGCTTTTGTAATTTTGTCTGTTACTTTGAAAATAAATGCGTCGCTTCCGCTTCCGCTTCCGTATGAAGTTACTAAAATTCTGTCATTTGGTTTTGCTATGTCAAGCACGCTGGCAAGTCCCAAAATTGATGAGCCAGAGTATGTGTTTCCTATTTTTGTTACCACAAGTCCTGCTTCAAGTTGCTCTTTTGTCACTCCAAAAGTTTTTGCTACTCTTAGAGGAAATTTTCCATTTGGCATGTGAAATACTACAAACTTAAAATCCTTCATCGCAAGTTTGCTTTTTTCAAGTATCATTTTTGTTGCTGCTGTTACGTGCTTAAAGTAGGCTGGCTCTCCTGTGAATCTTCCTGCGTGTGATGGGTATGGCTGCATTGAGCGTCTCCAAAAATCAGGAGTGTCGGTAGTGTAAGAGCAAGTGTGTTCAAGTATTGCTACTGATTCTTTGTCAGGACCGATTATGAACGCTGCTCCGCCTGCTGCTGCGCTGTATTCAAGCGCGTTTCCTGGTTCTGCTTGGCTGGTGTCTGCTCCGATGCTTAGTCCGTATTTTATCATTCCTGAATTTACTAATCCCGCATTCATTTGTATTGTTGCGCTTCCTGCTTTGCATGCAAATTCAGTGTCTACTGCCATGTAAGTGTTTCCAATATCAAGCGCTTCGCCAACTATTGAAGCGGTCGGCTTTACTGCATAAGGGTGGCTTTCGCTTCCAATGTATACTGCGCCTATTTCTTTTCGGTTGATTTCTGTTCTTTTTAGCGCATCTCTTGCCGCAGCTACTGAGATTGTTGCTGTGTCTTCGTCTTTGCCAGGAACACTTTTTTCAGTAAGTCCTAATCCTGCTTTTATTGAGTCAGCATCGGCGTTCTGCACTTCTGCTATTGTTTCTGCTTTTATTCTGTATTTTGGGATGTAACTTCCCCACCCTATTATTCCTGCCATACAATCAACCTTTGTTTAAAGTCGCTTAAGCACAATTAGATTGTGTTGCTTTAAGCATAAACATTAACTAATCACAGGACTATAAAAACCTTTCCAGTAAGACGTAAAGCAAATCGTCAATTGACGTAAGGATTTATGTTTAGTAAAAATTATCCAAAATTGAACAAATATAATATGAATTAATCTCAAATCACAACCAACTTCGTCCCAAGAACGTGCTTGTTCTTTGCAAGCGCGTTATAGAGTAATCTTATCTGTTCAGCGCTCCCTTCAAGTAAAAATATTTCAACGCATTTTTTGCCGACATGCTGGTGCATGTGGGTTTTTACAAGCGCATCGTTATGGTGGATTACTTCTTCAAGGCTGTCGTCATGTTCATGGGATACTACAAGCACTGCGTTTACTTTTCCTTTCAGTTTTGAGTGTTCTTTTGTTTCATTTTCAAGCGAGCGAAGAGCCGCTCTTACTAATTCGCTTCTTCCTTTAAGCGCAAGAGTTTTTTGAAGGGCATCAATTTCATCAGCTGTGTCGCCGGGCATTGAAAAACTTACTACTTCAGCCATAAAAATCACCAAAAACCCTTTTTTTATTTTTGCCTGTTTTAATATCTTCTAAATCAGCAGTCAAATCAGCTAAATTTGACTTAATAACTTAGCCCGCGTAAACTACAAATGTTATTAACAAATAGGTTTAAAATTATTAACTTTGGAAAAATACTTGCTGTAATGCTGCAAAGCAAAAAGTTAGTTTTGGTGTGTTAAATGTTTTTTGAATTATTTATTTCCTTATTAGTTATTTCACTTGCTTCTTTAATCGGCGTTTTTACCCTTAGCATCAATCACAAAAAGCTTGAGCATTTTCTTGAGGCAATGGTTGCTTTTGCAATAGGGGCGCTTTTAGGAGATGTTTTTATCCATCTTCTGCCTGAACTTAGCAAAAATGGATTATCGCTTGAAGTATCCTTAACTATTCTTGTTGGAATGCTTGCATTTTTCGTTCTTGAAAAATTTATTCACTGGCACCACTGCCATCATGTTGAGCATAGCAATGTCTGCGAGACGCCTTCTTTTGGATATGTTGCTCTCGCTGGAGATGCTATGCATAATTTTATTGACGGTTTAATTCTTGCAGGAGCATTTATTGCAAGTCCCGCTGTTGGTGTTGCGACAGCAATAGCAATTTTGCTTCATGAAGTTCCGCAGGAGATTGCTGATTTTGGGGTTCTATTAAAAAGCGGATTTACCCAGAAAAAAGCGCTTTTGTATAATTTTTTAATTTCGCTTACTGCTTTTATCGGAGCAGGTTTTGCGCTTGTAATTTCTTCAACTGCGGAATTTACCCCTTACTTAATTGCATTTACTATTGGCGGATTCCTTTACCTTGCGGGAACTGATCTTTTGCCTCAACTACATGTAAGATTTTCAAAAAAAGACGCGTTAATCCAATTCATTTGTATTGTAATTGGAGTAGCAATAATGTTTGCAATGCTTGCGTTAGAATAAAAAAAACAGAACTGCCAAACCAATTATTTCTTTCTTATTTCTGCAAGTATTTTTTCAGCATTTGTCTGAGTAACTTCTTTTGCTTCAACCATTCGCGCAGCAACTATGTCTATTTCGCTTCCTTTTGCACCTGCTTGAACGGCTAAGTTTTTTGAATGAAGTTTCATGTGCCCTGCTTGTATTCCTGTTGTCGCAAGTGCTCTTAGCGCTGCTAAGTTTTGCGCAAGTCCCACTGCCGCGCCTACGCTCGCAAGTTCTTTTGAGGATTTTACGCCAAGTATTTTTAGTGAAAGCTGTGCTAAAGGGTTTGATTTCATTGTCCCCCCGATTGTTGCAAGCACCATTGGCATTTCTATTTCTCCAACTAAGTCGCCGTTTTTGTCTTTGTAATATTTTGTAAGAGGGGCATAAGGGTGATTGTATGCAGCATAGCTGTGCGCACCTGCTTCTACTGCTCTAAAGTCATTTCCCGTTGCAATTGTCAGCGAGTCTATTCCGTTCATTATTCCTTTGTTGTGTGTCGCGCTTCGAAATTGTGTTGCTGATGCGAATTCGTATGCGTCAAGTATTCTTTCAATTATTTCTTCGCCTTTCATTTCCCCTTTTGAGCTTTCTTCAAGGGATTTTCTTGTCCAAGTAGTTGTGGCTTTTGCTTTTCTATGAACTGCAAGATTTGAAATAATTCTAAGCCTTACTTCTCCTCCGCTGAGCTCTTCAAGTTTTGGCGTAATTTTTTCAGCCATTGTGTTTATTGCATTTGCGCCCATTGCGTCTCGCACGTCAACAAGAAGCTGGAGTGCTATCATTTCCCCTCGGGGAGTTTTAATTACCTCTCCGATTAAGTCGCGCGGTCCTCCGCCGAATTTCACTAAAATTGAGTCAATCATTTTTAAGTCATCAAGAAGCTCTTTTTTCTTTGCAAGTATTTTTTCAAGTCCGCTTTTAGCATTTTTGCATTTCACAAGCTGTATCTGCCCTATCATCACAGGCTCGTCAACTATTGTGCGAAATCCTGAAGATAATTTTGCGGCGTTGCTTGCGGCAGCCACTACGCTTGGCTCTTCAAGAACAAATGGAACTACATATTCTTTGCCGTCAATTGTAAAATTCATTGCTAGTCCTAGCGGGAGAGGAAATGTCCCTATTACATTCTCAATCATTCTGTTTGCTGTTTCAAAAGGAAGCGGGCCTTCTTTTGTGAGAAGTGCTTTTTCAGAATCAGTCAGATTAAATTCGCGTGAAATTATTTCCTGTCTTTCTTTAACGCTTTTTTTATAAAAATCTTTGAATGCTTCTTTATTCATAATTTCACCGCCAAATTAAAATTAATTTAATTAAATCATTAAATTATATATCTTTATTCGTAGTGTCGACTTTTGGAATAACTTTCTCAGGCTCGTCAACGTTTTTTATCCCCATTGCTTCGTTCGCAATTCTTTTGTCTAGGAACCTAATGATTGACTGGGCTGATTTTCTTCCTGAATCAACCGCTTGTATTACTGTTTTTGGCCCGTGAACGCAGTCGCCTGCCGCAAATACATTTGAAATGATTGTCTGGTTGTTTTCATTAACATCAATGCATCCTGTTTTGTTTGTTCTTAGCGGAGCTTTTAATGAATCGTCATCATCGTGCTCCTGTCCGATTGCAAAAACTACTTTTGATGCTTCAAGTTCTCCGCGAACATGGTTTTCATAAACAACTTTTTCCACTTTTTCAGTCCCCAAAAATTCTTTTACCTTTACTCCGAAAATAAACTTTACTCCTTCTTCTTTTGATTCTTCAAAGTCTTTGATTGAAATTCTTTCTTTTAATTTTTCTTCAGTTTCAACTGTTAAGCAGGTTATGTCTCCGCCAAGTCTTACTCCGCTTCTTGCTGCATCTATTCCCACATACCCTGAACCGATTACTACAACTTTTTCTCCTGGAGAAATCATTGTCAGCCCGCTCTGATTTAAATTTACCAAAAATTTCATTGCGCTCATTATGTTTTTCAGCCCCGAGCCAGGAACATCAAGAACTTTTGATCTTCCAACGCCTGTCCCGATAAAAACCGCGTCATATTTTTTTGAAAGCTGTTCAAGGGATTCTTCATTTATCTTTGCGTTTGGCTCAAAATCAATTCCCAAATCGTGCAGCCCTGATATTTCTCTTGCAACTATGTCTTTTGGGAGTCGAAATTCTGGAACGCCGTATTTTATTACTCCGCCAAATGTGTTTGTCCCTTCAAGAACTGTTACGTGAATTCCAATTACTGATAAGTATGCTGCTACTGCGAGTCCGCTTGGCCCAGAGCCTACTACTGCAACGTGTTTTCCTACTAAATTGTGCCTTGCTGGATAGGGCGTATTGTCTCCGATGAATCTTTCAATTCCGCCTATTGTCACAGGCCCGTCTTTTGATTTTGCTAATATGCAGTTTCCTTCGCATTGTCTTTCATGCTGGCAAATCCTGCCGCAAATGCTTGGAAAAAAGTTTCTTTCTCTAATTATTGTAACTGCTTTGATTATGTCTCCCTCTTTAAATGCTTTAATAAATCCAGGAATATTTACTCCAGCAGGGCACCCTTTTACGCAGGATGGAACAGGGCATTGGAGACATCGTGCTGCTTCGGCTAATGCCTGTTCTTTTGTAAAGCCGGTTTCAACTTCCTTAAAAGTAGTCTTTCTTTCTTCTATAGGTAGTAAAGGAACTTTCATCTAATAACACCATTTTTCTGCCCAAAATCTTTATCTTTTACTAAACTTTTTCAAATCCCCATATGCCCTAAGGTTAAGCTAATGCCGCTCACCAAAGGCAGACGAAATTTAGGGGAAAACAAGTATAAAAACCTATCCAGAAAACGAAACGACCTTCGTCAATTGTCGAGCTGGTTTTATTTTTTTCCTGAATAAAGCATCCAGTGGTAGAATCCGTTTGGATCAGGGCTTTGTGCGGCTATTGAGCCCGTTGTTTGAGTGCTTCCGCTTGTCCAGTTGTTCACATTAAGCCCTGTGTTAGTATCGTAAGTTGATATGTAACCGCTTGCATTCTGTCTTCCGACAATTAGCTGTCCCTTGTCTTCAGTCGGCTGTATGAAGAAATGAGTCACTGTATCAGCATAACTTAATGGATTATTCCAAAGAATAGCATAGTTTGATGCGTCCACTTTCATTATGTTTCTATCTGAGGAAAGCAGGTACACTTTGCCCAACTGGTCAGGAGTTATTCTTAATGTCTTAAAGTTAAACTCGTAAAGCTTTGTCCCTGTTGAGCTGTAAACATATGTTTTTGATGGAGTTTCGCACGCAAGCCATAATTGCCCAAGTGAATCAAATTTGAATGCGTCAAGCGGAATTGCAAATGTTGCTGCGTTGCAGTCTGTTTCAAATTCAAGGATTTTTGTTCCTGTTGAAGAATCAAGCTTTTGCACAGTAGTTGTTGCAGGAGTTCCGTTTGCGCCAAGGTCGTAAATCCATAAATTGCTGCTTGAGTCGATTGTGAGTCCGAGTGTTGTGGTAATATTTGCATCAGGAGTAAAGTTAGAAACATTTGTTCCTGAAGTGTCGTATTTGCAAATTACTCTTGAATTCCATCCTCCGCCAAGGTATACATTTCCGCTTCCGTCAACTATTCCTGAATAAATGTCTGGGCATGGGGAGGAATACTGCCCTATTTTTGTTGTTGATATTGAATCAATCTTTATTAAATTTGGCACTTGCGGAGTCGCGCTTCCGTGCTGGTGCGGAACCCACAAATAATTTCTATCAGAGTCTAAGTAAAATGTGTGATATGCGTCGGCGTCCATTGTGCTTAATGTTGCAAGCAGCGCGCCTGTTGTTGAAGAAATCTTGGTCATTGAAGAAGTAGGCCATGAATTTTTGTAAAAGAAGTAATCTACAGGAAATGCTGTAAATACATTAAAGTCAACCGCTGTTGGAACAGCAGTGTTTGCTCTTGCATCTTGGCAGGACACTGACCAATTGTACTTTCCAAGAGTCATGCTCTGCGTAAATGAACCAAACGGAGCTGTGGAATCAGTTTGGGCAACTGCCCCGTTTATTAGAAGCGAACAGCTGGACACTGCAGTATTGTCGGTCGCAGTGTAAGTGAATGTTATTGGATTTGCGTACAAAATGGTTCCGCTTGGAGATGACAGCGCAACTTGTGGCGCGGTTGAGTCAAGAGGTGGAATTACCCTATCTCCTGGATTCACATTTTGAGTTGAGCAGTCAACTGTTACTGAAACAGTTTCTTGTTTTTCAAGTCCTGACGCAGTTGTAATTGAAAAAATAAAATTGCATATTTTTCTCACTTCGCCTGCCGAGCATAAGCAGCTTGCATTAAGATCGTTGAGTGAAAACGTTCTTGAATCGCCCGGAGTAACATTTGTATTAAATGTCCCGCCCCCGCCCTCCGGAGTGGTGATTTGTGAAATAGTCACTGTGTCAGGGGATAAATTCTGAAGCGTGATTAATCCGTTTCCGCTTGGATCTGAAACTGAATCAACAATATTAATTCCTGCTGAATTTGATACGTTTCCAAGGGCTTCGCCGCCGCTTAAAACCTGCGCGGAGCTGTCCCCAAAAATTCCTGAAATAATTCCAACTACAACAAGCGCTATTACTATCACTACCGCAATGATAACCAGGTATTCTATTGTCCCCTGTCCCTTTGATTTAACTTTTCCTAGTTCAATTTGCATAAGAACATCACATCAAAACTAGTATTTATTGCTTTAGCCATTCAGTTAATCTGCCCAAAAGCAGGGGTTTCTCTTCATGAAGTTCTTTAATATTCTTGCAACCAAGCAAAAATGCAGTTATATTCATTTCTCTCTGCAGTCCGCTTAAGTAATTCATTATTCCTTCAATTCCTTTTTTCTGCTGAGCTTGAAGCACCGGCATCGCAGCGGCAGTCATATTTGCGCCAAGAACTATTGCTTTTACTGCGTCAAGTCCGGTTCTTATTCCGCCTGAAGCAATTATCTTTTTGTCTGTTCCGTAGAGCGCTGATTTCACTCCAATTACTGATACTGCGGTGGGTATTCCAAATTCTCTAAATGCCAATCCAAATCCTTCTTTGTGGCGAAGCGCGTCAACTGCGGTCCAGCTTGTTCCGCCGGCTCCTTGAACATCAATTGCGCGTATGTTTGTTCCTTTCAAAGCAAATGCAACGTCATATGATACGCCGTGCCCTACTTCTTTTACATAAACTGGAACATTAATTTCATTTGCAAATTCAGCGACTTTTACTATCAGCGCTGAAAAATCTGCGTCTCCTTCTGGCTGAACTGCTTCCTGTGCGGCATTCATGTGTATTGCAAGTGCATCTGCGCCCACTGCTTCAAGGGCTTCATTTAACTGGTCTGGATTATATTGCTTTAATTGAGCTGCGCCAATATTTCCTGCTACAAAAATATCCGGTGCTGCGTCTCTAACATAATAAGTTTCTGCGAGTGATGGTTGTTGGAGCATTGCTCTCATGCTTCCTAAGCCCATTCCTATCCCCATTTCCTGGCATGCTGCTGCAATTTCTAAATTTACTTTTTTTGCTATCTGCGCTCCGCCCGTCATTGCGCTCACCATGAAAGGGAATGCGAATTTTTTTCCTAAAAATTCTGTTGATAAGTTCACTTCGCTCATGCTTATTTCAGGGAGGCATTTGTAGTCAAGCTCTACCGCTTCAAGAAGAGTAGTTTTATTGTGAAAACCGACATCTTTTTTTGCGCAAAGCTCAAGGTGTTCTTTTTTTCGATTCTCAGTTGCTGATAATTTTGCTTTAGCCATAATTGTCCCTCCAAATAATTAATTTAATTCATTTCAAATTTTTCTGTCTACTAAAAACTCTGCAAATTTCTTCAAAAGAGATTTTGCGTTGCTGTCTTTTAGAACCTTGTCCGCTCTTTTCCACGCGTCAAGAACTAATTCTTCCGCTCTTTTTTTTGCATATGCTATTCCATCGTATTTGTTTATGATGTCAAGCGCTTCTTGTATTACTTTTGGGTCCAGCGTGTGGGAATCAAGTATTTCCACAAGGCGCGCTCTGTCTTTTGCATTTGCTTTGTCAATAGTTCTAATAACTATGAGCGTTCTCTTGCCTTCATGAATATCTCCGCCGATGCTTCCTTTCCCTTCTTTGAATTTATCTTCGGTTAATTCAAGTATATCATCTTGGATTTGAAATCCTACTCCAACTATCTGCCCAAAGTCTCCAAGAGCGTCAAATTGTTCCTTAGTCGCTCCTCCGCTTATTGCCCCCAGCTGGCACGCAAATCTTGTAAGAACCCCAGTTTTGCTTAGGCACATGTTTAGATACTCTGCTTCGTTTGGAGTGAATCCTCCGTGGTGCCATGCTATATCCCATGCTTGCCCAGAACATACTCTTAATAGTTCGCGAAGGAATATGTCATAAATTTGAAGTCTTTTTTTGTCGCCGAGTTTGTACTCGTCGGTTAGTATTTTTACCATCGGCCAAAAGTACATTATTGTTCCTGTGTTTACTGCTGTGTCTACGCCGTATACTTTATGAGTGCAGGGTTTTCCTCTTCTTGCCTGCGAATCGTCTTCCACATCATCCTGCATTAAAGTCCCGTTGTGAATTATTTCTACCATTGGAGCAAGTTTTAGCGCGTCTTCGTATTTTCCGCCAACTGCTTCTGCAACAAGGCAGGTCATTACCGGGCGAAATCTTTTTCCCCCTCGGTCTAAAAGCTCCCAAATAGGCTCGTTTACTCCTTTTTCATAGGCGATTAAGTCAAGTTCAAACACTGTTTTTCCAAGCGCGCTTTCAATCCATTTTTTTGTGGGCTTTCTTGGGATGAATTTTTCTATTTCATTTTCTATTTCAGGAACCTTGGTTTTCAAAAATTCTTTTATGTCCATTTTAGCTTCTTTTGCTGATATCATTGACTAACCCCCGTTAAAAGAGTAAGAAAACTATACTTATTTATGGTTAAAAACGTTCCCATAAAGGATTCTTTAATAAGCTTTTGAAAAAGTGTTTAGGTATGCAGGAATTTGGCCAAATTACATTAATTCTGGTGCTTTCGGTTGTCGGTCCGATACTTGGCTCGGCTCTTGGAGTTTTAAAAAAGCCAAAAGACAGTTTTGTCTTTAACATGCTTGCGTTTGCCGCAGGCGTTATGCTTTCAATCTCATTTTTGGAGCTTATTCCGACCGCTATTGCAATGTCTGGAATCGTTATTGCCTCAATTGGAGTTGCGGTTGGTGCGGGGTTTATGTTTATCCTTGAAAGCGCAGTGCCTTACATTACCGAACAGTTCAAACTTATTGATTCAAATGTTAAGCAGGGCAAGATTAGCAAAAAAACCCCAGTGTATTTAATTGGGGGAATGTTTTTTCACAACTTTCCTGAAGGAATGGCGATTGCAATTGGATTTTTTAGTAATTTCAGCCTTTCGCTCACTGTTGCGCTTGCAATGGCGCTTCACCATATTCCTGAAGGAATTTCCACTGCCGCGCCTTATTATGCCTTGACAAAAAAGAAGTGGAAGGCATTTCTTGTTTCATCAGTTACTGCTTTGCCTACTTTAATCGGATTTGCATTTGCGTTTTATCTTTATCAGTTAATTCCTTTTTGGGCAATTGGATTAATCAGCGGAGTTACTGCAGGAGTTATGATTTATATTTCAGGCGATGAATTAATCCCCGCTTCCTGCCAGAGAATTACTAATCAGAAAACAATTTTCTCCCTTGTTATTGGAGTATTGTTTGTTTTAGTGCTGAAAATGTTTTTGTAAATCAATAAAACAAATAGACTTACCGAGCAAAATTATTCCCAATGCTTTTAACATTTTTTATACTTTTAACATTTTTTATACTTTTAACATTTTTTATACTTTTAACATTTTTTATAC